>JAJDDE010000082.1 GCA_029260475.1 Phycisphaerales bacterium | reverse complement strand
TGGGCCGCCAGACGCATGGTGCGGGGCTCATCGCCCTCCATCTTCACCACGAGGTTCTTCACGTTCAGGATGATGTCCGTGACGTCCTCGAGCACACCGGGGAGCGAGGTGAACTCGTGCTCGGCGCCGGTGATCTTCACGCCTGTGACCGCGGAGCCCTCGAGGGACGAGAGCAGCACACGACGGAGGGAGTTGCCGACGGTCGTGCCGAAGCCACGCTCGAAGGGCTCAACGGTAAAACGCCCGTACTCGGGGCTCGAGAACTTGTGGTCTTCTGAGACTCGGTTGGGGAGCTCGAGGCCCCGCCAGCGCACACGCATCATGGTTTCGATCCAATCGGGCCCAACGGGCCATCCGGCAGGGGTGTTCTCTCGACGAACGGGCCCGCGAGCTCTCGGTGGGACGATGCGCTGCCGGGCACACCGCCCGCCTTCTTCCACGCGGGCCTTGAAACAATCGGTTGTCACGGGCACGCCGTCGTGCCCGTCGGTGCTCGCCCCGCGAGGGGGAGAGCGAAGCTCAGACGCGCCGCTTCTTGCGGGGGCGGCAGCCGTTGTGCGGGACCGGGGTGCGGTCTTCGAGGGCCGTCACCTTGATGCCCGTCGCGGACAGGCCGGTGATCGCGGACTCGCGTCCGGCGCCGGCGCCCTTGATGCGGACCTCGCACTCGATCATGCCCATCTTGCGGGCCTTCTGGCCGCACGCCTCGGCGGCGCGGGTCGCGGCGAAGGGCGTGCTCTTGCGAGAGCCCTTGAAGCCCATCGTGCCCGCCGAGTCCCAGCAGAGGGTCTCGCCGTTGATGTCGGTGATGGTGACGATCGTGTTGTTGAAGGTGGCCTTGACGTGGGCCAACCCACGCACCACGTTCTTGCGGATCTTTTTCTGCTTCTTTGCCATGGTTTAGCCCTTCACGCCCTTCTTGCCGGCGACGGTCTTCTTCCGGCCCTTGCGGGTGCGGGCGTTGCAGCGGGTGCGCTGACCACGCGTCGGGAGGCCGCGACGATGCCGATCGCCGCGGTAACTGCGGATCTCGCGGAGCCGCTGGATGTTCTGTTGGACCTGACGACGCAGACCGCCCTCGACGAGGTACTCGCTGTCGAGCAGACCGTTGATCTGCGCGACCTCGTTCTCGGTGAGCTCGTGCGCCTTCTTGTCAGGATCGATACCGATCTTCGCGATGATCTCGTCGGCCATGACCGGGCCGATCCCGTGGATGTACCGAAGGGAGAACCGGATCTTCTTGCGATCGGGGATGTCAACACCAGAAATACGCGGCATGCGTGTGCTCCGTGCCGGCGCCCTTCAACGGACGCTCGGTGGTTCGTGTAGTTAGCCCTGGACCTGCTTGTGCTTGGGCTCCGCCTTGCAGATCACGCGGACCTTGCCCTTGCGACGGATGATCTTGCATTCGCTGCACATGCGTTTGACGCTGGAGCGGACCTTCATCTGTTCACACCTTCCCGCTCGGCGTAAACACCGGGCGTTGCGCTCGCGTTGGGACATCCCTGCGAGCGGGCTCAATCCGAATTCAGATCACCACGCACGGGCGGGGCGACACCATATCGCCGCACATTCGCGCGGGCGGAGAGTATAGCCCGCCACCGACGCCCGACCAGCCCCCACACCACGGGCACCCCGCATTTTCACACGATCGGCGACCCGATTCACCGCTCGGTGCCCTCCGCAGGCGCGGTCAGGACGACCGGGCCCGACGCCGTCACCGCGACCGTGTGTTCCATGTGGCACGCCAGCGACCCGTCCGTGGTCCGAACCGTCCACCCGTCCGAGCGGTCCACCCGCACCCCGCCACGCCATCCGGGCAGCTCACCCCGCACGCTCTTAGTCGCCCCCCGCGACATCGTGAGGATGGGCTCGACCGCGAGCACCAGGCCTTCAGTCAGCGTGAAATCCGTGCCGGCGTACCCAGACCAGTAGCTCGGGGCCTTGGGGGGCTCGTGGAGCGAGCGGCCGATGCCATGCCCGACATACTCCGTCACGATCCCGAACCCGGTGCGGTCCGCCGCCTCTTCCATCGCGCGCCCGACACCGGACCATCGCACACCCGGCTTCATCAGCGAGATGCCGGTCTGGAGCACCGCCCGCCCCGCGTCGATCAGCCGCGCCGCCGCCGGATTCGCGTCGTGCCCCCCCACCACCGCCGACGAGGCGTGGTCGGCGCACCAGCCATCGAGACTCAGCCCGCAATCGAGCGACACCAGGTCCCCCCGCTCGAGTTCCCGATCCGTCGGCACCCCGTGGACGACCTCGTTGTTCACCGAGATGCAGAAATCGCCGTCGAAAGGGGGCGCGTCGTTCTGGGAGTAGCCGCGGAAGAGACCTCGTGCCCCCGCGTCCTCGATGAGCGTGCGCCCGCGAGCGTTGAGCCCGCGCGTGGTAAGTCCGGGCTCGAGACTCTCTAGCAATGCCCGCACAACGGACGACGCGACGAGCCCGGCCCGTCGCATCGCGTCGATATCTTGAGATGTCTTGAGGCGTACCGAGCCGGACGAACCCATGGGTTAGCGCGGGCCGCGGATGCGGGTGCCCTTGCCGCCACGATCGTCGCCGCCGAGGAAGCCCGAGTAGTTCCGCATGAGCAGGTTCGCTTCGATCCGCTGGATGAAGTCGAGGCCCACGGAGACCACGATGAGCAGCCCGGTGCCGCCGAGGAAGTTCGCGACGATGAAGTCGATATTGAGCTCCGCGTACACGATCATGGGGATGACCGCGATGATCGCGAGGAAGCCGCCGCCAACGTAGGTAATGCGTTCCATCACCGTCTCGAGGTACTCGGTGGTGCGGGGACCGGGGCGGAGGCCCGGGATGAACGAGCCGTTGTCGCGCAGCTGCTTGCTCATCTCTTCCGGGTTGAACTGCACGGTCGTCCAGAAGTAGCTGAAGAAGTAGACCATGCCGATAAAGAGCAGCACGTACGGGACGGCGCCCATCTCGAAGGCGTCCTTCATGAACGTCGCGATGGACTCGACAAACCCGGGCGGGGGAGCTTGCGCATCAGTGACCACGCTCGCCAGGCGGCTCGCGCTCGCCGACTCCGAGAGCCAGCTGAAGATCACCGAGGGGAAGATCATGAGGGAGGAGGCGAAGATGATGGGCATCACGCCGCCGTGGTTCACGCGCAGGGGCAGGAAGGAGCGCTGCCCGCCGAAGACGCGCCGGCCGCGCGTGTGCTTGGCCTGCTGGATCGGGATGCGGCGCTGGGCGACGGTCATCACGACAGCGCCCGCGACGACGAAGAAGAAGGCGCCGAAGAGCAGGAAGACCTGCATCCAGGAGAGCTGCGGATCGCCCTGCATCGCCGTGGCGTCCACGATCATGTTGAACGGGAACAGCGTGTACATCGGCGAGTTCTGGACGACCCAGAGGAACGCCGTCGGCATCTGAGAAAGAATGCCCGCGGTGATGATCAGCGACACGCCGTTGCCGATGCCGTACTTGTCGATCTGCTCGCCGAGCCACATGAGGAACGTGGTGCCCGCGGTCATCGCTGCGATGCCCATGACCCACCAGAGCGGGCTGCGGGCGAGGCCGGAATACACCATGCCCTGCTGCGAGATGAAGGCGAGCCACGCGAAGGACTGCACGATGCACAGGCCGATCGTCACGTAGCGCGTGTACTCCTGGATCTTCTGCTGCCCGGTCGGGCCCTCTTCCTTCAGCTTCTTGAGCGGCTCGTACGCCGAGCCCAGGAGCTGGAAGATGATCGCGGCGGAGATATAGGGCATGATGCCCAAGCCGAAGATCGTGGACTGGCCGAAGTTGCCGCCGGAGAACGTCGAGACGAAGGTCGCGATGCGACCGAACGCGCCGCCCTCTCCATCGGTCGTCTGCGACTGGAAGAAGTCCGCAAGGGCCGTCTGGTCGATGCCGGGCACCGGGATCCAGAAGCCGATGCGGTAGATCACCAGCATGCCGATGGTGAACATGATCTTGGACCGAAGGTCCTTGATCTTGAAGATATTGACGAGAGCCTGGAGCATCGCGTGGGTCGTCCCTGATCGATCGGAATCGGAGAGCGCCCTGGTTCAGACCCGGACGCGTCAAGCGGACGGGCCGCCCCATCCAGGAGCGGCCCCAACAGGCGGCGTACGCCCCCCGTCTCAGTCCTTCTTCTTGCCCTTCTTCGCGTCGGTGCCGAATTGCTTCGCGGCGCGGTTCTTGGGCTTCTTGGTCAGGTTCTTGGGGGAACGGTCGTCGCTGTTGCGGTCGATGCCGCGAACAAGGTCACGACGCGAGCCGAGCTCCTTCACGGTGCCGCCGGCACCCTCGATGTGCTTGCGGGCGGGGTCCGAGACACGCTCGGCAACCACGTCCAGCTTCACCGAGAACTCCTTGGCCTCGCCCAGGTCACCCAAGATCTTGAGGGGACGCTTGGTGTCGCGGATCAGGCCGGCCTCGATCAGACGCTCGGCGTTGATTGCGCCGCCGCCGGCGAGGTCGGGGTGCCCCACGATGTCGCCCAGGTTCACGATCCAGTAGTCCACCGTGAAGCGGCTGTTCGTGAAGCCACGCTTGGACATGCGACGGAAGTACGGCGTCTGGCCGCCCTCGAACGCGTGACGAGCGGAGTAGCCAGCACGCGAGCCGGCGCCCTTGTGCCCGCGACCGGACGTCTTGCCGACGCCCGAACCGCGCCCGCGACCGACGCGCTTGCGTGCCTTGTACTTGCCAACGATCGGTGTGATTTCGTGAATCATCATGGCGGGTGGCTCCCGTCTCTCGTATGCGATGCCGCGGGTCAATCGCGGCAGGGTGCGTCAGTCGTTCTTCTTCTCGTCGGTCTTCTCGGTCGTCGCCTCGGGCTTGGCGTCGGACGCCGTGGCCTCGGGCTTGGACTCGCTGTCGTTTTTCTCTGCGTCCTTCTTCTCGACGTCGGCCTTCGCGGGCTCGGGAGCCTTCACGAACGCCTGTCCCCGCTCGACGCGGTCATCGACCTCGGTCTTGCCGATCGCGACGCCGCGGAGGTCACCGAAGTACTCCTTCGGACGGAGCTGCTCGAGGCCGTTGAGCACGGCCTTCGCGAGGTTCTTGGAGTTGTTCGAGCCGTGGCTCTTGGTCATGATGTCCGTCACGCCCGCGAGCTCGAGCACCGCGCGAACGGTGGTGCCGGCGACCACGCCCGTACCGGGCGAGGCGGGCATGAGCTTCACCTCGGACGAGCCGAAGCGCCCGATCACCGCGTGGGGGATCGTGCCACCCTGCAGGTGGATGCGCTTCATCGCACGCTTGCCCACCTTCTGGGCCTTCTCGATCGCGGGCGGGACCTCGTTGGCCTTCGCGTAACCCAGCGCGACCTTGCCGTTGCGATCGCCAACAACCACCAGCGCGCCGAAGCTGAACCGGCGACCGCCCGCCATCGTGGCGGCGGACCGGTAGATGCTGATCGTGTTGCTCTCGAGCTGGCTGCCTTCTTCGATGACTCGGCTCATAAATCGGTGCTCGTTCGGGGATGAGGCGTTCGGCTGAACGCCGGGATGCGTGCTGGACGCGGGGACAGTGTCGTAATCAGGACAAGGGAATCAGAACTTCAGGCCGCCTTCGCGGGCGCCTTCGGCGAGGGCCTTGACGCGACCGTGGAAGGGGAAGCCGTTGCGATCGAAGACGATACGCTCGACGCCGGCGCTCTTGGCCTTCTCGGCGAGCAATGCGCCCACCTTCTTCGCAGCCTCCGCGTTGCCCGTCTTCTCCAGACCCAGCGAGGAGTCCTTGGAGGAAGCCGAGGCCAGCGTGGTGCCGGACATGTCGTCCACCAGCTGCGCGTAGATGTGGTTCAGCGAGCGGAACACCGACAGACGGGGGCACGTCGGCTCGCCGACCACACGACGACGCGTGCGGACCTTGCGGCGGAAACGACGGACCTGCTTGAGCTTGTGCTTCTGCATCTCGGATCTCGATCGGAACTGGGGGGAATCGGGGGGAAGAAACGGATGGGCGAGGGCCGCCCGGTGGATCAGCTGCCGAAGGCCTTGCCGGACTTGCGCCGGACGACCTCGTCGAAGTACTTGATGCCCTTGCCGTTGTAGGGCTCGGGCTTGCGGACCGCGCGGACCTCCGCGGCGAACTGGCCGACCTTCTGCTTGTCGGGGCCGCTGATGTGCAGGATCTGCTTGTCAACCTTGACGTCAACGCCCTGCGGGACGGTCTTCTCGATGGTGTTCGCGAAGCCGACCTTTAGAGCCAGCGTCTGGCCGTTGAGCGCGACGGTGTAGCCGACGCCAACGACCTCGAGCTTCTTCGCGTACACGGTCTCAACGCCCGTGATCATGTTCGCGAGCAGGGCACGCGTGGTGCCCCAGTACGCGAGCACGGTCTTGGACTTCATGTTCTTCTCATCGATCGACACGACGATGCTCTTCTCGTCCTTGTCGTAGGCGACCGAGACCTCCGGGCGGTGCTCGAATTCGAGCGTGCCCTGCTTACCGGAGACGGACACCTTGCGCCCGTCGATCGAGACGTCTACGCCAGAGGGCACGGTGATGGGCTTTTTGCCGAGTCGGGACATGGGAAAGGCCTCGTGAGAGGTTGGTGGGCGCGGGGCCCGGATCAATCAGTGGTTCAGTACAGGGTGCACAGGAGCTCGCCGCCGACGCCCTTGTCGCGGCAGACGCGGTCGCTCAGCACACCAGAGGAGGTCGAAACGATGGAGATGCCGAGGCCCTGGAGGGGTCGCTCGAGCTCATCCACGCGCTTGTACACGCGCCGCCCTGGCTTGCTCTCACGCTTGAGCGTGTTGATGAGCTGCTCGCCGGAGGGGCCGTACTTGAGGCGGACGCGGATCAGGCCCTGGCGCCCGTCCTCAACGACGTCGTAGCCGTCGATGTAGCCCTCAGACAGCAGGACGTCAGCGACGCCCCTGCAGACCTTGGAGTTCAGGCAGTTGACCTGCTTCGCCTTGTTACGGGTGGCGTTGCGGATCCGCGTCAGCATGTCGGAGATTGGGTCGCTTACGGACATTCGTTCATCCGCTCCTGTCGAAGGTGCGTGAGGTCTCGGGTCGTCTCTACTCGGTTCACCAGCTGGCCTTGCGCATGCCGGGGACCTTGCCCTGGAGGGCGAGGTCACGCAGCATGATGCGGCTGATGCGGAACTTGCGGTACACGCCGCGCGCACGCCCGGTGATCTCGCACCGGCGCACCTGGCGGGTGCTGAACTTGGGTTCGCGCTTACTTTTGGCGATCTGGGCTTTGGTGGCCATCTCGTCGGTCCTCTGGGAATCGAGTGTCCTGTGGGTCGGGTCGGACGCTCTGGGGGGTCAATTACTTCTTGGTCTCGGGCTTACGGAAAGGCATGCCCAGCTGCTCGAGCACGAACTTGCTCTTGACGGGGTCGGAGTTCGAGAAGATGAAGTTGATGTTCATCCCGTGGGTGAACGACACCTTCGCCATATCGATCTCGGGGAAGACGCCCTGCTCGGTCAGGCCCATCGAGTAGTTGCCGGACTTGTCGAACGACTTGTCGGGCAGGCCTCGGAAGTCCTTCATGCGGGGCGCCGCCAGGTGGATCAGGCGAGCGAGGAAGTGCCACATCTGATCGCGACGCATCGTGACCATCGCGGCGGAGTCGTAGCCCTCACGAACCTTGAAGTTCGAGACGCTCTTCTTCGCCTGGATGACCACGGGCTTCTGACCCGAGATCGTGACCAGCGTGCTCAGCACGGTCTCCTTCACGTTCGCGGGCACCTTGGTGCCCTCGATGTGACGGCCCATGTTCACGTTGATGATGATCTTCTCGAGCTTCGGCTGCGCCATGCGGTTCGAGACGCCGAACTCCTGCGCGAAAGCGCCGCGGACCTCGTCCTCGTACAGCTTCTGCAGCATGGGCGGGCCCGTGCGCTCGGCGGTCTGTGTGTCGGTGTTCTTGTCGTCGGCCATGGTGGTCACTCGATCCTTTACTTCTTCTTCTTCGCCTTGGCGGAGCGGACCTCGGAGAGGACCGCGCCGTTGCGGACCGCCACACGCTTCTTCGAGCCGTCCTTGCCCGCTTCGAAACGGACGCGGGTCGGCTTGCCGTCAACGACGGGCGAGACGTTGGACACGTGGAAGCTGCGGTCGATCTCCGTCACGCCGCCCTGCGGGTTGTCGCGGGTGGGGCGGAGGTTCTTGCGCACCGCGTCGATGCCCGAACCGGCAACCACAACGCGGTCTCGCTTCACAATCACTTCGCGGACGGTGCCGGTCCGGCCCCGGTAGTCACCGGAGAGGATCATGACCTCGTCACCCTTGCGTACATGCCGTGCCATATCAGACCACCTCCGAAGCGAGGGACACGATCTTCATGTAGCCGCGGTCGCGGAGTTCGCGGGCCACGGCACCGAAGATACGGGTGCCCACCGGGTTGCCGTCGGGCTTGATCAGCACGACGGCGTTCTTGTCGAAACGTACGTAGCTGCCATCAGCACGACGGGTGGGGTAGCTGGTGCGGACGACGACACCCTTAACGATGTCGCCGGACTTCACCTCGGCACCCGGGAGCGCCTTCTTGACCGAGCAGACGACGCGGTCGCCCACGCCGGCCTGACGCCGGGTCTTCCGCCCACGGGCGGTCGAACCGCCCAGCACGCGGATGACATACGCCTCCTTGGCGCCCGAGTTGTCGGCCACTCCGCATCTGGATTCTTGCTGGAGCATGGCTCGCCTACCTTCCACAACGCCGGGCCAACCGGCGATCGTTTGCGTTCGTCACACGCCAGCCCGTCGGGGCCGGCGCGATGTCTTCTGTCTTCGCTGGGCTCAGTTCGTTACGACACGAACGAGCGTCCAGGCCTTGGTCTTGCTGATCGGACGGCACGGGGCCACCTCGACCTTGTCACCCTTCTTGGAGACGTTGCCCTCATCGTGCACGTGCAGCACGGTGCGCTTCCGGAGGTACTTGCCGTACTTCGGGTGGCGGGCGAGGAACTCAACGGTCACGCGCCGGGTCTTGTCGCGAGTGTCGGATTCCACGAAGCCGATCTTGGCCCCCTGGATCTTGTCGGTCGTCGTGCTCATGAGCTCTTCTCCGCCAGCATGCGTTGATGCTGGGACGTCTTGATGCGGGCGATGTCACGCCGCAGCTTCTTGAAATCGCTCGGGGCTTCGATCTTCTCGGTCTGCTTGGCGCAGCGGAGGTCGAAGAGCTTGCGCTGCAGGCGGTCGAGCTCGACTGCTTGCTCCTCGGCGGACATCTTGTTGGCTTCGTCGTACTTCATAATCGTTCTCTTCCTGACTCAGACCGCCAGGCGGCGTCCCACGAAACGGGTGCGGACGGGCATTTTCATCGCGACACGGACCAGGGCACGCTTGGCGGTGTCCTCGGGCACACCGGCGAGTTCGTAGAGCATGGTGCCGGGCTTCACGCGAGCCGCCCAGTACTCGACCTCGGCCTTGCCCTTACCCATGCGCTGTTCCAGCGGCTTCTTGGAGACGGGCTTGTCCGGGAAGACGCGGATGAAGATCTTGCCCTGACGCTTCAGATAGTGCTGGCACGCGATACGCCCGGCCTCGATCTGACGCGCCGTGAGCCAGCAGCCCTCGAGCGCCTGCAGGCCGAACTCGCCGTACGCGACGAAGTTGCCCTTCGTCGCCTTGCGGTCCCGGGTGCGCCGGAACTCTTTCCTGAATTTGACCCGCTTGGGCATGCGTGGCATATCGAATCACTCCGTCAAATAGTCTACTGCTATGAACGCGTCTACCAGAACCCTTAGCGACGACCGCGGGCGCGGGCGCGACCGCCGGCGGCATCCGTGGACTCTTCGTCATCACCCGACTCGAACATGCCCTTGTAGATCCACACCTTCACGCCGATCTGACCGTAGGTCGTCTTCGCTTCCGCGAAGCCGTAGTCGATGTTGGCCTGGAGGGAGGAGAGGGGCATCGAGCCCAAACGGTTGTCAACCCGGCGCGTCATCTCGGCGCCGCCCAGACGACCGCCGCACAGGATCCGGATGCCCTTGGCACCCGCCTGCATGGCGCCCTCGGCTCGCATCTTGATGAGGCGACGATACGAGGCACGCTTCTTGAGCTGCTCCGCGATCGCCTCGGCGATGAGCTGCGCGTCCTGGTCGGGGTTCTTGATCTCGATGATCGAGATCGCGACCTTGCGCCCGGTCATGTACTGGAGCTCTTCGGTCAGGCGATCAACCTCGGCACCCTTGGGGCCGATGACCAGGCCCGGGCGGGCGGTCTTGATGATGACCTTGAGTTCCTCGCGGGTGCGCTCGATCTGGATGTCGCTGACCGCCGCGAAGGGAGGCGTGCGGTTGAGTCGGTTATCCACGAAGGCGCGGATCTTGTAGTCCTCGACCAGCAGCTCGCCGTAGAGCGCCTTGGGGGCGTACCAGCGGCTGCGGTGGGTCTGCGTGATGCCGACTCGGAAGCCAAAGGGGTGTGTCTTCTGTCCCATTATTCTGACTCCTCCACGCCGATGGTGATGTGGCTGGTCTTCTTCTGGATCGGATGCGCCCGCCCACGGTCCTTGGGCTGGAAGCGCTTGATGATGGGCCCCTCGTCAACGCGGCTCTCCGCGATGAAGAGGCGATCGGGTGAGGCGCCGATGTTCTCGGCGTCCGCCGTCGCAGCCGCCAGCGTCTTTCGGACGAAGACCGCGGCACGCTTGGGGCTGAAGCGGAGCATCATGTCCGCCTCCGCGACCGTGCGACCACGCACGAGGTCCGCGACGAGGCGGGCCTTGCGGGGAGCCGAGCGGACGAACCGGACCTTCGACTCGAAGCGGGCCAGACGCGTCACAGGGACGTTCAGGGCCTGAGCGAGCGCGACGATCTCGGCGGGCGTCGCCTTCGGGATGTCCGTCTCACGCAGCCAGTTACGGACCTTGCGGAGGCAGACCTCGCCGGCCTTGCGACGATCGGTATCGCGGGGCAGGGCGGCGGCGAGCGTCTCCGCGTCGGCCCCCTGCTCTTTGGCGATGCTCTTGAATTTCTTGCAGTTCAGTCTCACGGGTGCACCTCTTTCAAGAAGGCGAGCCTCGAGTCGTTCCGACGAGCGGAATGCCTCACTTGCCCTTCTTGATGCCTTCCTTCTTGTTCGTGTGACCTCGGAACGTGCGGCTGGGAGAGAACTCACCCAGCTTGTGCCCAACCATGTCCTCGGTGACGAAGACATCGAAGAAGACGCGACCGTTGTGCACCTGGAACGTGTGCCCGACAAACTCGGGAACGATGGTGCAGGCGCGGGCCCACGTCTTCATGGGGCGCCGCTCACCGGCCTGGTTCTGCTTGTCCACCTTTGTGTAGAGCTTTTCGTCTACGAAGGGACCTTTTTTCAGCGATCGTGACATCAGTAGTGCCTCTGTGGGTGCCGTGAACGGTTACTTGAGCTGACCGTAGCGACGGCTCTTGCGACGACGGATGATGAGCTTCTCGGAGTGCTGCTTGCGGTTGCGGGTGCTGCCGCCCTTGGAGGGGACGCCGGTCTTGGAGACCGGGGCGCGGCCGCTCTTAGAACGACCCTCACCACCACCGAGGGGGTGGGTGGCGTGGTCCATCGCGACGCCGCGAACCTTCGGACGTCGCCCCAGGTGGCGGCTCTTGCCGGCCTTGCCCAGGCGACGCTGCGCGTGGTCGGAATTGCCGACCACGCCGATGGTCGCACGGCACTCGACGGAGACGCGACGGGCTTCGCCCGAGGGCATCACCAGGGTGACGTACTTGCCTTCGCGGTTGGTCAGACGTGCCGACACGCCCGCGGAGCGGCAGAGCTGGGCACCCTTGCCGGGCTGCAGCTCGATGCAATGCACCGCGATGCCCGTAGGGATGTACTTCATCTTCATGGTGAAGCCGAGGTTCGGCTCGATCTGCTCGGCGGACGCCATGATGGTCATCCCGACCTTGAGCCCCTTGGGCGACGGGATGTACCGCTTCACGCCGTCCTCATACTTGATGAGAGCGATGTGGCTCGTGCGGTTCGGGTCGTACTCGATCGCCTCGACGACACCGACGATGTCGTTGCGGTCGTTCCGCCTGAAGTCGATCTTGCGGTACATGCGCTTGTGACCGCCACCGCGACCGCGCACCGTGATGACACCGTGGTGGTTGCGTCCGCCCTTCTTGGGCAGCGGGCGGGTGAGCGACTTCTCGGGGCGCGACTTGGTCACCTCTGTGTGGAGGTTGACCGAAGCGTTACGGCGTCCGGCGCTCGTTGGTCTGTAGATGCGGATGGGCATGGTTCTACCTCGGGTCTCGTGCGCTCAGAACAGGTCGATGGTGTCGTCGGCGTGAATGCGGACGATCGCCCGCTTGGTGGATTTGCCACGGACGAGGCCGTAGCGCATCCGACGGTTGGCGTCGCGGCGGTTGTTGGTGCTCACGCCCACGACGCGGACGTTGTAGAGCTCCTGGATCGCCCGCTTGATGTCCGTCTTCGTCGCGGTGCGATCGACGACGAACCCGTACCGGTTGTGCTCGTTGGAGGCGAAGGTCGCCTTCTCGGTGAGCATCGGCATCTTGATGACATGGACCGAATCCATCAGGCGGCCTCCCCACTCTTGGCGCTGGACTTCTTGGTGGACTCGCGGTTCTTACCGCCCTTGGTCGTGCCCGCCGAACGTTCGATCCACGCCTCGAGGTCGCTCTTGGCGATCACGAGGTAGCGGTGGTTCATGAGCTCGAAAGCGTTGAGCTGCTCGGCGTTGCAGACCGTCACATCTTCGATGTTGCGGGCCGACAGGCGGGCGTTGATGTTCTCTGGGTTCAGCGCGATCAGGCACGAACGGTCGATGCCCAGCGCCTCCAGGACCCTGCGGAACTCGCTGGTCTTGGGACTGCCCATGGAGAGATCGTCGATGACGAGCACTTCCTGGACCTTCTTGCCATCGACGATGCCGCCGAAGAGCTTGGCGAGCAGCGCGTTGCGGTTGGCCTTGCGGCGCATCTTGACAGGCATGTCAACGCGGTAATCTTCACGCGTCTTGGTCTTAGCGAAGGCGCGACCGCCGCCGCGACGGAGGTTGGTCCGTGCGGAACCGACGCGGGCGTTGCCGGTGCCCTTCTGACGGAACAGCTTGCGGGTGGAGCCCTGGACCATGCCACGGCTCTTCGTGCGGGCGGACCCCTGACGGGTGTTGGCGTGGTACATCACATACGCCTGCTTAATCAAAGCAGGGTTGATCTCACCACCCAGCTGCTCGGGATCGATCGTGAGCGATCCCGCACTGGCGCCTGACTTGTTGAGAACAGGGATATCCATCGTCTTTCCTTCCGTCGCCTGAAGTGTGGAGCAAAGTGCTCCATTCCGCCTCGCCCGGTCACGCGCCATTGTTCGGCTCACGCTCCGGGGTTGACTCGGCGAGAGTCTGCCCGTCGTTGTGTGTGCTCGGGGGTATCCGGTTCAGCCGGACCCACCGAGCCGCATGGAGGCCCGTCCGGGGCACCCACACGTCTAGTCAATCAAATCTTGTTCAGCCGCCAGCCAACTCCTTCTGACGAACGGCCTTGGTCTTACGAAGGCGGGCCGGCTCGCGAATCTCGAGCGTGCCGCCGTTGGGCCCGGGGACCGGACCCGTCACCAAAAGTAGATTCTTGTCGGCCTCGACGCGGACCACTTTGATGCTGCGAACGCTCACGCGTTCGGCACCCATGTGACCCGCCATCCGCTTGCCCTTCTTGACCTTAGGCCCGGTACCGAGGTTTGTGGCGTGTCCGCCGATAGAACCCGGGGAGCGGTGCTTGCGCTCGACGCCGTGGCTCGCCTCTTGACCGCGGAAGTGGTGCCGCTTCATGCCGCCCGCGAAGCCCTTGCCCTTGCTCGTGCCGGAGATGTCCACGTAGGCCATCGTCTCGAGCAGGCCGCTGGTCAGGGTCTGGCCCAGCTCGAACTCGCCGAGCTGATCCTCGGTCACGCGGAATTCGACGTGGTGCCGCTTGGGAGCGGTGCCGGCCTTCGCGTCGTGCCCGATGACGGGCATCGTGGAGCGGCGGGCCTTCACGTCGTCGTAACCGATCTGGACCGCGGTGTACCCGTCGTTGTCCAGCGTGCGGAGCTGCGTCACCACGCAGGGGCCGACTTCAATGACCGTCACGGGCACGGACATACCGGCATCGTCGAAGATGCGGGTCATGCCGATTTTCTTGCCCATCAGTGTCAGCGCCATAGCGTCGAACCCTTTCGTTCACCCGAGCAGCACGGATCGTGCCGGGGAGGTGCCTGACTCTTCAGAGCCGGCTGCTCGTGCCTCTCGCGTGGACCATCCAGCGGGGCAGAGGAGCGGTGCGTGGTGCGGGCCCCGGGAGGCCCACGAAAAAACCGGACCCCTCGAAGGGAGTCCGGCTTGGGAATGCTGTTACGCCTTGATCTTCACGAAGACGCCCGCGGGGACGACAAGGCGGTTGAGGGCCTCGACCGTTCGGGCGTTGGGCTCGGTGATATCGATGATGCGCTTGTGGGTGCGGATCTCGAACTGCTCACGCGACTTCTTGTCGATGAACGGGCCACGAAGCACGGTGTATCGCTCGACGCGCGTGGGCAGGGGCACGGGGCCCGCGACCTTGGCGGCGGTGCGCTTGGCGTGATCCACGATCTCTCGCGCCGAGGCGTCGAGGGCCTGGTGGTCGTAGGCTTCCATTCGGATTCGGATGCGTCCGGCGCTCATACAGGCGGCCTCACTGGATCCCACACCCACGTGGGCACGGATCGTTTCATGGAATCAAAGAAAACCTTCACACGCCCATTCCGGAGGGCACACAACCCTCTCCGCAACCCGAAGGCGAGCGGAGGAACGGGCCGATGCTTGGTTTGGGCACCACCAACCCCGCTCCTGAGAACGGGGAGGGGCAAGCGTAGACGTTTTTCGGAGGCTGTCAAGCCCACCCCAACGCACATTTCCTCCGCCGGCCCATCGGAGGGACGGGGACACTCGGACCGATAGGCTATCAACGATGCAACACCGCTCCACAACACACCGTCTCGGACCCGTCCCGTTCGCGCTCGCCGCCCTCGCGATGCTGATCGCGCTGGCCCCGATCGCCCCCGCCCAACCGGTCCAGGAGCCCGTCGCCCTCGCGACCGAACCCGTGAACCTGGGCAACCTGGGCCTGAGCCTCTACCTGCCCGAAGGCGCCTCGGCCCAGACCGACGAGATCCCGGGTGGCAAGGTCAAGATGATCGTCCAGCCCGCGGACGGCAACTGGGTCATCCAGATTTACAACACGCGGTCGAGCAACCTCCAACTGACCGCCGCAGAGGCCCTGGACGCCATCCTGCAGCAGCGCATCGCGAGCGGGCCGACGATCCGTCACCCCGAGACCGGTCGCACCGTGCCCCTGTTTGGTGCCGTTTACCGCGTGGATGACCTCCGCATCACGTCGCGCAACGCCTCCAACTCCGAGGGCATCCTCGCCGCCCGGGCGTACATCCTGCGCCGGTTCGACGGCGACATCGTCAACCATCCCCCCGCCGGCTACACCGTCATCCGCATCGCGCCGGGCCACTTCATCACGCTGCAACTCGATTGCCTCGAGGAGCACTTCGAAGCCGCGCGCCGGGTCTACGAAACCGTCATCGCCTCCGCGAGCGCCGCCGACCCCGACAGGCAACACGAGGTCCGCAGCCTCGCGCTCAGCGCCGGCAAACTTTTTCTCGCGAGCATCGAGAAAAGCGACCTCGACGCGCTGATGGACTCGGAACCCGTGTGGATGCGCGTCGCCGAGCCCGCCCCGGGCGGATCACCCGCGGACGCGAAGGAGTCGGGCTACCAGCGCATCGACGTTCGGCTGGGTCAGGTCGGTGAGCTCGATCGCTCAAAGAGCAAGCTCAACTGGTCGCAAGCCGACCGTGAGTTCGGCTACCTCGTCAACCTCGACGCACGCGTCCTCGAGACCCCCACCGTCTCGGCACCCCCGGGCGAAGCCGTGCCCTATATCGACACCGCCGCGACGTTCTTCCTCTCGCGCGACCGCGAAACGGAATCGTGGAACATCAACATCGAATTCCAGGGCGACGGCGAACGCCAGCGCATCTCGCAGACGCTCGATCGTCGCGGCAAGCGCGTCACGGTCCGCACCTCCTACGAAGGACGACCCTCGGACATCGCGGAGTACGAGATCCTCGAAGACCATTACCTGTCCGCGGTCGAGCGGGTGCTGCTGCCGCGCCTCGTCGCCCAGCGTGCTCAGGACGACGCCGGCGCTGTCTTCAACCTCGGCTTCTACACGTATGACAGCACACGCTCCGCCATCACCTACCGCTCCGAGCGCTTCGAGCGCACGCTGGGCGGCGGCTGGAAGCAGACCACCGTGCCCTTCCAGAGCGCTCTGAACTGGACCAGCACGCTCGATCGCGCCGGCAACCTGATGACACAGGTGCTCCCGCCGTCGCGCACGGTTGAGCGCATCGAACTCGATGATCTGCACAAGCTGTGGACGTCCAAGGGCCTGCCGACGGGCTGATCAGCCGTCCATGGTGTCGGCGTCTTCGATGGGCTCATCCTCGGAGCCGTCACCCATGCCGTCCATGTCATCCATGTCGCCGGAGTCGTCCATGCCGGCGTCGTCGCTCGCGGGCTCCGCCATGCCCAGCGATACGCGGATCGCCTGCGCACGCTCAGAGGCGTTGTCGAGCACCGCGGAAGCGCCGTCGTAGGCGTCCGCCGCCTGTGACAAGGCATCGGTCCCGCTCTCGCGCAGCGCTTCGAGACGCTGGCGGAGACCGGTGGCGCCTGGAACGATGCTCACGAGGTCGTCACCGAGTTTCGCGAGTGCGAGTTCTACGGTGCCCTGCGAGGTGTGCGCCGTCGCCTGCAGGAGCTTGATGTTCGCGGCGGACATCCGAGCACCGGGCACGCCACTCCCGCGCTGGGCCTCGCCAGAAGCCTTGCTCAGCCCGGCGATCGCCTCCTGGAACGACTCCTTCGCACCCTGCTCGTACGCGCCGAGGGCCTCGTCGTACCCCGCGAGCAAAGCGCTCGCGAGTTCGGAGGTCTGTTCGCGGAGCTTGTCACGCGATTGGCGCACCTGCCGTTCCATCTGCTCGGTCTTCGTGCGTGCTTCGCTGTTCAGCTCGCGTTGACGCTCCAGGAGCTGGATCTCTCCCTGCAACGAACGCCGACGCAGCGAAGCGTCATCGATCTGGATAGAGAGTTCCGCGGCTTGCGACTCGAATCCGTCGGCACGCCGGGTCAGCCCGTGGGCCTCTTCGAGCACCGGCTGACGCTCGGTCGCGCTCGCGCTCTCCACGTCCCGCTTCATCAGGATCACCTGCTCACGCAGATCGCGGGCGGCCCGCGTGTGCTGATCGCGCTCGTCGTTCAACCGGGCCAACTCCTGCTCGACGCCCGCGAGACGGGAACGGGCGCCGTCGAGGTCGTCCGAGAGCTGCTGCGCCTTGCTGTCGAGCGAAGCGAACTGGTCGGAAAGGTCCTGGTTCGCGGTGCCCTGCTCGAGGGCCGACACACGGATGTACTGCTCAAGATCCCCTCGCAGGGAAGCCACACGACCGAGCGCGTCCGCGCTCAGGGTGTGGGCACGCTCGAGGGCCACCTGGGCGATGCCCGCGCTCGCCTGAGCCGTCAGCACGCTCGCGGCGTCCTTCGCGTTGTCGTCAGTAGCGAACGCACGGAGGTCGCTCGAGGTCGCGTTAAAGGCCGATCGGCGCTCGTCGCCCGAGTTCACGCCCGACACGTTGGAGATCTCGCGCCCCGCATTCTCGATCTTCAGCGAGCTGTCCGAGCCGCTCTGATCGCAACCGATCAGAACGCCGCAGCACGCGAGCACGAGTGAAGCGGTCAGGGGGCGGGTCATCGTCATGGATCGGGGCATCGATCGCCTCTCAGGAGGGTGGAAACGGGGCGTGCAGGTCCTCAACCGGGACGGGCGAGGAGTCTACCCCGCCCCGCCGATTCTCGCGAAGCCATACGTCTACCGAGTGGGCGACGGTTGCCCCGGATCCTGACCACGCGCGGGCACCGCGTCGCCACGCAGCTCGTTCCGAGGACGCTCGCCGGGCAGCACATACCCGAGGTCGTACTCCGGGCGGGGCTTGTAGAGGCTGTCGATCCAGTCCACCGACCGCACGAACCATCGGTCCTCCTCCGAGCGGAACGTCGGACGCCAGCCGATGACGTCCGGGTGAGGCCACAGCGCGATCTCTTGCGGCAGGCCCATCTGCAGCATCGCCGACAGGCGCGGTTCGCCCGGGTCGATCATGGGCAGCCCGTCAGCCGTCTCGTAGGAACTGAGGATGTAGAAATTGGTGTAGACCCCGCGCTCTGTGCGTCGCCAGCGGTTGGAGATCAGGAACTGCCCGCCGTTGAGACCGCCGTGACAATCGGTGGAGCCGCAGGAGCGCGTGAGCCAGCCCGCGTTGATGCGGTCGCGGAAGAGCCGCATCTGCTCGAGCTGCCCGACCACGCGGACGCTCGAATAGAGCGGACGGGCCTGCACACGGAATATCGTGTCTAGGATCTCCGCGTCCGGCGCGTTGCGGAACGCTCGTTTTCCAGCTTCTGTGGACGGGATGAGCAGGTGCCCCTGGTACCCATCGAGCAACGCGTTGATCGTGGAGATCGGGATCTTGATCCGCGGCGGGTCGTTCAGGTCCACCTCGAACACCTTGATCAGGTTCACCTGCTCGTCGGTGAGGTAGGGGAAATTCTCGATCCGCAGCTTGTCGAGCTCGGCGCGTCGCTCGTCGGAGATGTCCTCGGGTGCCGGCTCACCCGCGTCCTGCTGGAGTTTCAGCAGGAAGGCGATGTCCCGGTTCATCTTGATCGCTGATCGGCTCGTGGGGTTGAACTCGAGTACCTCCCCCACCACGCCCAGCGCTTCGTCGAGCAGGTCCTCATCGACCGCCCAGCGCGCCAGCGCGAGCAGCGAGGACTCGTCCCGATGCCCGGTTCCCGCGCGCATGGACACGAACCGCTCTTTGGGCGTTTGCAGGCGCACCAGCTGGCGGACCTCGTCCTCGCGCAGGCGCATGTCCACTCGGTTCACCTTGATGATGACCTCGCCGCCCTCACGCCGGACCAGCGTCCCTGTCCATGATCCGCCGCTGTTGAGATAGACGCGGACGAGGTCACCCGCCCCGGGCTCCTCCATGAATTCGGTCACCCCGGGCGGAAACGACGGGGCCACCGGCTCGACGACACCATCCTGGGGCTCGTCGATGCCGTCCTGAGCACGGATCGACGATACCGTCCATAACCCGATCAAAACAGCGCCCATGAGGCAGCATGCCGGTCGGGACAGGCGAGATGGGGTTCGATTCACGCGTCGCACAGGGGGCCTCCAGACATCACTGGTGATACCGACGGTTGACGATGCGGATGGTTCGCCTCGCATCTCGGGACACGTCATTCAGAAAGTCCGCCGAATTGCGCTTCCATAACGCCCAGGATTGATCTATACTCATCGCGACGTGTTTCTTCCCTCCGCCCACTGTGCTTCCCCCGGTACAGTGGGCCTTTTTATGCGCTGATTCTCGGGCCTGCGCGCCCTTCAGGCCCCTGAAACCCGCCTCAGGGTGCCTCGCCGCGGGTCACGATCAGGCCGTACCGCACACCTTCGGCGTCCTCGATCTCCACGAGAACCACATCGTGCGGGCGACGGGTCGCGAAGAATCCGCCGGCTCGGAAGCGATTGCCGTGCTCGTCGATGAAATCGCTGAGCTCGAGCGTCAGCGTCTGACCGATCCCGAGACCCTTGACCGGGCGAGAGAACGATGCGTTCACCCACAGGGTCGAAGGCCCGAAGGCGATCGCCGAGGTATTGGTGAGCGCGATCTTCGTCTCCTCGCGCTGGACCTGGATATCGAGTGTGCTCTCAGACGTTCCGTCCGGGTACACACGCCCTTGCTGGCGCACCGTCTCCCCGCAGCCCGCGAGAAGACTGAGACACACCGCTCCGATGAGGAAATGATCACGCTGCATATGTCGTGCGAGCAGACTAGCAAAAACGCGACCCCACCAGCCCCCGCCATCGCGCCGGGCGCCGAAGCGATCGATGTCGCGGCCTTTGCGCGCTCCTACGTCACCGACCCGCGCCTCGCCAAAGCCGCCCCGGGCTTCGATGCGCCCTTCTTCCAGGCGGGCCTCGCCGGTTACTCCGACGCCGCGATGCGCCTCGTCGCCCGCGAGCACGGCTGCCCCTACTGCGTCACCGAAGCCCTCCTCGACCGCACCGTCCTCGCCGGCGGGCGCGGATTCGCGAAGGCGGACCTGGGTGAACTCCACGACAACGTGCCCCACGGCGACGCCGACCACCCCCTCGCGGGACAGATCATGGGCTCGGACGCCGACGAGATGGCCGCCGCCGCGGTCAAGATGATCGAGCAGGCCCAGCGCCGGCCCAAGGAGTACCGCCTGCTGGGGGACCGTGGCCTCGACGCGGCCCCAACGACCGTCGCCCCGGTGCGCGCCAGCGACGTCACCTTCGAGACCATCGACGTCAACCTCGCCTGCCCCGTCAAGAAGATCAAGGCCAAGGCCCGAGGCGGGCACTGGCTCCGCGACCCCGAGGGCGCGCTCGATATCCTCAAGGCCGTCCGCGACGCGGTGCCCGCGCACATCCCCTGCTCGGTCAAGCTCCGTCGCGGCTCGGATGATTCGGACGAAGCCGAGCGCAACTTCATGCGCCTCTTCGATGGCCTCTACGAGCTCGGCTACTGCTGGGCGACCGTCCACGGGCGCACCGTCGAGCAGAAGTACGTCGGCCCCAGCAAATGGACGTTCCTGAAAGAGCTCGTCAGCGTGCGCCCCGATCGCGTCATCCTCGGCTCCGGCGACGTGTGGGGTGTCCACGACATCTTCCGCATGCTCGCGTACACGGGCGTCCACGCCGCCAGCGTCGCCCGCGGCTGCATCGGCAACCCCTGGATCTTCAAACAGGCCCGCGACATGATGGCGGGCCACGACCCCCTCCCCCCCACGCTCGACCAGCAACGCGCCGTGCTGCTCAAGCACTTCGACCTCTCCGTCTCCGTCAACGGCGAGCGATCCGCGTGCCTGCTCATGCGGAAATTCGGCATCAAGTTTGCCCAGCACCACCCGGACCCAAAGACCGTAAAATCACGGTTTGTGAAAGTGAGCACAACCGACGATTGGCGCGCGGTGATCGATGAGAGCTACGACTCTGATATTGCAAAAGTGGACGCAAGTGCGTGATTCAAATGTGGTCACACATCATACACCCAAACTACCTACCGCCGCTTGGGTAGAGTGCGTTTCGATTGACGAGACAATTCTGGAATCATCTTTGCGTCGATGGTTTGTAACCGTCATCAGGATTCGTACCCCTTATGACGGAATCACTGTGCCTTGGCTGTCCACCGAAGATCTTGATGGAGTCATCAACGTCAAAGACGAACTTGTCTTCGCCGTCCGCGACGACGAGCGTTTTCATGGGTTGATAATTATCGGAGAAAACTACTGCTCGTTCGTTGCAAACTCAGTTGAGAGCCTTGCAGTGCTAGAGCCGATCATGCTCCGCGTCATAACGGAGTGCTCGATCGATTAGTGGTGCACTCTGCCCTCAGCCAACAGACAACCTATCCACACCCACCAACACCCGCACCCCGCACGCGCATTTTCTGCGACACTCGTCCGATGCCATTCCTCAACGGACAAGTCTCCTTCACCCGTCTCAGCATCACCACGCCCTCAGGCGGTGCCG
This sequence comes from Phycisphaerales bacterium, assembly GCA_029260475.1. Classification (GTDB taxonomy): domain Bacteria; phylum Planctomycetota; class Phycisphaerae; order Phycisphaerales; family UBA1924; genus OFTM391. The sequence goes on along the minus strand of JAJDDE010000082.1, from coordinate 1,111 downwards.
GCCCCTCGCTCATCGGCGAGCCGCAGCTCGACGCCCTCCGTGAGCATGTCCTCGTGCCCAGCGAAGTGGGCGTGAAGGGTGAAGTCGAGACGGGGTGGTGCGCGGGGGCGCACGTGTATGACGAGGCCTTCGACGCCGAGCACAACACCTATGCGGGCGGCTCCGTGCTCCACGCCGCGATGCGGATGGACACCAACCGCGTGCCCAGCGAGATCAAACGGGCCATCAAGGGGCAGCTCGAGCACTCAGTCCGCGCGTCGTCCGACGGTGATTTTCTCTCACGCGCCGAGAAGCGCGACCTACGCGATCTCGTCGAGCAGTCGCTCCACAAAGAACTCGCCAGCGGCAAGCACCGCACCAGCTCGATGACGCCCGTCCTGTGGGACGCCGAGCGCCACGCCCTCCTCCTCGCCTCCAGCAGCAACAAGGCGACCGAGACGCTCCTCGACCTGTGGCGGAAGACCTTCGATGGCCAGCTCCAGCTCACCACGCTGAGCGCCGGTCGGCTCGCCTACGACCACCTCGCGACGTCCGGGCGCACGCGCGACCTCGAGGACCTGCAGCCCTCCCCCTTCACCCCCCCGCCGCCGCACGTCTCGGATGAGGCGGGTCGCACGCCCGACGTGCCCTGGTCGATGGGCGGCCCCGAGCCGCACGATTTCCTGGGCAACGAGCTGCTCATCTGGCTGTGGCACCGCTGGGAGGACAACGGGGGCACCCTCGAGGTCACCCTCCCCTCTGGCGGCACCGCGACGATCGAGTACGCGCTGGACCGCGTCATCGAGATGCAGTGCGCCTGGGGCGTGACGGGCAAGCAGTCGCTCCGCGCCGACGCCGAGGGCCCGTCGCCCGCGCGCCTGCCCGAGGCGGCCGATGCGCTGGCGACCGGCAAGTGGCCCCGCAAGGTCGGCCTGCTCCTCGCCGACGAAGAGGGGTCATCGTGGCGCTGCACGCTCACGGGCGATCGCTGGGCGGTCACCGGCGTCGCGCTGCCGGACCCGCCCGAGGACATGGAAGACCCTCGCGAGAAGCTGGAGTGGCGTGTGGAGAAGACGCGTGCCCTCGACGAGCGGCTCCTGGGCCTCTTCCACGCGTTCCTGGATGAGCGTGC
>JAJDDE010000081.1 GCA_029260475.1 Phycisphaerales bacterium | reverse complement strand
GTGCAGGCGGATGTGCACCGAGTGCAGCGGGCATTCAGGATCCGGCCATCCCGAACCTCCGCATCGGATCTCCCCACGCTGTCAGTGCACGACGGGGAATGCGTAGGGGCGCAGCGTGACCAACCCGGTCGTCCGATCGTTGTAGTAGATCGCGCGCCCTTGTGAGAGGCGCGACGCTGCGGGGGAGTCGAGGATCGCCGCGGAATCCATCGCGTTCATCTGTGTGAGCACGCGGTGTGAGAACTCGCCCATCCGCCGGCGGTCGAGGGCCCGTTCGAACGCGTCGAGCGTGTCGCACCAGACCAACGCATGGACACCGAGTTCGGGTCCGTCCTGAATGATGCGCTCGAGCAGTTGCCCCGGGGATTTCTCCGGGTTCGATCCGTCCCCGAACGAGGAGAAGCCGAGGTCGTCTGAGCGCTTGATGTCTCGGCACAGGTGCAGACCCGCGATGAGGACGAGCACCGGTGGCTCGTTGGCGGTTCCCAGAAGCTGGCGTCTGTCGATCTCGCTCTCCACTTCGAGCAGTGTGTCGGTGATACCAGTGACGTCGCAGAGGCGGGTCTCCAAGGGCAGCCCCGCGGCGAACGCCCCGAGGCTGTGTCGGTCATCGGTCTTCTGGGGTGCGATGACGTGCGCGATGGCGCCCGGCGTGGCGTCCGTGAACCGATCGAATCCGAGGAGCGCCGCTGCGAGCATCGCCTTGGCGGTCTCTGTGTTCGTCGAGAGGACCAGCGCGTTGTCGGCCCGTACACGCTCGAGAGAGGCGAAGACAGGGGGCGCGATCGCGACGGGCACGCCGAGATGGAGCGGCACGGGTTGATCGGGAGCAACGAGGGTGTTGTTGGGCGTGACGAGCGACTGGGTTCGTGAGGCGTCCGCGGGCGCGTTGCCCTCGAACACGATCGGCTCGGGCGCCCGATGCTCCGAGCGTTCGGCGCGCCGTGTCAACTCCGCGAGCGCCTCGTCGCGGACGGTGTCGGGGAGCCACACGACCTGGAAGGGGCTGTTGGCCTCGACCTTGCCGCCCTGATCGTTGTAGACGGCTTCGCCCGGGCGCTCGAGGAGTCGCGCTGCGGCGTTGTCCTCGCCCAGGATGAGATATGAATCCTGTTCATCGCACTGCAACGCGATGCGCACATTCATCTGCGACATCGTTGCGCGGTTGATCGCGTACGCGCCGCCCAGCGTCTGTGAACCGAGCACAACGTGTACGCCGAACGCGCGACCCTGGCGCACGATGCGGTCGAGGAGCATCGCGGACTGTTGCGCGATCTGATCGTCCTCGACGAAGAGCTCTTGGAACTCGTCGATGATGAGGAGCACACGCGGCATGCGCTCGCCCGTCTTCTCGCGGAACGAGGCGAGGTTCTGGACCTCTGCGCACCGCATGCGCTCGCCACGCTCGGTGAGTTCCTGATCGATGCGCTGCAAGACGGAGAACCCGAAAGCGCGGTCGGTCTCGATGGCGATGACGCGGGCGTGGGGGAGTGCGTGCGTCGCGTAGGGCTTGAACTCCACGCCCTTCTTGAAGTCCACGAGGTAGAGCTCGACCTCGTCCGTCGAGTACCACGAGGCGCAGGAGGTGATCATCACGTGGAAGAGGGTCGATTTGCCCGAGCCCGTGCGCCCCGCGATCAGCGCGTGCTGGGCGGTGCCCTCGCCCAGGACGAGCTGCTGGGTCTTCGAGGCGCCCGAGCGTCCGATCGGGATGCGGAGGTGCTGGGCGGCGCTCTGGGTCCACGCTTCGCCCTCGCCCGGGCCCACGGCTGTGAAGGGCACCTGCACACGCCCGGCATCGATCGACAGCTCACCCACCTCGCGTAGGAGCTCGCGAGTACGGAGGTCATCGGGCATCTCGTCCATCTGGACCCGCGCACTCCCGAGGGGCTCGAGCCCGACGAGTTCCAAGATCCCGTCCTTCTCGAGCCGGATCGTTAACGACGAGGCGCGCAGCTCGTCGGTGTTGATGCTCTTGGGCGGTTCCTTCAGCGGATTGCGAAGGATCATCGTGTGAACGCCGCAACGGGCACCGGACGAGGCGATGCTCGCGATGCGTTTGCCGGCGGCCTCGGAGATATTGGTCGGGAAGTCCGCGATCACGAGGAAGCGGTAGGGCTCGGCGATTTCACCCGCGGCCTGGTTGTACGCTTCGATCGTCGGGAAATCGTTGCGCAGATACTTCTGGATCACCGACTCCATGTGCTCGGTGAGGTCGAGAAGCCGCTGCTCGATGTGGCGGGGTTCGGTCCAGATCCGCCCGGAGACGAGCTGGTCCTGGTGGTCGGCCAGGTGCATGAAGGCTGCGAAGCTCTCGCCGAGACCGATGGGGTCGATGATGGTGAAGCGGGCCTTGCCCGGCGGGAGGGTGGTCAGGACGCGGAGCATCGATGCGCGCATGAGTGCGATGGCGTGCGCACGTTGCGCGGCCTCGGCTTCGACCAGCAGCGAACCCACGAGAGGGAATTCGAGCGGGATTGGCAGCTCGATGGTCCGCGGCCCATCCCAATCGATCGGCTTGCCCGCCGCGGCTTCGGGCACATCCCATCGGGCCCAGCCGATGCGGGCGAGGGGCGGCGGGACGGGGTCGTGGTTCGCGGTCGTCTGGCTCCACTCCGGCGCGTGCCGCTGTCCGGCATTCTGTAGGAGACGGCACTCATCGCGGAGGCGGGGCTCTGCCTCACGCCAGCGGAAGTCCAGCTCTCGTCTCCCGGACTCCGCGATCGAGACCGCCTCTCCGATCGCGCGGTCGCGCTCCGCCCTGGAGTCAACCGTGAGCCGATCGAAACGGTCCTGTGCCTGCTGTTCGATGCCCTCTCGCCTGGCGGTGGCCTCGGCACGCTTCTCCTCGCGCCGCGTCTCCAATCGTTCGATCTTCGGGTTGTAATTCTCGTGGATGTCCGCACGCCGTTTGGTGTGTTGCTGCTCGAGGCGCTCTCGACGCTCGATGGATTTGTCTTCGATCGCTTTACGCTCGGCCTTGGTGTCCCGGTCGATCTCATTGAGCCGGTCGCGGAGGACGGCGTTTGTCTGATCACGCGCGACCTGTTCGAGACCCGTGGCTCGATGCACAGCGGTGAGACAACGCTCATCCTGTGTGCTGACGACCCGGCGTGAGAGAGCCGCGAGCAGGAAGCGCGATCCGATCGCGAAGACGATGCCGATGCCGATACCGGCGTAGAACGCTGCGCCGACTTTGAGAGAACCGATCGCGAAGCCGGCCGCCGCACCGATGAGGACGCACACGATCGCGAAGATGACGTAGCCTAAGCCACGTGCGACGCGCGGGAAGGGTGAGCGCTCGATCCGGTGGAGCGCATCGCGCGCGTCTTCGATCGCGTTCTGTGCCTCCTGAATCGCGTCCTCCACGTCGGCGATCCCCGGCGTGGCGGCTTCATCCGAGTCAGGGCTCGTCTCCGACAGTTTGAGATCGTTGTGGAGGTCGGAGCGGGCTTGCAGCGCTTCGGCGGCGTCCTGCCGGATGGCGTCGAGCGATTCGAGTCGGCCCTTCGCGAGGGCGTGGGTCTGCGCGACGTCCGAATCATGCACGGATTCCAAGAGCCAGCGCGCTTCGACGGATTCCTGCTTGATGGACTCGAGTTTGTTGGCGGCCTTCTCATCGGCGATATCCAGCAGCTTCTTGCGCTCGGTGTACTGCGACTTGATCACGCCGTCGTACTCGGCTCCGATCTCCTGATGGCGTTGGCGTTCTTCGTTCCACGCCGCCGATCGGGTGCTGGTGAACTCGCTCTGTGCGTGGACGGTCTGTTCCTCGAAGTGCGACTGGGCCTCGGAGGTGCTCTGCGCCTTGGCCTGATCGAGGGCGGAGAGGCGCTCGGCGCGTTCCTCGGTGAGCGAGCGCAGCTCTCGCAGCGCGTCGCAGACGCGACGGAGCACCGGCCCCTGGGCCGCTGGTCGTGGCGCGTCGTCCTTGGCGCGGTTCTTGGTGGGTGGCGTCATGCGCTGGTCACTCGCATTCCGAGCGTGCGTGCTCGAGGACCTCGGACATGCGGGCGATGGCGCTGAGGGCGTGTCGCAGGGCGGGGTCGATGGGCGTTATGAAATCCTGCTCGAAAGCGCGGGCGGATTCGTCGCGCCACACACCGCGGAGTACGCGCCACTTCTGATCGAGGACGCGGCTCGCGTCCGTCAGTCGGTGCTGTGCTGTTCTGAGGCTCACGCCGGGTCTTCCTCACCGTCCGCATCGTGTGTGCGCACATCATTCCATGCATCGTGCCCGATCGTATCAAAGAGCGCGCTGACCACGTCGTCCTCGATGATCGCCAGCGTGCCGGCGGGGCAGCGGGCGAGACTCGGGAGATCCGGGATCGCACCGAGGAGCCGCACCGCGGGCACGCGCGTGCAGGTATCGGAGGGAGGGTCCGAATGAAAGCGCCAGCCGGAATCCGCTTCATCCACCGGGTCATCGCGTTGGAGGATGATCGTGGTGCTCTCCGGGACGATCGAGATCGCCACATCCAGACGCAGGTCCGCGGGCGGGTGCTCCCCGGCCAAGAGCGCCAGTGCCTTGCGCTCCTCACGCTGCAGCTGGATGGGCGGCACTCCGGAAGAGGATTCGAGACGCGCCGCGTCCCGGACGCTGTCGGAGTGGGGCCGAAGTGCTCGCAGCGCGGTGTACCGATCCGTGTCGCCCGTGGACTTGGAGGAGGCCAGGGCCGTCGCCATCGAACGCTCGACGGATGCGCCGGAGTCGGTCGCGTCGGGCATCTGGACGTGCGTGTACCCCTCAAGATCTCGTGCCATGCGTTCGAGGCGTGCGATCGCGCGGGGGATGTCCCCCTCGATCATGCGAGCGAGCGGCTCGGTCTGGCCTCGGTATTGAGATTGCTCACGCTCGATCTCGCGCGACCACCGCTTGGTGCTGCTGAGTTTCCGCCGGGCGACGTCCACGCTCTCCTTTGCGTGGTGGAGCGAGCGGCGTTCGTCCACGGAGGACTTGCCCATGTCGGCCTGTGACCGCGCGTGCTCGAGGGCGATGCGTGCGCGGACGACCTGTTCTTCCCACTTGCGCTGCTGCGCCTGCCAGTGGCGGGGCAGGTCCGCGGAGGTGCGCTGCGCGGCCCTCGTCAATTCGCCCTGGGCGGCGTCGAGGGCGGAGCGTGCTTCATCGGCGAAGATGGTGAGCGCGGAGCGAAACTCGCGGAGGGCCTGGATCGAGCTGACGCGTGCGGGGCCTGACATGCGGGGTCGCTACCGCTGGTTCAGGTAGTCCTCGATGCGCTCGGCCTTGCGCATGAGGAAGGGGACCTGCTCGTCGGTGGCGCGGTTGAAGCGCGTGAGGGCCCTGAGCATCTGCTCGAACTCATCGGCGAACTTCTTCTGCTCCTGATCGCGCCACGTCTCGCCCAGCGCGTTAAAGCGAGAGTGGATGAGCTGCGCGTTGCGCGCGAGCTCGCTGTTGAACCGCTTGAGGTCACTGGCGAAACGGCGCAGCTCGTCCGGATCGACGATGGCTTTGGACACGAAGTGCTCCCGTCGATGCGCTCAGCGGGCGCGGAGGATCTCTTCGCCCGGCACGTTGCGGAGCGACTGTTCGTCGTAACGGACGGGGAAGGCGCGTGCGGTCTGGTCCACCACGAAGACCATGCCGCGGTTGTCCACCACGAGCGCCGTGGTGTCCTTGTCGAGCTCGATCGCGGGGATGCCGCTGCCCGTGTCTGGGGCGACCGCGAGCGCGTGCGGCATCGCCGTGCCGGAAGTGAGCAGCGCTCCGACGCCGATTCCAGCGAGCGCGATCAACGCCCCGGCGAGAGCGCTCGGCGTGTGCAGGTGTTTCCGTGTCGGCTCGGTCATGGTTTTCTCCGGTGTACGGCTACCACAGGATACGCACGCGAGACCGAACGGTTGCCGAATGGCCCGGCCGCTCAGCGGGTGGCGGTCACCGGGTTGAGCGCCTCGAGGCAGCGCTGGAGCACCAGCGGGATCGGGCCCGTCGCGTCCACGTCGGCGATCAGCGAGCGGTCGTAGTGCTCGAGCACGGGGCGGGTCTCTTCCTTGTAGACCACAAAGCGTTTTCGGATGACGTCTTCCTTCGCGTCATCGAGACGGTTCTGTTTCTTCGCGCGCTGCTTGAGCCGCTCGACGAAGGCGTCTTCGTCCGGGCAGACGAGGTGGACGACCCGGACGATCTCCGCGTGCTCATCCATGAGGCGCGCCTGATTCGCGTTGCGCGGGATGCCGTCGAGGATGAGCATGTCAGATGGCGGCTTGAACGCGCCGATCACCGTCTGGGCGGTGATGTTGGCCTTCCAGACCTCGATGGTCACGTCGTCGGGAACGAGCAGGCCCTTGGACGAGTACTCGTAGAAGATTCTCCCCGCGGGTGTCTCGGGGGAGAGATTCCGGAAGACATCGCCGGAAGAGTGATGGAAAAAGCCGGGGAGCTTGCCGAGGAGCTCGCCCTGGGTGCCCTTGCCGGCGCCGGGAGGGCCGATGAGCAGCGCGGATCGGAATCGATGGGGCACGGGGAGCGTCTCCTGCGGAATCGTCGCTGGGCCCGACGGGCGGGCGGGACTGGGGACGGATCAACGTAGCGGATTCGCCCGGGGGCGTCACGTGGGTATTCTGGGGCATCATGCGCGGCCTCACGCACCGATGGATCGAACCGAAGCCCAGCCCCACGGAGGTGGCCCGAGGCGACGCCGCTCTGGACCCCCTGGTCCGGCGTGTGCTGTCGGCGCGCGGCATCCACGGGCTCGAGGACGCCGAGCGCTTCAGCAGTCCATCGCTCAAGGAAATGCACGCTCCCACGCTCATGCCGGGGCTGGAGCGGGCCTGTGAGCGGCTGCTCGAGGCCCTCCGGGCCCGCGAGCCGGTGGTGATCTACGGCGATTACGACGTGGACGGCGTCAGCGCCACTGCCATCCTGTGGCACACAATGCGTCACCTCGCACCCGAGGCGATCGGGGAAGGCCTGGTGAGGACGTACATCCCCCACAGGCTCGACGAGGGGTACGGACTCAACGCCGAGGCGCTGTGTACCTTCGCGGAGGAGGGTGCACGGGTGGTGGTCTCCGTGGACTGCGGCATCACGGCCCGTGAGCCGGCCCGGGCGGCGAAGGACGCGGGACTCGACCTGATCATCACCGACCACCACAACCCCCCCACTGACGACGCGGCGTTGCCCGACGCCTTCGCGTTGGTCCACCCCCGAGTCGGCGACGGGTATCCCTTTGGAGAGCTGTGCGGCGCGGGGGTCGCCTTCAAGCTGGCATGGCGAATGCTGACGATGGAGCAGGGCTCGGACCGGGTGAGCGCCGAGGCACGACGCCTGCTCCTGGATAACCTCGCGCTCGCGGGGCTCGCGACCATCGCGGACGTGGTGCCGCTGGTCGGCGAGAACCGGGTGATCGCGAAGCACGGGCTCGCGCGCGTGAAACACACGCAGAACGTGGGACTCTGCGCGTTGATCGAGGCATCGGGGCTCGACGGGAAGGATGTCGGTTCCGAGGAGGCGGGCTTTGTGCTCGGGCCCCGCCTCAACGCCTGCGGCAGGATGGGTCACGCGCGCGAAGCGGTTGAATTGCTCACGACCTATGACCCGGAACGCGCGCACGGATTGGCAAAGCACCTCGATCGTCAGAACTCGGGGCGGCGCGATATCGAGAAGCGGATCTTCGAAGAGGCGTCCGGGTGCGTGGAGTCGCAGGGTCTGGACGCGCCGGACCGACGCGCGATCGTGCTCGCGGGGGAGGGCTGGCACCCGGGGGTGGTGGGCATCGTGTGCTCGCGCCTGGTCGGGAAGTACTGCCGCCCTTCGGTGCTCCTCTGTGATGACGGGAGCGAGGCGTCCGGCTCCGGGCGGAGCATCGACGGGTACAACCTTCACGGCGCCTTGCACTCGTGCTCTTCGTTGCTGACACGTTTCGGCGGGCATGACATGGCGGCGGGTATGGGACTCGACTCTGGCGACGTGCCGGAGTTCGCTGGGCGTATGGGCGAGCACGCGCTCGAGCACATCCCTGAATCATGGCTCACGCCATCTCTCACGCTTGATTGCGAAGCGGACGCCGGCGAGCTCACCATGCGCTGCTTGGAGCAGCTGGAATCGCTCGCGCCCTTCGGGCGTTCGAACCCCGCACCGTTGCTCTTGATCCGCGGCGTGCGCGTGATGAGAAACGGCGAGACGATGGGCTCATCGGGGGCCCACCTTCAGGTGCGGTTCGGTGACGGTCGCGGCTCGTCGATCCGCGGCATCGGTTGGCGCATGGGTGAGCATGTGGGGCTCCTGCGCGAGGGCATGGAGATCGATGTCGCGGCGCGCCCGAAGATCAACAGGTGGAAGGGCAGCGCACGCGTGGAACTCGAGCTCAAGGATGTGCGGGTCGGCGAGCCGGTCTAGTTGCTCATGGTGCTCGAGATCGAGAAGACCGGGAGCAGCAGCGCGATGGCGATGCCGCCGATCGTGGCGCCCATGAACATGATCATCGCGGGTTCGATGAGCTGCGTCGCGCTCTTGATGGCTTCGTCTAGGTCGTCTTCGACGGTGTTCGCGATCTTCTCGAGGACCGTCGGCAGCTGGCCCGTGCGTTCCCCCGCGTTGATCATGCGGGCGACGGTGGACGGGATGAGGTCGGACTTGCAGAGCACCTCGGAGACGGGCTGGCCCGCGGTCATCGCGGCCTCGGTCCTGTCCCACATCTCGACCCACTTGTGGTTGTTCGTGACGCCCCGGGTGATGCTCACCGCGTCCATCAGCGGAACGCCGGAGGCGAGGAGTGTCCCGAGGGTGCGCATCGATCGTGCGAGGTAGAAGCTGTTGAGCATCGGCCCGATGATCGGGAGTTTCAGCCGCACGGCGTCGATGGCTCGTCGCCCGCCGTCTGACGCTCGAGTGAACAGGTACGCGAGCGTGATCGCGATGACCGATCCGACCAGCACCATCCAGTTGGCCTGCACGAAGTCGCTGATAGAGAGAACGATCTTCGTCGGCTTCGGGAGCGCCGCCTCGCGGGACTCGTAGATCTTCGCGAAGCGCGGGAGCACCCATGTCACCAGGAAGCCGGTGATGACCAGCGAAAGCGAGACCATGATCAGCGGATAGGTCAGGGCACCGCGGATCTGGCGGATGGTCTTGCGGTCCTTGTCGAGGTAACCCGCGACGCGTTCGAGCATTGGCCCGAGGGTGCCGCTGGCCTCTGCCGCACGCACCAGACTGATCATGAGCGTCGGGAAGAGCTTGGGAAAACTCGAGAGCGCCTCCGAGAAGGGCTCACCGTCGGAGATGCGCCGGGTGATGCTGTCGATCACGCGCCCGAGGTGCCCGGCATTCTTGCCGCTCTCGGCGACCGCCTCCATCGCTTCGGTGAGCGGGACGCCGGTGTCGAGCATCACCGCGAGCTGCGAGGAGAACGCGATGACGTCCTCTCGCCCCACATGATTCGCCGACTGCTTGAGCTGGAGCTCGGTGCTGTCGAACCGCTCCCGGACTGGGTTGATCGAGAGCACCGTCGTGCCGCCGGCTTTGAGCTGGAGAAGGGCTTCCTGCTCCGAGGCGGCCTCGGCGATACCGGTGACCGGCTGGCCCGTGCTGTCCCGTCCGTTGTAGGCGAAGGTGTGCATGGGGTCTTCCGATTAGAGCGCCGACACGCGGACGATTTCGTCGATCGAGGTCAGGCCGGCGATAGCTTTCTCGAACCCGTCGTGCTGGATCGTGCGGTGGCCGTTGGCCTGGGCGATCGTGCGGAGCTCCTGCAAGGACGCGCCGGTGGCGACCGATTCGAGGAACGAGTCTTGCGGGATGAGCATCTCAAAGACGCCGAGCCGCCCCGCGTACCCCGTGCCCTTGCAGCGCGAGCAGCCCTGCCCGATGTGGACCTTTTCTGGCGCTTCACCGAGCACGCGTTCGACGGCGGCGCTCGCGTGCGCGTCCGGCTCCACCGACTCGCGGCAGTGCGGGCAGATCTTGCGGCACAGGCGCTGGGCTAGGACACCCCTGAGCATCGCGGCGACCAGGAAGGGTTCCATGCCCATGTTGATGAGGCGCGTGACCGCGGAGATCGCGTCGTTCGTGTGCAGCGTGGAGAGCACCAGGTGCCCCGTCATCGCTGCCTGCGTGGCGATCGTCGCGGTTTCGAGGTCACGGATCTCACCGAGCATGATGACGTCCGGGTCCTGACGGAGGAGAGCGCGCAGGGCGGAGGCGAAGTCGAAACCCGCCTTGGCGTTCACCTGGAACTGGTTGACGCCTTGCAGCTGTGCTTCGACGGGGTTCTCTACCGTTGAGATGTTGATCTCGTCGCTGTTGATCTCCGCGAGGGCGGAGTAGAGCGTGGTGGACTTGCCGGAGCCGGTGGGGCCGGTGACGAGCACCATGCCGTGGGCGCTGTGGATCGCGCTGCGCCAGGCGACCGCGATCTCGGGCCCCATGCCCATTTTCTCAACGGGCAGCACCGCGTTGCGATTATCGATCAGGCGGATCACGACCTTCTCGCCGTGCTTCGCGGGCATGGTGGAGACTCGGAGATCGAACGGGCGCCCGTCGATCGCGACGTGGATGTCGCCATCCTGGGGGAGGCGGCGCTCGGAGATGTCCATCCCCGCCATAATCTTGATGCGAGAGACGACCGCGGGGTGCATCTGCCTCGGCGGGCTCAGCTTGACCGCGAGCCGCCCATCGACGCGGTACCGCACGCGGCAGCGCAGCTCTTCGGGCTCGACATGGATGTCGGAGGCTCGGTCGTGGATCGCCTGGTAGAGGATGTAATTGACGAGCTTCACGACGGGAGACTGCCCCGACATCTCCTCGATGTCGGCGATATCGAACGCGTCTTGCTTGACGCTGTCGAACTCGCGCACGTCTACATCGTCGTAGATCTCATCGATCACGAAGACGTTGGCATTGGGGAGGTACGCCTGCAGCGTGGCGCGGATGTCTCTGTCCAGGGCGGCGACGAGCTGGACGTTCTTCCCCGAGAGGCGCTTGAGTTCCTCGGCGAGGTAGAGGTTCGCCGGTTCTGAGACCGCGATGGTGATCGTGTCGTGCACCACGAAGAGCGGGAGCACGCCCTGCGACTCGATGAACTCGCGCGGCAGGCTCTCGATGGCGCGCGGATCGGCGATCCGCGGCGCGACGTGGGCGTACGGAACCCCGTAGCTCTGCGCGATGGCGCGCATGACGTTGGACTCTTCGACGAATCCGAGATCGATGAGGAGCTCGCCGATCAGCTTGGGATGCTCGGCGTCCTTCTGGCTGTCCAGGGCGTCGGCAAGCTGTTCCTGAGTGATGACACCCTGCTCGACGAGGATGTCTCCGACGCGAACGGTGCGGTGCTCGTGCTTCGCACGCTGCGGTGTCTCGGGGTTGTCCTGGCGCGCGATCAACGGAGACTCCTCACCGCGTCTTCGATGGTGTCGCAGGCCTCGATCGCGTTCTCGAGACGCGTGAGGTGCAGGATCGTGGTGACGGTCGAGTCCGGGCTCGCCAGGCGGACGGCGCCGCCCGGGCCGGCGAGGCGCTGCTGCAGGTCGATGAGCGTCTCGAGCCCCTTCGAGTCGATGAACTCGAGGTGCTCGCAGTCCACGATGACGTGACGCGTCCGCCCGTCTTCGATCCGGTTGCCAAGGGCCCTGTGGAATGCGTCCGTGTCGTCGTGGGTGAACTCGCCCGAGATGGTCATCACGCAGATATGCGCGTGGTCTTGCGTGCTGACTTTCATGCGGCACGCCCCTGTTCCGCGTTGGCCTGGCTGTGGTGGCGCGCCACCATCTCGTCGTAGGCCGAGAGGTCGATCGTGAGGAACCGCCTCGCGAGGTCGGCGTCGAACTGCGTCCCGGCACCCTTCTCGATCTCGGACAGCACCTTTGATCGGGGCATCGCGGTGCGGTAGGTACGGCTCGAACTCATCGCGTCGAACGCGTCGGCGAGGCCGATGACACGAGCCATCATCGGGATCTCTTCGCTCTTGAGTCCGAACGGATAGCCACGACCGTCCCAGCGTTCGTGGTGGTACAGGACACCGGGCAACACGTCCTCGAGTTGCGGGATATCGCGGAGAATGGCGTGCCCGATCTCCGGGTGCAGCTTGATCGCGTCGTACTCTTCGTCGGTGAGCTTGCCGGGCTTCCGGAGCACACTCTCGGGAACACCGATCTTGCCGACGTCGTGGACGAGGCCGGAGATCCGGATGCGCTCGGTCTCGTTGGGCGAGAGCCCCGCGGCGAGTGCGATCTGCTCGGACATATAGGCGACGCGCTCGGAGTGGCCGCAGGTGTAGCGGTCCTTGGCGTCGATGGCGGTTGTGAGGGCCTGCAGCGTGCCGAGGAACGTATCGCGTTGCTCCGCGTAGAGCCCGGCGTTCTCGATGAGCACCAGCATGTGCCCCGCGACCGCCTCGAGCATCTTGATCTCGATGCTCGTCACCGCGTCGTCATGGTTGGTCTTCCCTCCGGCAACGATGACACCAACAAGTGCGTCCTGTTTGCCAAAGGGGATCACCGCGATCTGGCTCGAGTCACACGCAAAGGCGCCTCGATCCTCGCCGACAAGGATCCTCGGCGTTCCGGGGACCAGGCTGCTGGCGATCAGGTCGACGCTAAAGCGGAACTCTTCCTTCTGACACGGCGCATCGCCGTACAGCATCATCTCGCCGGCGAGCGATCTCGCCTCACGCCGCTCGCGTGAGAAACAGACACCGATCCATGCGTACGGGATGACCGACAGCAGATCCCGGCACGCTTCATCGACAAAGTTCGCCGGGTTGGTTTCCGCGGAGATGCCCTCACGAAGTTTGTAGAGGAGCGTGATTTCTTCGTATGTATCGGAGAGCTGGCGACCGAAGGATTCGACATCGCACTCGAGGCGTGCGTTTGCGGTGAGATCATCGATCATCCACTGCAGTGTGCAATCGATCTGCTCGAGTCGGTCTGGGCTCAGCGAGCCCTCGCGGTGCAAGCTCTCGGGACGGGGCTTCTTTGCGGCGGCGGACTCCGGCTCGGTGCCAGCGACAGACGCGGTTTCAGACAGAAGGAGCGCCGCGACGAGGCACACCGTTTTTCGCTGCGTCCGGATGGGCACGATGACGAGCTCGGCGCCCGCGAACATCTCAGCCCGCTCACAATGGCTCCTGTGCCCGATTTCCGTTTCCGCAACGGTCGTGCGCAAACGCTGCTCAAAGTCTGGTGCCGTACACCATGCAGCGCCAGGCTGTGCGGGTTCTGGCCGCTCAAGGATCTCGGCGTTGACACCCATGATCCACGCGGGAAGCCCAAGCGCGGCACAACGGTCACGCAGCGTGCGCGCCAATTCAGGAAACTCGGGCGGGTTGTGGCCGAGGATGAGGCTCATGCCGCGTTCCGGTTCTCCGCTTCGGATGCGCCACCCAGCAACTCGGTGACAATAGCCATGACTTCACGGGGGCTGAAGGGCTTGCTCATGACCTTCTTGATGTTGGTCAGGTCCAGCTCGTGCTGGTCCAATGCGTAACCTCGCGCGGTGAGCATGAGCACCGGGGTGTCCTTCGTGCTCTGGTTGTCCTTGAGTTTCTGCGCGAGTTCGAGCCCGCTCATGTAAGGCATCTGGAGGTCGGTGATGACGAGCGACGGTTCGTGCTGTAGACACAGCTCGAGCGCCTCCTCGCCGTCATGGGCCACGATGGCCTCGTGCCCCGCGTTGGATACCTTCAGCGAGACCACGTGTGTGATGTGGGCCTCGTCGTCTGCGATCACGATCTTGTGTATCACTGCTTCATTCCCCTTTAACCCGTATCCGTCTCGTACGGCACGCTGAACCAGAACCTGCTGCCCATCCCGACCTCGCTCTCGAGCCCGACGGTCCCCTTGTGCATCGTCTCAACGATGTGCTTCACGAGGTTGAGCCCGAGGCCCGTGCCCTTGGCGACGCGCTTGTAGCTCTCGATGCGGTAGAACTTGTCGAAGACCTTGTCCACCGCTTCGGGCGGGATGCCGAGGCCTGTGTCGCTCACACTGACGAGTACCGCGCGGGACGATTCGTCCGAGTCCACCTCGACGGTCACCCGACCGCCTTCGGGCGTGTACTTGATGGCGTTGCCCACGAGATTGAGGACGACCTGCACCATCATGTCGCGGTCGGCCTGGGCGGTGTAGATGAGCGGGCCGGACTTGGTGACGATCTTGATGTCCTTCTGCTCGGCACGCAGAGCGACGGACTCCTTGACCTCGTTGATCACCTTCACGAAGTCCACCTCGGTGGGCTCGATCTTCTGGATGCCCGACTCGATGCGGGAGATATTGAGCATGTTGTCCACCAGACGGGCAACGCGCTCGGTCTCGGCCTTGATGATGCCGTAGAACTCCTGGCGGGTGGTTTCGTCGTCTGCTTCGCCGTCGATCAGCATCTCGATGTACGCGTTGATCGAAGAGAGGGGCGTGCGGAGTTCGTGCGAGGCCTGGGAGACGAAGTCGGTCTTCATCCGACTGATCTCCTTCTCGCGGGTGACGTCGCGGAGGATCGTGACAACGCCACCTACGCCGTTCGCATCAGCTGAGGGGAGCGTCGCGAGCGTGATGTCGAAGACACCCTCGCCGAGGGACGTCGCCATGCTCCGTTCGATGTGGCGCGATACGTTGGGGAGGCCCGAAGACAGCACCTCGCCGATCGCGCCCTCGATGTCCGTTGCTCCCAGCACTTGGTGGATGTGGGCTCGCTTCGAGTCGTCGGAGACGATCCCGAGCAGTTCGGTGGCACGCCGGTTGGATGAAGTGATCTCGTGGAACGAGTCGGTCACGAGCACCGCGTCGCGCAGGCTGTCGAGGATCGCCTCGGTGTGGGCCCGCTCGACCTCGCTGAGGCGCATGCGGATTTCCATCTCGCGCATCTGCGTGCTGAGGACGGTGTTCTTGGCGTTGGCGCTCGACGCGACACCGGTCATGGACTCGGCCAGCGGCATCAGCCAGGGGGAAACGGCGATCCCGTGATCGGACCCTTCGGTC
The DNA here is from genome assembly GCA_029260475.1 of Phycisphaerales bacterium. GTDB lineage: Bacteria > Planctomycetota > Phycisphaerae > Phycisphaerales > UBA1924 > OFTM391. Next base: position 16,203 of record JAJDDE010000081.1, on the reverse strand, counting down.
GCGGCGTCCTCGATCACGACGCTCAGCCTCCCAATCTCACGCTTGAGCGAGACGAGGACGAGCCATCCGATCGCGCCGAGCAGGGCACACGATCCGAGCATGATCGAAATCACGCGTGTTGACGAGTCGCGGGCGGCGAGCCAGTCCCAGCCCCACACGGTGAGTGCGGCGGTTGAGCCCGCTGCTCCGAGCAGCATGACCAGTGGCAGGATGTACGACCTGGCGTTGTGCACGGTGCTTGCTCTTCTCCTGTGAGGTGAACAGATCAGTCGATCGGGACGTCTGCCACGGCACGCTGAGACTTGATGTCGCTCATCATGTTCGACAGCATCTCGTTGTTGGGATCGACCGAACGGGCGGCCGTCAACACCAAGAGCGCCCGTTCATCTTCGCCGGCCTCCCGCAGAATCAGGCTCTGCATGATCGCGACGTCCGATATTTGCCCGGTCACCCGAGCGGCCCGGTCCAGGACCTTCACCGCGTCGTTCGTGCGCCCCTCGAGATGGTGCCACCACGCGGTCAGCATGTAGCCGTCCGCGCGGTGCGGTGCCATCGAAGTGACACGCGAACCGGCCTGACGCAGGCGGAAACGGTCCCCGATCTGGAGGGCGACGCCACCCAGATCGATCCAGGACTCGACGTCCGAGTTTCCCGCGTCGGAGTTCACACGTTTCACAAGAAAGTCACGCGCTTCGACGGGGCGGTCGAGCGCTACGAGGCATCGCACGAGCATGCGTTCGACGTCGCTTTTGTTCTCGGTGATGTGCAGCAGGCGACGGAGGCTATACTCGGCGCCCGCGTAGTCCTCGACGGTGAGCTGCGCACGGCTCAGGTCCTCCAGAAGACCCGCATCGTCGGGGCCGAGGAGGCACGCCTCTTCGAAGTGGCGGACGGCGATGTCCATCTCGCCCTTCATCATCGCGATGTGCCCGAGCGTCTGACGGACCCCCGCGTTGTGCTCGAACGTCGAGGACGCAACGGAGAGCCGAGCCATCGCTTCATCGAGGCGATCCAGTTGGATCTCCATCTCCGAAGCCGCTAGGACGTACTGCGGGTTCTGCGGGTCGAGCTTCGAGGCGGCGTCGTACGCCGCGAGCGCCGTCAGCGGCTTCGAGAGTCGTTCGTGGATGATGCCCAGGTAGTACTGCGGCTCGGCGTTCGCAGGGTCGAGCGTTGTCGCGGTCTGGAGCGACTCGATCGCGAGTTCCAAGCGATCGAGCTCGAGCATGATCCTGCCCTTGAGCATGTGGCTCTTGGCGACCTTGTCGTGGAACGAGATGGATCCCTCGACCGTGCGGAGCGCTTTATTGAGATCACCCGAGAGGAATTGCTGGTGGGCCATGTCCCACTGCGTCGCCGCCTTCACGCCGTTCATGCGTTCCTGCGCTTGCGCCTTGAACTCGGCGGTGTGCTTGCTTTGCCCCTGGCAACCGGCCAGCGTGAGGATCGAGAGGGCGCCGAGGGTGGCGAGGGCGTTGGTGGTGCGCATGGCGTGGTCCCGTGGTGAGAGGGTGAGTCCTAAAAAGCGAACACGGCGCGGAGGCCGCGCCGTGTTCGATATCGGTCTGATGGAGGGGCCTAATCAGTCCTGATCGGGGTCCACATCCACGAGTTCCTCGGGGTTGGTGACGATCTTGGGTTCGCCGAAGTAGGGCTGGTCCTTCGAGAAGGGCAGCAGGAGCAGGCTCACGTCGAAGTGACGACCCTGCATCTCGTGCTTGAACGTGCGGTCGGCGACGGGTTGGTTGATGCCGTGCCGCTGGGCCTCGAAGCTCGTGAGCGAGAAGGGGCTGCTGATGTTGCTGGACACCGCAGCGTTCGACGGCTGCCCGTTCTGATCGGCGAAGGTGTTCTTGGGCGTCACTCCGTAGGGCGTGCCCTCGGGGACAACACGGGCGACGTCGCGGTTACCGGGGACGGAGAGCTGTGATTCGACGCCGTCCCACGTCTCGGGCCAACGCGCCGGTGGCATGGTGCCGCCGATGGAATCGTCGATGGCGTACGAAAGGATCGAGCGGCGGGGCCACTGTTCCTCGATGCTGAAGACGCGCTCACGGATCTCGTAGGCGGCCTCCTGCTTCGGATCGAGTTCGAGCGAGCGGCGGAGCGCCCACATCGCCTTGTTCCAGTCGCCTTCGCGGGCGTACCGCTCGGCCTTGATGTTCAGCATCGAGGTCTGACGCTCGCGGCTGAAGGGGAGCAGGCCGCGGCGGGAGCCGGTGCGGACACGCTCGATGTAGGCCATCGCCTGGTCCGCCTGCTCGATGAGCACGTTGTCGTTCACGATACTGGGCTTGATGAGGAAGATGATCTCGGTGCGAGCAACCGCGTCGGTGTGGCCTCGGAAGGCGGCACCGAGAAGCGGGATGTCGCCCAGGATGGGGACCTGCGAGCGGCCCATAACGGTGGATTCGCGGAAGAGACCGCCGAGAATGACCGTGGCACCGTCGGGGACCATGATGTTGGTGGTGATCTCCTGCGTGATCTCGTCGGGGATGGTGACGGAGACACCCGAGGCATCGGTGATCGCACGGGGTGCACCGGTGGAGACGGAGGGGGAGAGTTCGAGACGGATCATGCCGTCTTTGGAGATGAAGGGCCGGAAGACGAGTTCTGTACCGGTGTCGAGGAACTCGACGGTCTGCGTGGTCGAGGTCTCTGACGCGGTCGTGCTGAGGTAGCCAAGACGCTGGCCGACGAGCACGCGGGCGGGCTGACGGTTGAGCGCGAGGATCTTGGGGTTGGAGAGGATCGTCGTGTCCGACACCTCATCGAGGGCAGAGACGAAGACCGAGACGTCGTTCCACGTCACACCGGCACGGAAGTTGGAGCGGTCAACGATCGAGCCGGGCGTGCCGGAGATCGCGCCTCCTCGTCCGTTCGAGGGCAGGATGCCGTCGGTGGCACCGCCCCTGAGAGCGGCGGGGCCCGTGAGGGGGCCGCCGAGGCTGAAGAAGTCGCTGAATTCGATGTCGGCCACGAGGGCGAAGTCAACGCCGAACGCGTTGTCCTCGGTGAGCGAGGTCTCGAGAATGGTCGCCTCCACGAGCACCTGAGCGGGGCGTGTATCGAGCTGCTCGAGCATCGCCTCGATCTCGACGATGTGCTCGGGGTAGTCGTAGATGACGAGCGTCGCCGAGAGAGCGAATTCCTCGTTGCCCGTCGGCGTGTCGTCGCTCATCGAGAACTCGCCGACGTCGCCGTTGGTCTGGATCTGGCCCTCGGCCGACAGCAGCGGCTGCACGAAGGCGGCGGCATCGATCGCGTTGAGGTAGTTGAGGCTGATGACCTTCGCGACGGTCTGACGCTGCTGCTCTTGCAGCTCGGCGATGACCTCCGCGGGGTAGACGTAGATGAAGTTGCCCTCCTCCACGTACCCGTAGCCGTTGACGTTCAGGATAGCGTCGAGCGCCTCGTAGAACGTCACGCCGTAGAGGTTGGCGCTGACGGTGCCGGTCACTTCGCGGCTGGCGACGATGTTGCGCTGGCTCTGCAGCGAGAGCATGCGGAGGACATCCGTGATGTCCTCGTCCTGGACGAAGATGTCCACGGTGAGGAACTCGGAGACCTCGACACCCTCGGTGCCTCCCGGGCCAATACCCGAGTTCTGTTCGTTGTTGTCTTGGGCGTGCGCGGTCGAGACGCACAGCGACGCGATACCGGTCGCGATCATCCAAGCGAGGCTGTTTCGGCGGAACGTCATCGGGGCACACCCTTTCGGGGGCGGGAAGGATCCGACGTCGCGCTCGGTTCAGTCCTGCACGTTGAGCGTGAATTGGTGACCGTCGTATTCGATCACCGCTGCTCTGTGCGAGACGCTGACGAGCGTGAACCCTCGGACGTCCTCCCCGATTCGAAGCATGAACGAACGCTTCTCATTGCGGCCCGTGACGAGATCGATCAGAGCGATCGGGTTCGAGCCGAGAAGCGTGCTGGTCAGACGGAACCGCTCCGCCTCGGCGCGTATCCGCTCGAGCTCACTCGCTGCGGGGTCCGCGTCCACGGGCTTTGGATCGTCCGTCGAGACGTCAGACTTTCCCGATCTTTCCACGTCTTCGCCGTCTAACACCGGTGCGGGAAAATGGTGCTGGTCGAATCGGAACAAGTCGCGCATCCGGCCCTCCGTTGCCGGCACCTCAATCGAGGGGCCAGAAACGACGATCGAGCCGATATCGGACAGTCCGAGCACCTCGTTGCGCACGGCATCGACCGCGTCCTGAGCCGCCGCCTTGTTGGGCTCGGCACCGAGAAACTGCTTGGCACCGAGGACCGCGAGGGCGAGCATGAGGGCACCCAGGACACCGGACTTTTTCGGGTCCGATTTCGCGGCGATGATGAGTTCCTGGATCTTCTGGTTCATCGCGGGTCCACCTCGGCGACTTCGGACGTGCCGTAGAAAACATCGAGCAGCAGGTCGGCACGGACCACGCCCGTGCGATCGACTGGGCCCTTGCGTCTATCGGACTCGGTCGCGAGACGAACCCGCCGGACCCGAACGAGCCGAGGCAGCCCTTCGATGCTCCGGATCGCCTCGGTGATCGAGACGAACCCCCCGCTCGCGACGATGGTCATGGGCATCGACATCGCGCCCTTGTCCGGCTGCGGGACGCCCGTTGTGAGCTGAGGCGGCTGTATGCCCGCGTCGCTGAACATGCCGCTCATCCGGCGCATCAACCCCGCGAGATCGGGCTCATCGGGGATCGGTGTGATGCGGTCGTTGCCGAGTTCTTCAAGGATGCGGAGCCTCTCCTTGAGCATCGCGATGGCCTCGGGGCCCGCGTTGGTCTTGGCGAGTTCCTTGCGGAACCCGCCGATCTCGGCGTTCGCCTGGGAGACCGCGTGAACCCTCGGTGCCACAACGAGCAGCACCCCGAGGACAGCGAGCACGCCCAGGCCGATACCCAGAAAGAGATTCGTGTTGCTCTTCATTCGTCACCCCCTTCGGCCAACTCCGCGAAGGCGTACCGGGCATCCAGATCGACCTCCGCCTGCACCCGGAACTCGCGAGCCTCCACACCGTCCACCTCGCGTTGGCGTGCGAAGTCCAACGACACCCTGCTGAACAGCGGGTTCTCATCGAGTCCGGAAACGATCTGGGAAACCGTGATGTCGTCGAGAGCAATCCCCTGGAGTTCGACGGTGAGCCAGTTCTTCGTCTGCTCGTGAGCCGGCTTGCCCTTGGCCGCGGGCGTGCGGATCCGCTCGGTTCGCGGGGAGAGCGTGAGCGACGTCAGCGTCGTCCCCGAGGGCACGATCGATCCCACGCTATCCATGACCTCGGTCATGCGCACGGGCCACGCGAGCGTGTTGTAGCGCGTGAGACGGTCCTCGAGCGTGCGGATCTGCGTGAGCAGCAGACCGGCCTCCTCGTTCTTGAGCAGCCGGTCCTGCACCTGCGTCCGCAGCGCGTCCCTCTGGTCGTCCACGGAGCGATAGTGCGCCGTGACACCCGAGTAGCCCAGCGCAAGCACGACGAGCAGCGCGCAGTAGCCCAGCAGCCAACGCCGGCGCGTACGCTGACGCGCGAAGGTCTCGCGGCAACTGGCTGGAAGAAGATCGACATGACCGATCATGCGGCACGCCTTTTCTGAACCGGGGCTTGCGCGGACTTCTGCGCGGCCTTGGCCGCGGTCCGGCTGCGGCGCTGGCTGCGCTTCCGTGATGGAGGCTGCTTGAGGAGGTCGCGGATACCGATGCCGACCGATGCCGCCCACGCGGGCCCGTACTTGGCGCCACCGACCACGTGGTCCGTGCCGATCGCTTCGAACGGATCGCCGACAGCGGTCTCCAACCCAACGCTGTCAGCGATCACCGAGTCGAAGCCGGGCTCGCGTGCTTCGCTGCCGATGAGCAGCGCACGAGCCGGTCGGGTGCCGCGAAAAGTCACGCTGAAGTGCCGGAGGCACAGGCTGACCTCGTGCGCGATCTGCGCCATCGTCGGGCGCACCGCGTCAAACAAGGCTCGTTCGATCCTGGCGTCGCTGATCTCGTCCTTCGATTTCGTCATCCGCTGTCGGCGCAATTCCCGAACGGTGACGTCATCGAGACCGAGTTTCTGCATCGCGGCGTCGGTCATCGCCCGCCCGCCAACGCCGACCACCTTCGAGAACGCCAGGGTGTCGCCCTTGGTGATGAGCACGGTTGAGTGATCCTGGCACACATCGATTACGAGCTGCGTGGTCTCGGCGTCGGCGGTGCGCCTGAGCGTGCGGGTCATGGCGCGCGTCGCGCTCACGAAATGGGGCTCGATGCCGACCGGTTCGAGACCGGCCCCCTCGAACGCGTAGGCCAACTGCTCCAGGCGTTCGGTCGGAGCTCCGAAGTAGAGCAGCTCGATGCGGTGATCATCGCCCTGGTGGATGTCCCCGGTCTTCATCCAGCCGATCTGCACGCCTCCCTCGATCTGGTCCATGCCCAGGTGCGCCGGTGCGTCCAGACGGACGGCCTCGGAGAGTTCACCCAATGGCATTTCCGGCAGGCGAGCCGAGCGGGCGGTAAAGGCCCGGTCTGGCAGCGCGATCATGCACTGCCGCCCACGAAACCCACCGGCGACCACGCGCTTCGCGATCGCCCGGATCAACTCATCGGGCGCAGGGTCGTCAGGGTCGTGCTCCAGGTTGAGCGTGTGCAGGTCGAGCCGGGCGCTCGCGACAACGCCCAGCCCCCCGCGCTCGTAGCCGAGCTGGAGGATCCGTGCGCCGTCTTCGCCCAGGTCGATGCCGATGGGCCCGGTGCTGTGCAGCATCCGTTTGATCACGTCTGGTCGCCTCTCCGCTCCCGGTCCGATCGAATGACAAGAAGTTCAGTCTTCTTCGTCTTCAGCCGCGAGGTCTACGCGGACGACGTCCACGCGACCGGTCATCGTGTCCACCGTCACGCTGTAGCCCGTTCCAAGGCCCGGGGCCTCGATGTTGACGCTGCCGCCGTTGCCCGGGAGCGCCTCGGGGTCGCCTCCGTCGTCGGGCGTGACGAGACGCAAGGGCGCCCCAAGTTCATCGAAGAACAGGACGCTCGAATCGTCGAAGTCCGCATCCACGATGGACGCTCCCCCGTAGCGAGAGGCGTCCTTGTCGAAATCACGGATATACGGCGACGCTGCGTTGTCCGGCAGCCCCAGCTCGTAGCTGGACAGGTTGCCCAGCGTGAGAGGCACGGTGGTCGGCTCGGCAACCACGTAGCCGTTGCCCTCGACGTACCCGCCGTTGTCGTCGGCGACCGCCCCGAAGTACAGCCCACGCCTGACCTGGAAGGCCATCGCTTCGGTCTGCGCGAGCGTGATGTCGGAGACCACCGTCCGAGCCGCTGCCTGCACGCGCAGGACACCCGTCTGGCTCATCGATGGGATGACCAGGGCCGCGGCGACCGACATCATGCCGACCGTCACGAGCAGTTCGATGAGCGTGAGGCCTCGTGATGAGCACTTCACGGGGTTACTCCGCGACCTTGACTTCGGGCATCTCGCTGATCTTCACGACCAGTTCGCCCTCGGCGAAGAGCTTCTCCATCGCCGCGAGGCGATCGTCGAGTCGCTCGAGCGCCGCGATCATCGTGAACCGCTGCGCCGAAGCATTCGGCAGGTTGGGGACGGCGTGCGCTTCGGTCTGCGCGGGGCCGGCACCCATGCCCAGCAGCGCGACGGCGCCAAGTGCTATCGCGGCGCCGATGCCTGCGGAGCGGATTGGTTTGGTGTTCTGACTCGGACGTTGTTCCATGGTGAGACGCCTCCAGCGTGGGGTGCTCAGCGATCGCGTGCGACGACGAACGCGCAAGCCTCTCCCTCGTCTTCGGCGGAATCGGTGCCCCACACCACGCCGATACGCCAACCGGAACCGGACTCGGATTCTCGGACGCCCTCAACCGAGAAGGACGCGAGTCGGGTCGCCACCACGCGTCGTCGGACACCCGGGACGCTGCGCCAGGTCCATGAAAAACGGTCGCTGATCGAGCTCCGCGGCACGGGGAGCGTGCACGGGTCAGGCCCTACCGGTTCTGCGGGCGTCGTGAGCTCAACACCGAGTTCGCCGGCGAGGTCGGGCTCGGGGTCGCCTTCACAGGTGTAGGACGCGAGCGTGCCCATGGATTCGCTGAACGTGAGCAGGACGAGTTCGTCTCGATTGATCACGTCGGGGTCGTGGGTATCGCTCTGCCAGAGCAGGACTTCTTCGAATCCGGTGTCGTCGGCGTTCCACACGCGCAAAATCTCTCGCGAGCCATCGATGAGCGAACGGATCGCATCGCACGCACTCGCGAGCTCGGGGGTCGTCGGGGAGACCGCCACGGGAGGTGTTTCGGAGGACGCGCGGAGCAGACCCGGGCCGACGGTGAAGGCGCCGACGCTGATCGTCGTGGTCGCGATCCCGATGGTGAGAAACTCCGCGCGGGTTGTCGCGCGGGCGAAGTTCATTCGTGGGAGAGGGTGTCGGTGTCGGGGTCGTAGCCCATCGCGTAGATGTCCAGGCGGATGCCGACGACCTGGTAATGCCAACCCAGCACGTTCGTCTGCTCGGCATCGCGGGCTTCAACAAAGTCACCTTCGATGACCGCCGAGCGCCCGGTGTACGCATTGATAGGCTGTTCCTTGAGGTACTCCCCGGCGACGAGGATGCCCCATCCGCCGTTCGTGCCCGCGTCGCCCATCGGCTCGGTCGCGTGGCTCGTGGGCAGGTCGCCGTCGCGCTCGCTCTTGTAGAGCTCGACCTGTTTGTCGATCATCGCGAGCTGCGCGCGGATGGCGGTGCGCGTGGCGTCCTCGGTGGCGCTGGCCAGTTGCGGCACCACGAGAACCGCGAGGATCCCGAGCGTAACGACGACGATCATCACTTCGATGAGCGTGAATCCGTGCTTGTGGCGCATCCGTGCGTCCTCGCGTGGTGAGACAGTTATTTGAGACAGTCAGAGGGATACGCGACGGCCGCCCGTGGAGGCGGCTGCGCGTGTGTTCTAAGTCGGTCGTTCGGCGACCGGTGTTCAGCGATTAGCCGCCTTCTTCCTCGCCGCCATCGAACTCGTCCTCGTGGGCGAGCCACTCGCCGTCGAAGGACATGGCATACACGGTGTTGGTCGCACCATCGAAGACCCAACCCTGCGCCGTGTCACGGGTACCGGCGAGGGCGTCGGCCTCGACACCGGCATCCACGGAGCCTTCGCCCGTGTAGCCGTTGATCGGGGTGTCCTTGAGGTACTCACCACCGACCATGTCGCCCCAGCCGTCGTTGGCTTCGCCAGCGGCGAGGGTGGGCGAGGCACCGTTGTTACGCACACGGTAGAGCTCGACCTGAGAGTTGATGGTTTGCAGCTGGCTCTCGAGAGCGCCCTTCACCGCTTCGTTCGAAGCGTTGGTGAACTGCGGGACAACGATGGCTGCCAGGATACCCAGGATGACCACCACGATGAGGATTTCGACCAGCGTGAAGCCGGCCCTGAGGGTGTTACGCATAGATCTCTGCTCCAAAAGCAAACGCGTTCCCATGATCGCCGACGAGTTCCGCGCTCATCCGGCGTGATCGGCGGGCCGCGCGTGCCTGCCGTCCGCTCCGAGCATCGGTTGCATGTCCCATCGCGTTCAGCCCAACGGATCAGAAGGAGCCGAACGGCCCGCACGACCCGCACGCTTTACCCACTTCCGGGTAAAGCCACGCATTCCACGTCCGGATACGACAACCGCCGACCCGAAGGGGCCGGCGGTCGGTCGAATACTTATAGACGTCTACCCCGAGGGATCACATCTCGTCGAGCACGATGGGCGCGATGATGCTGCCCGGGAGCCCCAAAGCACCCGCGGCGTTCGCGGCGCTCTGCCGCACCTCGGGCTCGCCCGTGGTCGCGAGGTCCGCGATGTCTTGCTCGTGGTTCTCTTCGAGCATGTTGCCGAACCGGCGGGCCGAACCGGCCAGGGCGTCCAGCATCGCGGCCTGCTCGCCCGCGTCGAAGGCGTTGGCGGCGCCGTCCGCCAGGGCCTGCTGCGCCTCGGAGCGGTTGATGTAGGAGAGGACGTCGGCGATCTGGCGTCGCACGAAGCCGTCGGTCTCTGAGACGGTGTCGAGGAGCGTGAGCGTCGCGTCGGCGGGGTCGAGCACCTCGTTGCGGGAGACGGCGAGATCGCGCAGGGCCGCCAGAGCGAATCCCGCGTAGATCAGGGCGTCCTGATCGTCGAGCGGGGCGCCGACGGTGTCGAGCACGAGCTGACGCGCGGCGTTGGCGATCTCGTCGGTCGTGACCCCGCTGCGGAGGCCGAGCGTGAGCGGATCGTTCTCCGCACGGAAGAGCTGCAGATTGGTGCCGGCAGCGATGCCGATCATCGGAGCGGCGCCGAGCGTGGTCGAGGCGCGAACGAATTCGCGGGTGCGGAGAAGTGTTTCCCCGGGAAGGTCCGCGACGATGAGGTCAACGCCCGGTGCGTTGGCGAGTGCGATCTGCACCTCGTCGGTGCCCGCGATCGGTGGAAGCACGTCGTAGCCCGCGTTGGTCAGGGCGTCGCGGAGGTCCTGCTGCACCACGGGATCGGTCGCGAGCACCAGTGCGTACCGCTTGCCCGCCTGCGTGATCATGCCCGCGAGGGTGGGCACGACGCGCTCGGCACCGTTGAACGACACACGCGGATCGGCCTCGGCGAGCGCGAGCGCCGCGTCGTACCGCACGCGACGATCGGGGTACGAGAGGGCGGCCAAGAGCGGGCGACGCTCGCCCAGCCCTTCCCACAGCGAGGCGCTGCCCGCGGTGGATCGCAACGCGTCGATCGCAGAACGCGCGATCTGGACGTCGTTGTCACCGAGGGCGCGGTCGAGCACGCGCTGCGCGATCGAGTGCCCCAGCGCCGCGGCGTAGTAGTCCGCATCCGCCCGATCGTTCGGGTACGCGGGGTTGTCGTATGTGGGGTCCTGATCGAGCTGGCGGGAGAGGTTCGAGGCGAGCCACAGGGCGGTGGCTTCCGCGTCGTCTTGGTTGTAGCCCAGCGCATGCCCGGCTGAACGCATCGCCATCGCCTCGTGATACACCTCGGTGGCGATGGTCTCGGGATACAGGCCCAGCCCTTCACGCCAAGACCAGATGAGCTGAACACTCTCGCCCGGGAAGGCCAGGAGCTGCCCGCTCTTGCGGTCGTTGTAGTAGCGTTCGGCGTGGTTGCGGAAGAGGTCAGCGAGGTTCACATCGGCGTTGAAACTGCCGTCGAGGCGGACGATCGCCTGCTCCGCGGCGAGCTGCGTGGCCGGGACGCTGACGTTGGACCACAGCTCGTACAGCGCCGGCACCGACACGCGGTGCGGGATCTGACCGAGGATGCGAGCGACACGCTCCTGCTCCTCCGACTCCAGATGGGGCAGAGCGATCGCGAGAGGGACCGCCGCGTCGCGACCGAGCGACACGAGCAGTTGGTTCGCTTCGGCCTGCACACTGATGCGTTTGTCGGTCAGCACCGACTCGAGCAAGCGGGGCACTGCGTACTCGCGCGCTTCGAGGATGCGTCCGCGGGCCGCGTTGCGTTGGCGGGCGTCGCCCGCGAGCAGTTCGATGTTCCGGTTGATCTCGGTCTGGGAGCGGGCACGCCCCTTGCGACCGGCGTCGTAGAGCGCGTACAGCGCCGCCGCATCGTCCTCGACCTGCGGGATCAGGAGGGCCCTGAGGCGGGCGGCCTCGAAGCGGTCCGCGAGCGTCGCCGAATCCTCGATCAGACTCAGGAACTGCTCCGGCGTGAGGCCCATGTTGAGCAGCGCCTGAGCGCTGGCTTCGGCTAGCGCGTACTGGTCGATGATGACGTAGTGATTGAAATCCTCGAGCAACTGCTTGGCGGAACGCGCGTCCTGTGCAGAGGCGTCGGACACGTGGGCACCGAGGCCGACGAGCGCAACGGTGGTGACGACCAGGAATCGTCGAAGGGCGGCAGGACGGGTGACCTTGAGCACGAGGCTTCTCCTCAGCCATTGAGACGCCCGCTGGCGACCGTTGGCGGTGGGCAGGGACGGGCCCGTTCGGGCTCCGTCCTGTTGAAGGAACGAGACAGCGATACCGCACGCCGCGAGCACGCGGGTCGGTATCCGGTATCCGAACACCGACGGCGGGGAGTTCCGCACTCTACTCAGGGTTCTGAAATCGTGTCAACGCGAGGTGACCCGGTGCCCTCGCGAAGCGGGGTCATGAGAACCCACCGCCTCGGAGAGACACCCGGTTCTGACGTGTCTCGCAGTACTCGGACGTCACGCGCCTGCCGATTGCCCGGTGCAGGCATATTTTGCCGACTTCGGGGTTTGTCGGGCTTCAGCCGTCAGGCGTAATCGTCGATCGAATCCTCACCAACCGCCCAACCGGGGCGGTTCGAGAGCGAGGAACCGAAGATGATGCCTTCCGACAAGGATGTCCTGACGACTGGCGAGGTCGCCAAGATCTGCAACGTGGCGCCCCGGACCGTGAGCAAATGGTTCGACAGCGGTCAGCTCAAGGGCTACCGCATCCCGGGCTCCAAAGACCGGCGAATCCCGGTCAACAACCTGATCCAGTTCATGAAGGACCACAACATCCCCATGGACGGGATCCACTCGGGCAAGACCCGTGTGCTGGTGGTCGATGACGAGCCCGAGGTCCTCGAGGCCCTCGAGCAGGTGCTCACTCAACAAGCCGGCTACGACGTCAAGGTCGCAGAGACCGGCTTCGAGGCGGGCCTCGAGTGCGAGCGATTCCGCCCGCACGTCGTGCTCCTCGATATCCACCTCGGTGATGCGGACGCGACGGACGTCGCCCAGATCATTCGAGAAACAGAGGATCTCACGATCACCCGCATCATCGCGATGAGCGGCAAGCTCACCGAAGGTCAGGCGGTCAACCTGCGGGCCCACGGCTTCGACGGCTTCCTGAAGAAGCCCTTCCAGGTCCGCCAGGTCATCCACGAAATCGAGAAGGCCAACGCGCTCGTCCACTGAGCACGTCCGCCAACAGACGAATCGATCGCGCCCGCACACCAGCCAAGGACGGCTCGTGCGCGGGCGGTTTTCTGCGCGGATCTTCCTGTCCCAAGGCGATGAGCAACACAACGAGGCCTACGCTTGGCACATGATTGAGAATGAGTCTCAACAAGGTGACGTCGCGATGATGAACCCTCCAGTGAGCCCTGAGCCCGTGATCGATCTCGCCGACGATGCGCTGGAACACCATCTCTCCACCGCCGACGTCATCGCCACGCTCCGCGAATTGGGACCCGTCGTCTCCACGATGGCGATCGCCTCGCTCATCCTGCCCGGCGTCATGGGCGCTCTCGTGCTGGTCGGCGTGCTCTCCAGCCTCGGATCGCTCGCGGTCTTTCAGGAGATGGCGTTCCTTGTGGACCCGATCGCCGCGGCCCGCGCTGTGTTGATCGCCGCCGCGGCCTTCGCGATCCTGATGGCGCTCTTCACCGGCTCCATCCTCATGCCGACGTACGCCTCAGCGACCGTCGCAGGCTCGCTGTTCGGGCTGACCACCGGCTCGGCCGTCGCGATGATCGGTGTCACGGGCGGTGCGCTCATCGGCTACATATGGGGGCACGTGCTCGCGCGCGGGCGGGTGATGGCGGTGATTCAAAACCACGAACGAGCGAGCATTATCCACGGTGCCATCATCGGACGGAGCCCGCTTCAGGAAGGCGGCATCGTCGCCCTGATCCGTATCCCCCCCAACTCGCCCTTCGCGCTCACGAACCTGCTGATGTCCTCAACCTCGGTGGGCCTCGTGCCCTACCTGTGGGGTTCCGCGATCGGCATCGCACCGCGGACGATCATCGCGGTGTGGGTGGGACACACGCTCAAGGACGCCGCCAAGGAAGGCGGGAGCATGTGGTGGACCATCCTGAAGATCGGTGTCGGCCTGCTCGTCTTCCTCGTGGTCTACAAGATCCTGAGCCGATGGGCCCGTGAGGCCCTGGCCTCTGCTGTCTCTGGCGGTCATCCCGCCCAGGCCTGACCCGAACACCCAGAGAACAAGGTCGGCGGAAGAATCGAAGCCCGATCCGCGTTGGCCTGTAGACTCGTCGGGGACATCGCGCGGTATGTGCGTGCACTCGGGCGTCGTAGCCGACTGTCCCATCCCCCATTGCCTCTCTGAAACTAGATCCACCTAAGGAGTGATCGGATGTTGAAAATGTTGCTAGCTGGCGTCGCGTGCGCCGCGATTGTGTCCCCCGCGCTGGCCCAGGACGTCACCCTCAAGGTGGGCGACAAGGCCCCGATGCTCGAGAGCGTCGAGTGGATCAAGGGCGAAGAGGTCACGTCGTTCGAAGAAGGCGAGATCTACATCCTCGACTTCTGGGCGACCTGGTGCGGCCCCTGCGTCGCTTCGATCCCCCACATCAACGAGCTCCAGCAGAAGTACAAGGAATCCAAAGTCAACGTCATCGGCGTCGCTGTCTGGGGCTCCCAGGGCAACGAAGAGTTCGTTGAGAAGCGCGGCGACGGCATGGACTACCGCGTCGCGGTGGACATCGACGACAAGACCGCCGACGCCTACATGAAGGCTTCGGGTCAGGGCGGCATCCCCACCGTCATGCTCGTGGACCGCGAGGGCGAGATCGCCTGGATCGGCCACCCCATGATGGGCCTTGACACCGCCGTCGAGCTCATGGTGAAGGACGAGTTCACTCAGGAGCGCATGGAAGAAGAGATGGCTCGGATCCAGAAGGAAGAGGAAGCACGCCAGGCGAAGATCCAGCCCGTGATGATGCGTGTGCAGACCGCGTTGCAGGGTGAAGACTGGGCCGAGGCCGAGAAGGCTCTGACCGAGCTCGTCGCCCTCGAGAAGTCCTTCTTGAACGGCGCCGCGCCCTATCTGTATGTCGCGAAGGCCAAACTGGGCAAGACCGATGAGGCCCGCAAGTACGCCGCCGACCTCATGTCGAGCGTCTTCAAGGACGACGCTCAGGCCCTCAACGGTATGTGCTGGACCATCGTCGGTCCCGACTCCCCCTTGACGGACGAAGAGATGGACACCCAACTCGCGGTGACCATCGGCGAGAAGGCTGCGGAGCTGACCGACAACGATGACGCCGATGTCCTCGATACCCTCGCCCGCGCCTACTACGTGGACCAGCAGCTCGAGATGGCTGTGAAGACCCAGAAGAAGGCCGTCGAGCTTTCCGGCGGCAACACAGAGTTCCAGGGCCGCCTGGACGAGTACGAAGAGGCCGCCGGCTCCAGCTGAGCCCCTGCGGACACGCCCGACATCCGAATGATCCCCGAACGCCCGCCATGTGCGGGCGTTTTTTGTGCCGCCGCGTGTACAGTCGCCACTTCACCGCCCGCCTACCCGAGGATTCTGCCCATGCGCCGGACCGCTCTCTCGCTCTTCGCCCTGCTCGCATTCGTCGTGTCCGCACACGCGCAAACAACCGACCCTTTGCAGGCGTTCGCGGACGCCGAGATGGATGCGCGTGTGCCGACGCTCGAGCAGACGCTCGGGCACGGGTTCGCAGAGCGGTTCACCCGGCACGACCAGCTGCTCGACTACTGCGAGGCCCTCGCGGCCTCGAGCGATCGCGTCCGCCTCGACGAGTACGGCCGCACACACCTCGACCGCCGCCTCGTCACGCTGACGATCACTTCCCCCACCAACCACGCACGCCTCGACGAGATCCTTGAACACAACCGTGCGCTCACTGACCCCGATGCGGACAACACACCGAACACCCTTCGCAGCAACCCGGCGGTCATCTGGTTCAGCTTCAACGTTCACGGCAACGAGGCGTCAAACTCCGAGGCCGCACTCGCGCTCGCCTACGCCCTGGCCGCCTCGAAGGAGGGCGCCATCGCCTCGTGGCTCGACGACGTCGTGGTCGTGATCGACCCGTGCCTGAACCCGGACGGGCGCGAGCGTTACGTCTCGTGGTTCGAGTCGGTGATGGGCAAAGAGGTCAATACGCGTCAGGACAGCGTCGAGCACTTCGAACCCTGGCCCGGCGGACGTTCGAACCACTACCTCTTCGACCTCAACCGCGACTGGGTGTGGGGCGTACATCCCGAGTCACGCGCACGTGTGCGGTGGTACCGACATTTTATGCCGCAACTGCACATCGACTGGCACGAGCAGGGGTACAGCTCCCCCACGTTCTTTGGTGAGGGCGACACGCCTTACAACGCCAACATCCCGGAGGAGACCAAGGACTGGATCGTTGACTACACCGAAGCGGTCGTAGAGGGCTACGACGAGCTCGGCCTGGTCTTCGCGACGCGCGAGCGGTTCGACTAC
>JAJDDE010000080.1 GCA_029260475.1 Phycisphaerales bacterium | reverse complement strand
GCACGCCCTGCCCGTCCTGCAGCTCGACGCCCAGGGCGTTCTCGCTGGTGCGGAGGACGCGGACGAAGCCGAGATCACCGCCCGCCGATGCGCGGACTTCCTGCAGGATCGTGTCCAGGCGTTCGCGGGGCGTGTGCGCGTAGAAGGCGTCGCTCAAGAGCGGCGTGTGGTCATCGCCTTCGTTGAGCACCCCCAGCAGGTCGCGGAGGCGATCGCCCTCCTCACCGGTTGGGAACACGCGCCGCCACGACCGGACGCCCTCGACGGGCGTCTCGGGTGTTGCGTGTACGCCGGCGGGGGCCGGTTCGGGCTGCTGGGCGCACGCCGGGAGCGACGCCGACGCGCAGACGACAGCCATGAGTTTCCACTTGAACGAACGCTGCATCCCTGCTCCTTGCTCGCGATTACTCGTCTTCCGCGTGACCCTCGAACGCCGCGATGATCTCCTGCTGGATGTTCGGCGGCGTGCGCTCGTCGTGCGAATAGTCCATGGTAAACGAACCCTGCCCCGCGGTCATGCTCTTGAGCTGGCTCGAGTAGTTGTTCATCTCCGACAGCGGCGCTTTGGCCTTGATGAGGCACTGCTCGCCCGGCAGGATCTCCGTGTCCACCACGTGCCCGCGCTTCGATGAGAAGTCGCCCGAGATATCCCCCATGGAGCTGGCGGGCGCGGTGACCTCCACCTCGACGAAGGGCTCGAGCAGCACCGGCTTGGCCTTCTCGACCGCGTCGATGAAGGCGCGCTTGCCCGCGGTCACGAAGGCGATCTCCTTGGAGTCCACCGGGTGGTACTTGCCGTCGTAGACCTCCACCTTGACGCCGCTCATCGGGTAGCCGGCGACGGCGCCGTGCTCGAGGATCGCGCGGACGCCCTTCTCGATCGCGGGCATGAACTGTCGCGGCACGGAGCCGCCGACGGTCGCGTCCACGAAGAGCAGCCGCTCGTTGTGGTCGTCCTCGCCCGGGACCCAGGGCTCCACGCGGAGCATGACCTCGCCGAACTGGCCCGCGCCGCCCGTCTGCTTCTTGTGACGGTGGTGCCCCTCGGCCTTGGCGGAGATGGTCTCGCGGTAGGCGACCTTGGGGGGCTCGGTGGCGAGGTCCAGCTTGAATCGGTTGTGCAGACGCTCGAGCAGCACGCGCATGTGCAGCTCGCCCATCGCGTGGGCGACGGTCTGCTTGGTGGCGCTCACGCGCTCCACGTGGAACGTGGGGTCCTCTTCCTTCAGCTTCGCGAGCGCCTCGTTGATCTTCACCTCGTCGCCCCGGTTCTTGGGCTCGATGGCGACGCCGTACATCGGGCGCGGCATGCGCACGGACTTGAACCGGAGGTTGCTGAGCTTGGTCGAGGCGTGGAGCACCCCGTCGTAGTGCAGGTCCTCGATCTTCGCGAGGGCGATGTTGTCGCCCGGGATGGCCTCGGCGATCTCGGTGTGCTCCTTGCCCTGCACCTTGTAGAGGTGCGCCACGCGGACGGCCTTCTTGCCGTCGTTCAGGTACACCTGGTCGCCCGCCTTCAGCGTGCCCTGGTGGACGCGCATCAGCGCGAGCTTGCCGACGAACTGGTCCGTCGTCACCTTGTAGATGTGCCCGACAAACGTCTCGTTGGGGTCGGGCGTGGGCACCCATTCCTTCTCCTGGCCCCCCTCCTCCATCTGGAGCAGGAAGGGGCGCGGGTTGCCCTCCAGCGGGCTCGGGCACAGCCTGGCGAAGGCGTGCATCAGCTTGTCGAGCCCCGCGCCCGTGCGCGCACTGACGAAGAAGACGGGCACGATGTGCGCCTGCCGCAGCGCCTTCTCGAAGGCGTCGTGGAGCTGCTTCGGGTCCAGGTTCTCGCCCTGCTCGAGGTACGTCGCCATGAGCGCCTCATCGACCTCCACCACCTGATCGACGAGGGCCGTGTGCGCATCGTTCACGCTGCTGAAGGCGACCTCGCCCTGCGTCTTCTCCCAGAGGTCCACGACGTCCTTGCCGTCCTTGGTGGGCAGGTTGGCGGGGAGGCACTCCTCGCCGAAGACGGCGCGGATGTTCTCCAGCAGCTCCTCGCAGTCGCCGGTGTGGTCGTCCATCTTGTTGACGACGATCATCGTGGGCATGTTGCGGCTCTTGGTCTTGCGCCACAGGCGGCGGGTCATCGTCTGGATGCCCTTGTCGGCGCCGACGACGAGGCAGCACGCCTCGACCGCGGGGAAGGCGCAGAAGGCCTGCCCGATGAAATCCGGCGTGCCCGGGGTGTCGAGCACATCGAAGTAGACGCCCTCGTGCTCGAAGTGCACGATCGTCGTGTACAGGGAATGCTTGTGGTGCTTCTCCTCGTCCTCGAAATCGCAGACGGTGTTGCCCTCCTCGACGGTGCCCATCTTCTTGATGGCGCCGGCGCGATGGAGCATCGCCTCGGCGAGCGTGGTCTTGCCGGATCCGGCGTGACCGGCGAGGAGGATGTTTCGGAGATCGGCTGGTGTGTAGCTGGGCATGGCCCGGCTCCTTTCGTTCGGACCAGGGGGGCCGCCGCCGGGCTCTGGGGTCGGGACCGGCGGGCGGTCGCGGGGTCGCGGGGGGGGGGACCTACCAATGTACCGTTCAGGGCGAGGGCGGGGAATCCCCCTTGTCCACGCTCCTGCCGCCCCACACGCGGCGTACGAGCAGCACCCCGCCCGTGTGCGCGAGGCGCACCCGCTTGCCTACGTCCCCCACCTCCACACGGTGCCACGGCCGCTCCAGCACCACGCGCGAGGGATCGTCCCCCGCGAGCACGAGCAGCCGCCGGTCCGTCTCGATCACCAGCACCGCCCCGAGCCCGACCAGCCCCCGGCTCGCGCGCCCGCCCGCCCCCGGAAGTACCCCCGGCAGCAGCCGCATCACACCGGCCAGCACGTGGAGCCCCCACGCCCCACGCCGCGTGCCCACCCACCACGTGCGCACGCGCTCGTCGGGCAGCAGCGACCGCAGCGCCGCTCGCGCCGCGAAGGGGCCGTAAGCGCAGCGTGGGAAGCGGGCGGGCATCGCGGCCAAGCCTACCCGCACGCACCGATCACCCGTTCACCCCCCCACCCCCCCACGAACACCGGGCGCGAGCCCGGTGGCGGTCACGGGGAGAGGGGGAGGTACGCAGAGCTGCGGAGTCGAGCAGAGGGCGCAGAGGGAGAGGGAGAGGGAGAAGGAGAAGGAGGAAGGAGGGGGAGGAAGGAGATGGCGCCTGGAACCCCGGGCGGGAGCCCGGGGGTGGATCGCACGGCTCACGTCCTCCGGGTGGCCGGGCACCGCTCTCCGCGATGGGTGGCATGCTCAAGCCCCTTGAGCATGGGATCGCTCGACCCTGCACATGCTCAAGAAGCTTGAGCCTGCCACCCGCCGCGCTTCGCGGTTCCC
>JAJDDE010000079.1 GCA_029260475.1 Phycisphaerales bacterium | reverse complement strand
GGCAAGATCGTCATCGCGCGGTACGGCGGCAACTACCGTGGATTCAAGGCGTACTTCGCCGAGCGGGCGGGGGCGGTGGGCCTCGTCATGTTCAGCGACCCCGCCAACGTCGCGCGGGGCGACGTGTACCCCGAGGGCGGGTGGGCGAACGAAGACTCCATCCAGCGCGGCAGCATCCTCGTCGCGCCATATCCGGGCGACCCGCTCACGCCGGGCGTCTTCGCGGGCGAGGACGCGCAGCGCATCGCGATGAGCGAAGCGCCGCTCCCGAAGATCCCCGTGCAGCCCGTCGGTTACAAGGCGATCGAGCCGGTGCTCCGCGCGATGACGGGGGACGCCGCCCCCCGCGCGTGGCAGGGGGGCATCGAAACGACCTACCGCCTCACCTCGGGCGGCGCGGCGCTCGCGCTCAGCGTTGAGCAGGACATCCGCCCGACGCGCACCGCCAACGTCATCGCGACGCTCCGGGGCGACGTGGAGCCGCACTTCGAGATCATCGCGGGCTGTCACCACGACGCCTGGACGCACGGCGCGGGTGACCCCGGCGCGGGCACGATGGTCCTCCTCGAACTCGCCCGCGTCTTCAGCGAACGCGCACGCATGGGCGACGTCCCCGACCGCACGATGATCTTCGCCTTCTGGGGGGCCGAGGAGCACGGCATCATCGGCTCTACCGAGTACGTCGAGTTGCGCGAGAACGATCTCAAGTTCGGCGCGGTGGCCTACATCAACCTCGACATGGCGGCGATGGGCGAACGCTTCGGCGCCAGCGCCGCGCCGAGCCTGGAGGGCGTCATCCGAGACGCCACCGCGTCCGTCGCGTCGATCACCAACGAGGGCAAGACGCTCTTCGACGACTGGAAGGGTGCCGATGGCCTCGACCCGCGCGTCGGCACCATGGGAGGCGGCTCGGACCACGTCGCGTTCCAGTGCCGCTCTGGCGTCCCCTGCATGGCGCTCTCGATGCGCGGGTCGCAGGGTGTCAGCTACCACTCGTCGCACGACACACTCGCCTGGTACCGCAAGGTAGTGGGGGAGGACTACGCGAGCGCCGGCGCCGTGACGAAGGTCGGCGCGATCATCATGAGCCGGCTCGCCAACGCGGACGTCATGCCGCTCGAGCCCTGGAAGTACGGCGACGCGGCGGCCAGGGCCCACATCCAGCTCGAAGAGGACCTCAACGCTCTCAACCGGAGCGCGTGTACCCAGCTCCACACCGCGTGGCACACGTGGCAGAGCCTGCACGAGGCCTTCGCCTTCGCGGGACAGGACGTGCTCGCGGGCGAGGCGGACGGTCACGCGCTCAACGCGGCCCTCATGCGTTGCGATCGCGCGTGGCTCGAGAGTGAAGGGAACGGGTTGCCCGATCGGGATTGGTACCGCAACCACTTCGCGGCCCCGGACGAGCGGTCGGGCTACAGCGCCTGGACACTCCCGGGCCTGCGCGCGGCGCTCGCCCGGCGCGATGGGCGCATGTTGTTCGACATGTCCAAATTCGTAATGAAGGCCTCACGCCGGGCAGAAGCGGCGGCGATGTCGCTGGATCGCTCACTCGGCGGGCTCACACCCTGATCAGCCCCCTGTCACGCCTTGTTGCCGAACCAGTCCTTCGCGCCGCCGCGCTCAGCGGCCTTGATCATCTTGGCGCCCTCTTCGGGCGTGATGGAGCCCTCGGCCACGTAGGCCGCGATCTCGCGCTTCGTCTTCTCGCGCTCGCGTGTCTTCTGCATGCACACCCGTGCCGGGATACCGATCGCGATCGATAGGACCGCGATCACACCGACGACGATCGTCATGATCACGAGCATGAAGTAGCCGTTCATCTCTGGACCAGAGGCGAGGGTGTGCTGGGCCAGTGTGAGGGGCATGTCTGTCATCGTTCGTATCTCCTTTGAGGTGAGGTCCGACGTCTTTAGGAATCCACCGCGTGTCATTTCACGCGCAGCAGTCGTCAGGGCCACACGGAACTGAAACCTGACCCGAATCAGCCCTTCGCACCACCAAGCTCGGCGGCCTTGATCATCTTGGTGCCCTCTTCAGGAGAGATGGAGCCCTCGGCGACGTAGGCAGCGATCTCGCGCTTCGTGCGCTCGAGTTCCTGGCGCGTTTTGACCTTGGCGTGGATCGGCAGCGCGATCGCCAGCACCATGAAGAAGAGGAACGCCATGAGCGACATCCCGATCACGATCATGACGCTGTCGTCGATCGTGTCCGAACTCGCGTACGCGTTCTGTGCGAGCGTTGTCAATTCGAGCATATGCGAGCCTCCATAGGGATTGAGTGCAACTTCACAGTACCCTCTGTGGGAATGTCCCCCCGCCGATTCCGCCCCTGCGGCCACCGGAGGCAAAAAAGCCTACGCACACGGGCAGGGCGTCCGGGGGGTTCGTAGCTGAGTCGATCCAGCACCGCGCCGGGAGGGCCTCCTGCGGGGCGTGTTTCGGGCCGGCGTGTGCCCGGGGGAGGCGATGGGTCAGTCCAGATCCGTCGCCGCCCCCTCGCGTGCCCGTTCCAGCAGATCGATCATCGTTCGCATCTCATCGCGCGTCATGTGCTTGAGCTGCTTGGCCTGCAGCGCGGACACCGGATCGTCAAGCTCCGCGAGCAATTCGTACCCCGACGGGGTGAGCGACGCCAGCATGATCCGACGGTCCCGCTCGCACCGCTCCCGGACGACGAACTTCATCTTTACGAGCCGATCCAGCAGGCGGGTGATGTCCGGCTCCCGGTTGAGGAGCTCCCTCCCGACGGTTCCGGAGGAGATAGGGACCGCGTGCCCGCGCAGGATGCGGAGGGCGTTGTACTGCGTCTGGGACAGCCCGTGGGCCTTAAAAAGCGCGTCGAACTGCTCGGAGAGGCGTTCGGAGGTGCGGAGCAGGTTGAGGTACAGCTCCTGCGCGTCGCTCTGGAAGGGGCCTCGTTTGCCCAACTCGCG
Organism: Phycisphaerales bacterium; assembly: GCA_029260475.1. Taxonomy (GTDB): domain Bacteria; phylum Planctomycetota; class Phycisphaerae; order Phycisphaerales; family UBA1924; genus OFTM391. Next base: position 1,769 of record JAJDDE010000079.1, on the reverse strand, counting down.
CGCAAGCCCCCGAGGCGTGGTGTTCTCAGTTTTGTCATTTCCGCCGGAAGTCATCGGTGGGCATTGTACATCATGTCCAATGCGAACTTCCAATGGAACGATTACTCAAAGTTATGGCACGCGTGGCATCGGGTCTGGGATCCGTTTGAGCGATCCCGACCGCACAAGCAAGCGGCAGATCTCTGGCAGGTTCTTGTTGAGGTACGCGCGCATTCGAGCGGGATGCTGCACATCGAAAGAGAGGAGTTCGTTCCACGCGCGATCGGCAGACCAGTCGTCATAGAGGATTCGGTACATCGCGATGACCATCCCCGTACGGTGCTTCCCAGCCATGCAGTGAACAATGGTGGGTTGACCCGCAAGCTGAGCCTCGCGAATCCGACCGATCGCCGCAGCGAATGTCGCAGGCTTCCCCGTTCCGTCGCCCTGCAGCGAGAAGAGGTCACGATCGATGTCCAATTCTGAGGCCGCCCGGCGTGCCGCCTCCTGATGAGGGCGGTTGGGCTTGTCTTCCCCCAGATTGATCACCACCTCGATCCCGTTGCGACGCCACGTCCGTTCGACCACCGCGTCGGTGAGCTGCCCAGAGCGGAAGAGCATCCCGTCGTGAACCACCGCGAACCGCTTCGGGAAGACCCGGTCGCGATAATGCCCCTCCCAGGAGATCCAGCCGGTGACGAGGACGGCGATGACGCCGAGGGCCAACCAGATCTTCCGGTCCCGAGACCGCTTGGCCTGCTCCTCAACGCTCCTGATCTCATAGCGCAGCCCCATCTCAGGTTCCTCCTCGGTTTGTGGGATCGGGCGCGTGGTATCCGCTACCCTCGATGTCCCGCCCTTTGTGGTGGAGGCTCGTGAACACGGGCCGAGATGAAGACCTACCGCACAAACGTCAACGGAGCGTACACAAATGAAGGCGACCGAGGTAAAAGGTGGCATGGCTGTCAAGATGGACGGCAAGGTGTACATCGTGATGAAGTACGAGCACACCAAGCCGGGCAAGGGCCCCGCCTACATGCAGGTGCGTCTCCGCGACGTCGAGAGCGGCTCCTACGTCGAGAAGCGCTTCGGCTCCTCCGACTCGCTCGAAGCCACCAGCGTGGACAAGCGCGAGGTGGAGTACCTCTACGAGGAGGGCGATGGCTACGTCTTCATGGACCAGGAGGACTTCGACCAGTTCACCCTCCAGAAGGAATTCGCGGGCGACGCGATGCTGTATCTGCGTCCCAACGGCACGACCACCATCCTCTTCCACGAAGGGCGCCCGATCCTCATCGAACTGCCCGCCTCGGTCGAGCTCGAGGTCACCGAGGCCCAGCCCGGCATCAAGGGCGCTACCGCGACGAACCAGCTCAAGGAAGCGGTCTGCGAGACGGGCCTTAAGACCCGCGTGCCCCCCTTCATCGACGTGGGCGAGACGATCAAGATCTCGACCGTGGACGGCTCGTACATCTCCCGCGCCAAGGACTGAACCCCCTCGTTCGTTTCGGCGCTGTATGCGTGGAACGCCCGGGGTGCGCACAATCCGCGCTGTCGGAATCCCAATCAGGGGTTGGGGCGGTGTCTTTGTGCCGGGACAGTCGATAACCCTCCCTCCAGCCTCGCCTTGCGCGGGTTTTTTCACGCAATTCGAGCTCGATCGAGACGCATCCCGAACGTGCCGATACACGAATAGAACAGGGGCCCCGTGTGTTCGTACACACGGAGGCTCGCACGAGTCAGAAAGGGCCCGTCATGCCCGACGCCACAATCGATCGCATCAACCCCGC
>JAJDDE010000078.1 GCA_029260475.1 Phycisphaerales bacterium | reverse complement strand
TCGGCGGGCTCACCGTCCTCCGCGCACTCCGCGAGCGCCTGCCCGACGAGCGCTTCATCTACCTCGGTGACACCGCCCGCGTGCCCTACGGCACCAAGAGCGCCGACACCGTGCGTGCGTACGCCCTGAACGCCGGTGCGCTGCTGATCGATCGTCACGTAAAGAGCATCGTGGTCGCCTGCAACTCCGCCTCCGCCGTCGCGATCCCCGCGATGCGTGAGCGGTGGGAGGGGACGCCCATCATCGGGGTGATCGAGCCGGGCGCTCGCGCGATCGGCGAGAGCGTGCGCACCGGGACGGTGCTGGTCCTCGCGACGGAGAGCACCGTCGCGAGCGGCGCGTACCAGCGGTGCATCGAGGCGTGTGCCCCGGGCGTCCGGGTCGTGCCGCTCGCCGCGACGCTGCTCGTGGCGCTCGTGGAGGAGGGCTGGACCTCCGGGCCGCTCGTGGAGTCGGTCATCCAGCGGATCACCGAGCCCGTGCGCTTCGAACGCCTCGAAGCGGTGCTGCTCGGCTGCACGCACTTCCCCGCCCTGACCGATTCGATCGGGCGTGTGCTGGGGGACGAGGTCACCATCGTGGACTCGGCGCGGACGACCGCCCAGGCGGTCCGCGCCGAGTTGCTGCGCCGGGGGCTCCTGACCGAGGGCGGACCGGGGAGCGCCGACTATCTCGCGACGGACGGCCCCGAGCGCTTCGCACGGATCTCCGAGCGCTTCCTCGACCCGCCCATCAGCGCCGCGGACGTGGAGTGCGTGGACCTCGTGTGAGGGCGTCGCGCCTACCCTCGCCTATGCCAGTGCTCGGACAACTCCCCAAGGCCCTCCGCGAACGCACGCTCTTCACGCGACTGACCGACGACCAGAGCGTGCCCGCGCTGCTCGCACACCCGGACGAAGGGTGGCACGAGCCGGGGGCGATGCCGACGCCGCGCCCATTCGTGCTCTGGATGCACGGCAGGACCGTCAGCAAGGAGCTCGACCCGGGGCGCTACCTCCGCTGGCTGCGCGCCGGGATCGCGACCTGCGCGATCGACCTGCCGGGGCACGGCGAGCGTCTCGACCGCTCCCGCCACTCCTCCGACCAAACGCTCGGGGTCATCGAGGAGTGCCTCCCGGAGATCGACCGCATCATCACGCACCTCCGGACCGGGTTCAACGGCGCCTTCGACACGAAACGCGCTGGCGTCGGCGGCATGTCGGCGGGGGGGATGGTCACGCTCGCACGCCTGTGCGAGGAACACAGCTTCAGTGCCGCGGCAGTCGAATCGACCGCGGGCGACTTCACGGTCATGAAGGGCCATCCCTTTTTCGACACAGAGCGCGTCGAACGGCTCAACCCGATCACGCACATCGACGGCTGGCGAGACGTCCCGCTGCTCGCGCTGCACTCGGAGATCGATGCGTGGGTGCCCGTCGCGGGTATCCGCAACTTCGTCGAGGCGTTACGCGAGGCCGGCAAGGACGCGTCTGGCATCGAACTCGTCACCTGGCCCGAGACCGGCGCGCCCAGCGAGCACGCGGGGTTCGGCAAGGTCGCTAACGAGGCCAAGAACCTCCAGACGGAATTCTTTGTGCGCACGCTGCGGCCCGAGCCGGTTTAGCCCTGATCGGAGTCCGTCTCGGCGGCCTTCGCCTCGGAACGCTCGTGCCGCCATAGCTTGATCATGATGATCGCGATGCCGATGAGCAGGAACGCATCGGCCACATTCGAGACGTAGGGCCAGACTTCCTTCGTCGTGCCGGGCCACGTGACGCCGGGCAGCGGGTGGATGAAGTCGCGCACGCAGGCGAAGAGGATGCGGTCGTAGAGATTGCCGATGCCGCCCGACACGATGAGGGCGATGCCCGCGTGGGTGACGCGCTGTCTCGGGTCGGTGGAGACCGCGAAGAGCACCGTCGCGATCACCAGCGCCACGATCGTGAACCCCACGAAGAACCAGCGTTTACCCGGCCCGGTGCCGAAGACGGCGCCCGGGTTCAGCACGAGCTTGAACTCGAGGAGGTTCGGCGTGACAACAACGGCGTCATGCGGCGGGATCAGCGCGTTGAGCGCTTGGGGTTGGGTCTGGAGGAATTCGAGTACGTCGTCCTTCTCGAGCGTCACAGGGTTGTTAGCGACACGGGCGAAAGCGACGTCCTTGGAGACGAGGTCCGCTCCGACGAAGAGACCCGTCAGGACGAGGAAGAACACCCACGCGCTCACAGACCGCCCGGCGCGTCGCGGGCGAGCGGCCCCGTTGGGTTGCGCTGGTGTCATCAGTCGTCGCTGTCGTCGCTGTTGCTGCTGCGCCGGAGGATGGAGGGGTCGTCCTCGATCATCCTGGCCGCTTCGATCGAGAAGCGTGCCCAGGGCGTGTTGCGGAGACGCTCGGCCTTGACAGGCTTCCCGAGCAGTTCGCAGATGCCGTAGGTGCCCGACTCGATGCGCATGAGCGCGTCGTCGATGTCCGTGAGCAGCGTCCGCTGGCTGGCGGCGAGGTCGAGGTTGAGCGACTGGTCGTACGTATCCGAGCCCTGATCGGCCATGTGGTTCGGCGTGTGGCTCGACGAATCGCTGCTCGAGAGCGCCTCGGTCTCCATGGAGCTCACGTCGCCGACGATCTGCCGACGCTTGGTGCGCAGCATGTCTCGGAACTCCGCGAGCTGATCGGCGTTGAAGGGCGACTTGGTCACCCGCCGGTACTTCTTCTTCTCCTCGGCGACCTGCGACGCGCGGCTGATCCCGCTCAAGCCCGCTGCGGACGCGAGGCGTTTGGCGGCTTCGAGGCCCTCGTTGTGCGAGGACGCGAAGGCGCCGCGGAAACGCGGGCCATCGATGACCGCGCCGCGCTTGGACTTCTTGGAGGATTTCTTCGTTGTCGAGGCGTCCGCCTTCTTCGTCGTCTTCTTTTTCGAGGACGAAGCGGGAGCCTTCTTTGTCGTTGATTTCTTGGTTGTCGTCTTTTTCGTGACCGGTGCCTTCTTGGACACGGGCGTCTTCTTGGACGCGGGTGCCTTTTTGGTCGTCTTCTTGGAAGAGCTCTTCTTGCCGACCTTCTTCGTGGTCTTCTTGGTACTCGTCTTGGGGCTTTTCTTTGTGGTTGCCTTGGTGACATTCTTCTTCGTCGAGGGCTTCTTGGCGACCTTCTTCGCGGTCGTCGCCTTCTTCGATGTGGTCTTCTTGGCGGCGCGCGACGGCCCAGAGGAGGTCTTCTTCTTGGAAGAAGCGCTCGACTTTTTGGTCGTCTTCTTCTTCGTGGAGGTCTTCGAGACCTTCTTGGCCACGAGCGGCTCCGTCCCGAATTGCGCGTAACCTAAGTCGTAATAACGATTTACGACGCAAGCCCCGCTGCGGTGGACGGTGATGCTAGTCGATCGCGGGTGTCAGGTCAAGATTCGGGGCGCGGATCGGGGGCAGGCGCGGGCGTCACCTCGTCGTAGGCACCGAGCGCACGGAAGCGGTCGTACCGCTTGTTGAGCAGTGTCTCGGGCTTGCGCCGGCGCAGCTTGGAGAGGTTCGAGACGATCCACTCCTTGAGGAACACAGCCGCCGCCGCCGGGTCACGCTGGGCACCGCCCAGAGGCTCCTCGACGATGTCGTCCACGATCCCCAACTTCAGGTTGTCGTTCGCGGTGATGTGCAGAGCCTGGGCCGCCTCCGCGTTCGTCTGCGGATTGGCCTGCTTCCAGAGGATCGCGGCGCAGCCCTCGGGGCTGATCACCGCGTACCAGGCGTGCTGGAGCATCGAGACGCGGTCGGCGACAGCGATCCCGAGCGCGCCGCCCGAACCGCCCTCGCCGATGACGCAGGAGACGATCGGCACGCGGATCCGCGACATCTCGCGCATGTTCACAGCGATCGCCTCCGCCTGCCCGCGCTGCTCGGCGCCGACGCCTGGGAAGGCGCCGGGCGTGTCCACCAGGGTGACGATGGGCACGTTGTACTTCTCGGCGAGTTTCATCTTCGCCAGCGCCTTGCGGTACCCCTCGGGGTGCGCGCAGCCGAAGTGACAGGCGATCTTCTCGTTGGTGTCCTTGCCCTTGTTGTGCCCGACGATCATGCACTTGAGCGAGCCGATGCGCCCGAAACCCGTGATGATCGCGGGGTCCTCGCCGTAGCGCCGGTCGCCGTGGAGTTCCACGAAGTCCTTGGCGATCATGCGGATGTAGTCCGAGGATTGCGGGCGGTTCGGGTGACGGGCAACGCGGACGGTGTCCACCGGGGTGAGCCCGTTGTAGATCTTCTGGAGCAGGCGGTCGTGGTGCTTGCGGAGGCCCGCGATCTCCTCGGCGTAGTCCTGCTCGCCGCTGCCGCTGCGCCCTTCGAGGGCGCGGATCTCGGACTCGATCTCCACCAGCGGCTGCTCGAATTCCATCGTGTAGGGGATCGCCATCGGTCACGCTCCGTCCGTGGGGGGCCTGTACTCTAGCCCCTTCTCCGGCACACACCCGAACCAGAAGCGAGTGCAGGCATGGCCCCAATCGCGGTTGTCATCGGCGGCGGCAACATGGCAGAGGCGATCATCGGCGGCGCGATCGAAGCCCGGGTCACTCGGGCGGGCGATTGGCTCGTCGTCGATCCGAACGCCGATCGGCGAGCGGTCTTCGAGGCGTGGGGGGTCTCGACCGGCGCCAACGCGGCGGACGCCTTGGTCTCCAACCCGGACGCCCAACTGTGGCTGGCGATCAAGCCTCAGGTCTTCGAATCGCTCGGCTCTTCGTTCCAGACGCCCGGTTCCCGCGTGGTCGTCTCCATCATGGCGGGGGTGACCTGCGACACGATCTCGCGACATCTCGGCCCTCACGTGCGCCCGATCCGCGTGATGCCCAACACGCCCGTCCGGATCCGGATGGGCGTCTCGGCGTACGCACCGGCTGCGGGCGTGTCAGCAGATGACGCCGCCTTCGCCCGCTCCGTGTTCGAGGCCCTGGGCGAGGTGGTGGACCTCCCCGAGAGCCTGCTCGACGCCTTCACCGGGCTCGCGGGCTCGGGGCCGGCCTACCTCTTCTATGTCGCCGAGGCACTCGTTCGGGCCGGTACGGGGGTCGGACTATCCGAGCGGGACGCCTCGCGCATCGTCCCAGCGTTGCTCCGAGGGTCTGCCGAACTGCTGGCGACGAGCGGTGTCCCTCCCGAAGAGCTGCGCCGGGCGGTGACCAGCCCGGGGGGAACGACCGCTTCGGGGCTCGCGGCTCTCGAGGAGGGCCGGGTGGCGCATTGGATCGAGCGGGCCGTTGAAGCGGCACGGGATCGCGGGCATCAACTCGGGAGCGGGTGAGCGTGGACACCCGCGCCTCGCGGGCGTCGTGAAGCCCGGAACGGTGCAAGCGGTATCGTGAGCGACGGTGCATCCTGGGTGAGCCGCCGACGAAGACACATCTCACGCAATACCGCGCCGTGCCACGCGTTCACCCTGTGGGCACGGTCGTACCCGACAGATGTCGCGCCCCCCGCGCACAGCCCGAACAAAGCCAAAACGAACCCGCCCCGTTGTCGGGCGACGAAGATCAAGAAGGAACCGCAGCATGCTCAAGAGAATCTCCCCCCGACGTTGGGCCCTCAGCACGATCGCGTGCGTCGCGGTGCTCGCGATGACCACCTCCTCCGCGTTCGCCCAGTTCGGCGGAGGCGGGGGATTCCGGGACGTCGCTAACCCCGAGATCGACTCTGAGCAGATCGAGCAGATCGGCGACATGGTTGCCTTCACCGACGACCAGTACGAGTTCGCGAACGAGCTGCTTCAGAGCTACCTCGCGGAGATCAAGGTGCTCGGTGAGAAGGTCCGTGCGATCACCGACGGCGCTCGCCAGGAGTTCCGCGAGACCCGCGACCAGAGCGTCTGGCAGGACGTGATGGGCGCGATGGCGCCGCTGGGCGAAGAGAAGGACAAGATCGGCGAGCGGTTCATGGAGGACCTCCGCCTCATCCTCGATGCCGACCAGGACGAGCAGTGGGAAGAGGTCGAGCGCTTCCACCGCCGGTACACGAGCTTCAGTGACGACGGCCTGCTCTCGGGCGAGACGGTGGACGTGATCGCGGCGGTCCGCGACATGGAGCTCCCCGAGGAGACCATGGAAGGCCTGAAGCCCATCCTCGAGCAGTACAGCATCGAGGTCGATCGCGCCCTGCTGGCCCGCAACAAGACGTACGAGAGCGCCATGAGCAAGGGCATTGAGATGTTCCGCAGCGGCGACATGGACAAGATGCAGGACCTGTACGAGGACGCCCGCGACGAGGCCACCAGGGTGCGCGACATCAACCGCCGCTACGCCAAGCAGGTCGAGACCGTGCTCGAGGCGTCCTACGCCGCAGAGTTCAATCGCGAATTCAAGGAGCGGAGCTTCCCCCGCGTCTACCGCCCGTCGATCACGGGCCGGGCGATCACAGCCTCGATGGAGTTCGAGGACCTCTCGCCCGAGCAGCTCGACCAGATCGAGATGATCCGCGACGACTACCGCACGCGCGAGAACGCTTTCAACGACAAGATCGCCAAGACCATCGAGGACGGCGAGATGAGCCGCGGAGTCGAGTCCATGTTCGGTCGCGGTCGCGGTCGCGGCGGTGAATCGCAGGAGATCCGCGACGTGCGTGCCGAGAAGCGTGACCTCGACGAGGCCACGATGGCCCGGCTCCGCGCGCTGCTCACCGACGAGCAGGCCGCCCGCCTGCCCGAGCGGGAGGACAACAGCGACTGGCGTGAACGTCTCCCCAACCGGGGCGGCGACGGCAACCGCCGGGGTGGCGATCGGGGTAATCGCCCGCGCACGCTGTGAGTGCTCGTGCCCACATCGCTACGCGATGCGGAGCGGCGATGCTGTGCGGCGTGCTCATCGCGATCACGCCGCTCGCACCCGCGATGGGGCAGGGCCCCGAAGAGGGTCTGCCTCGCAGCGAGGTCGCGCTCGTCACCGAAGCTCACATCGATGAGATGGCGGCGTTCTTCGGCCTGAACGACGCCCAGGTCGTGCAACTCGAGGAGCTGTACGAAGGCTTCGATGAGGCGTACGTCGAGCGTCGCACCGCGCACCGGCTCGCGGTGAAGGCCGCGCTCGAGGCCGCCGAGGAGAGCGACGACTGGGGTGCCTCCGACGAGGTGCGCGACGAGATGAACGACGGGTTCACGCTACAGCGCACAGAGATGGTGCTCGCCTTCTACGACGATGCGCGTCTGCTGCTTACCAAGGAGCAGGTCGAGCGGTGGGGGGCGTGGGAACGCGCCCGCATCCGTTTCGATGAACTGCCCCGGACCGTCTACCCCGAGGACAGCATCGATCTGATCGCCTTCGTCCGCGACCAGGCCCCGCAGGAGGACGCACCCACGATCACCGGACTGCTCGCTGCGTACGAAGCCGATATGCACGAACTGCTCCTCGAGCGGGCCCGCGCTCGCGTCTCGACGTACACCCGGATCGCGTCGATGAACCGGTACGACCCCAACGATCTCGAGCGGCTCACCCGCAGCGCCCGCGAGGCGTCGTGGGCGGTCGCCGAGCTGAACCGGAGCACCGCCGCCTCGCTCTTCGAGGCGATGGACCCGTCCTTTGCTCCGCAGTTTCAGCGGCTGTACGAGGACGAGACCCGCCCGTGGATGCACGCCCGCCGCGGTGTCATCCACACCTTCGAGCGACTCGCAACCGCACAGGTCCTCGACGAGAAGCAGCGCGAGCGCATCGGCGAGATCCGCGCCGACTACGACCGCCGCTATACCGACCTCATCAACACGATCCGTCAGACCGAGGTCGAGGCAGAGCGTCAGCACGCGACGGGACACTCTGCGCGCCCCCCCCGCGAGTACCTCCGCGTGCTCGTGGTGCCCGGGCGAGGCGGGGTCAGCGCCCGCCCGCTCCGCCCCGGCGCCGAAGCGCTGGTGGACTTCGTGAGAGCGCTCACCGACCTCGACACCAAGACACAGATCGAGCTCGGCAAGGTGCTGACCGACGAGCAGCTCCAGCAACTCCGAGTCACCGTTCCCACCAACCCCTGATCGTCGCTCCGAACATGTGAACGCTTCCCGACCAGACCGGTACATTGGAGCGACGGAAGGACCCCCACCAGCGTGACCACCGCGACAACACACTCCACCACGGGCGATCCCTCGGGCTACCCCTCCTTCGACGACCGCCCGACACCCGCACCCGAGGCGCTCTCGCTGCTCTCGAGCGAGCAGGCGATGCGGGTACGCGCGGTGCCCATCGCGATCGAGTCGGGCGTGCTGCGCGTCGCGATGCTCGATCCGACCGATTATGCCGGCGCGGACGAGATCTCGGTCGTCGCGGGCATGCCCGTCGATCGCTGGGGCATCCAGGAACGCCACCTCCGCGACCTACTCCGCGACCATTACGGCACCACCGCCGCCGAGCTCGCCGCACGCCTCGGCGCTGCCGATGACGGCGGCGACAGCCTCGCGAACCTCGAGGCGATCGACGCCGACGAGCTCCACCGCATGGCGGAGACGCCGACGCTTATCAACCTGGTCAACCTGATCATCCTCGAGGCGATCCGCTCGCGTACCAGCGACATCCACATCGAGCCCTTCGAGGACCGTCTCACGGTCAAATACCGCATCGACGGCGTGCTCCAGGAGCAGCAGTCGCCCCCACGCCATCTCCAGCCCGCGATCACCTCACGCGTGAAGATCATGGCGGGCATGAACATCGCCGAGCGCTACGTGCCCCAGGACGGGCACATCACGCTGCGCTTCGAGGGACGCAAGGTGGACATCCGCGTCAGCACCGTGCCGACGATCTACGGCGAGTCCGTCGTCATGCGACTCTTGGACAAACAGTCCATCGTGCTCGAACTCGAGTCACTCGGCATGCGCAAGTCCGATCGCGACGTGATGGACGGCCTGATCGATCTGCCTCACGGCATGGTCCTCGTCACCGGCCCCACCGGCTCGGGCAAGACGACCACGCTCTACGCGGCGCTCACCAAGCTGTACTCGCCCCGCAAGAAGATCATCACGATCGAAGACCCCGTGGAGTACGAGCTCACGGGCGTGAACCAGATCCCCGTGAACCCGAAGCGCGGGCTCACGTTCGCGACCGGGCTGCGCTCGATCCTGCGTCAGGACCCGGACGTGATCATGGTCGGCGAGATCCGCGACCGCGAGACCGCGGACATCGCGGTGCGCTCAGCGCTCACGGGCCACCTGCTCTTCAGCACGCTGCACACCAACGACGCGGTGAGCGCCGTGGGACGCCTCATGGACATGGGCGTCGAGCCCTTCCTGCTCGCGAGCGTGCTCGAGGGCATCCTTGCCCAGCGGCTAGGTCGGCGTATCTGCGCCTCCTGCGCGACGAAGCGGCCCATCTCAGAGCCCACGCTGCACCGCATGACCGAAGCGGAACTCGCGATGTTCCCCGATCGCACGAGCACCATCGGCACCGGCTGCGAGGAGTGCAACAACACGGGGCACAAGGGCCGGGTCGGGTACTACGAAGTCATCGACGTGAGCCCCGCTCTGCGCAGCGCCATCGGCGAACGCAAGAGCACGCCCGAGCTCGCGCGCGTCTCCGGGCATGTTTCGATGCGCGAGGACGGCATGCTGAAAGCCGCGAGCGGCGAGACGACCATCGAAGAGGTCCTCCGCGCCACGCAGGACGTCGAAGACGCCGCCGCCCTCAACGGGCACACCCCCGGACAGGCGGGCTGACCGGTGGCGACCTACCGCTATGTCGCTATGGGTGCCGCCAAGGCCGGCACGATCGAGGCGGGTGACCGCGCCAGCGCGCTGCGCTCCCTCACGGCGCGCGGGGAGACGCCCACCACCCTCGAAGAGGTCGCCGAGAAGCGGGCGAGCGGCTCGCTGCTCCTCAAACGCGCGATGAGCCGGGGTGAACTCGGGTCGTTCATGAACGAGTTAGCGACGGCGGTCAACGCCGGCCTGCCGCTCGTGCCCGCGCTCCGGACCATCCGCGACGCGGGGCGTGCCGATGCCCAGCGCCAGATGATCGACGGGATCATCGGGTCGGTGGAAGAGGGCGACGCGCTCGGTGAAGCGGTGAAGGACGCGGGCAAGCCCTTCGACGAGCTCACCGTGGCTCTCGTCTCGTCGGGCGAACGCGCGGGGCGGTTGGGCGAGGTGCTCAACCAATGCGCCACGCTCCTCGATCGCGAAACAAAGCTCAAGCGTGCGCTTCTCGGTGCGCTCATCTACCCGCTCATTATCCTGCTGCTCGTCGTCGGCGCGATGATCGTCGTCGTCACCGTCATCGTCCCGCGCGTGCTGCAGTCGGTGGAGGGGCAGCTCGAGGTGCTCCCGCTGCCGACACGCGTCGTGCAGGGCATCGCGGAGTTCTTCGGCGGCTACTGGTGGGCGGTGCTCGTGGGCATCGCGCTCGTCGCCTGGGCGTGGACGCAGATCTACCGCCAGCCCCAGGCGCGGATGAACATCGATCGCACGACGCTGAAGATCCCCGTGATCGGCCCGCTCGTGCGCGACGTCGCGGTCGCCCGCTTCACCCGCACGCTGGGAACGCTCGTCGGCGCGGGCATCCCCGTGCTGCAGGCCCTCTCGATCACGCGCGCCACGCTCGGCAACAAGGCCCTCGAAGAGGCCGTCGCCGCCGTCGGCGACAAGGTGAGCGAGGGACGCACCATCGCCGAGCCCATGGCCAAGAGCGGGCACTTCCCGCCGCTGCTGGTCCAGCTCGTCGCGATGGGCGAGCGGACTGGGCGTCTCGATGAACTGCTGCTCTCCGCCGCCACCGCCTTCGAAGAAAAAACCGAGCAGGGCATCGAACTGCTCACGAAAGTACTCCCGCCCATGCTGATCATCGTGCTCGCGTGCATGGTCGCGGGCATCATCCTCGCCATCCTTCTCCCGTTGCTCGAGATGCAGAACGCAATCTCGGGCGGCTGAACGCACACGCACCCGCACGAACCCAAAGGGGTACCCGGTGAACACCGCACAACACCATTCCGCTCGCAACAGCCGTCACGGCTTCACGCTCGTCGAGGCGATCGTGATCATCGTGATCCTCGGCATCATCGCCGCCGTCATCGCGCCGCGCATCTTCAACAACATCGGAAACGCCAAGGCCAACACCGCCAAGTCCAACGCCGCATCCCTCGCCACCGCAACCAAAAACCTCCTGGTCGATCACGGGCTCAGCGAGGACTACGACATCCGCGCACTCCTCGAAGCCCCCCCGGGCGTGGACGAGGACGAGTACCGCGGCCCCTACGTGGACAACGAGCAGGCGTTGAGTGACCCGTGGGGCAACGAATTCGTCCTGCGCATCCCCTCCGAGTCGGGCAACGCGGACTTCGACATCGTCTCCTACGGCGCCGATGGCGCGCCCGGTGGCGAGGACGAAGACGCGGACATCATCAAACCCTGACCATGCAACGTCGCGCGTTCACTCTCGTCGAAGCGATCGTCGTGATCGTGCTCATCGGTGTCATCGCCGGCCTAGCCGCGCCGCGCCTGATGAGAAACGATGCGCGCCGCGCCGATGTCGCGATCGAATCGCTCGCCGGCGTGCTGGGCGTGATCGCGCAGCGCGAAGCCCTCGGCACGCTCCGCATGGCCCTCGTCTACGACGGGCTCGAACGCACCGTCAGCCTCGAACGCCTCGAACTGCCCACAGACGATGAAGGTCGGCTCCAGGGGCTCTCGAGGCGCGACAACGGTCAGTGGAAATCCGACCCGCTCGCCCAGAGCGTGTCGCTGGACCCCGTGCGTATCGACGAGGTCCGCGTTGAAGGGGATCGCATCGACGACGACGAGGAGTGGCGCGTTGAGTTCGTGCCGGGCGAGCCGCGCCCGCTCATCGAGATGGACCTTGTCGCGAACATCTCCGGACGCGAGCGGACATGGAGCCTCGAACTCCTGCCCTACGCGACCGAAGCCTCGCAGTGGATCACCACCAACGGGCGCCGGCGCGACAAGGCCGCGCTCCGATCGACGGACCTCGATGCGCTCAACCTGTCGGACGTGCCGTGGTGAAGCGCAGGGGATTTATCCTGGTAGACGGCATCGTCGCAGGCGTGCTGTTGGGCGTGGGGCTCACGGTCATCATCGGCCTCACCGGCGGGGCGCTCGGTGCCCAGCGCCAGGGCGAGCGCCTGCAACGGGCCGCGGCACTCGCGGACGGCCGTCTCGCGATGGTCGTGGCGCTCGGCCCCGCACGATTCGAGGCGGAGGACGACCTCGTCGGCACCTTCGCCGAGCCCGATGACGACTTCCGCTTCGAGATGGACATCGATCCGGGCTCCGCCGGCGATCCGTCCTACGTGAGCATCGAGGTCGTCTGGGGCGAGCGTTCGCGTGACCGGCTCTTCATAGAGACCTTCGTAGCGCCCCTCACCGGCGACGAGACCGACCCCG
>JAJDDE010000077.1 GCA_029260475.1 Phycisphaerales bacterium | reverse complement strand
GCGCACTCCGCGTCGTAGCCGCCCGGGCGCTCGAAGAGCGGGCGGACGAGCTCGGCGGGCGTCGCGTTCAGCGAGTAGTCGATCGTCATGTTGTTGATCGTCAGCAGCCCGCTCTCGAGCTCCACGCCCACAATCTCGCGCACGAACGCCAGCGCGTCGTCGCCCTCCAGGTCCATCTCGATGAGCGTCGCGCAGACCTCCATCTCCTTGGGGAAGGCCCAGGCATACCGGCTGTTCTCGCGCTGGTAGCCCGCCTGCTCCTCGGCGCTGGGCTCCACCATCGTGGAGCCGAAGATGATCGCCCCGGGGATCGTCGGGTGGAAGAAGCCGCAGGTGTTCGCGCTGCCCTCACGGCTCACGACCACCGGCTCCTCGATCCCGGTGATCGTCCCGCTGGCGTCCTTGATAAGCTCGGCGACGTACATCGCGTAGTGCGGGCTGGGCTCCTCGCCCGCGGCGGGGCGCTCGGTCGCCTGGAAGATCACGTGCGTGAGCTGCGGGTTGAAGTACGCCTCGCCCGCCTTCAGGAACCGCGCGGGGTCGGTGAGCATCACGTAGTCCTCGAAATTCTCCTTCTCCTCGGCGCGCCAGTCGATGGGCGACATATCGGGGCGTCCGCCGGGCTGGCTGGAGGCTGGCAGCACATCAAACCGGGCCGGCGGCACCGCGTGCTGTGCCTCCTCGAGGATGCACAGCGGGCAGGCGAGGGCGGTGCCCGTCAGGGCGAGGACGATCAGTGGGGCGATGCGCATAGGGGGCTCCGTGTCGGCTCGGTTCGTGCGAGGATCGGGCATCCTACGCACATCAGACGCCCTTCCGAGGCCCTGTCCGTCTAGGCTTGGATTCCCGCCTCAGAACCGCCCACAGATCGCCGATCACCACCCCATGAGCACCGCGACCAGACCCATGCCCGACGCCACCTCCGTCCCGCGACACAAGATCAAGGTCGTCCTCTTCGAGAACGTCCACGAACGCGCCGAGGAACTCCTCGCGTCGCGTGGCTACGACATCGAGCGTGTCAACGGCTCGCTCAGCGGCGACGAGCTCGTCGAGGCCGCTGGCGACGCGCATATGGTCGGCATCCGCTCCAAGACCCAGCTCGCCGCCGACTTCTTCGAGCGCACGAGCCACCTCTGGGCGGTCGGCTGCTTCTGCATCGGGACCAACCAGGTGGACCTCGGCGCCGCCGCCGCTCGGGGCGTGAGCGTCTTCAACGCCCCCTTCTCCAACACGCGCTCCGTCGCCGAGAAGACCATCTGCGAGATCATCGCGCTGCACCGGCGCCTGTTCGATCGCAGCCGCGCGATGCACGAGGGGCGCTGGATGAAGTCCGCCGCCGGCTGCCACGAGATCCGCGGCAAGACGCTCGGCATCATCGGCTACGGGCGCATCGGCTCCCAGCTCTCGGTCCTCGCCGAGTCCATGGGCATGCGCGTGCTCTACCACGACGTCGTGGACACGCTCCCCCTGGGCAACGCGATCCAGTGCGCCACGCTCGACAGCCTGCTCGAACAGTCCGACGTCGTTTCGCTGCACGTCCCCGCGACGGGCGCGACCAGCCGCATGATCGGCGAGCGCGAGATCGCCCGCATGAAGCCCGGCGCCTTCCTCATCAACAACGCGCGTGGGAGTGTCGTGGACCTCGACGCCCTCGAGCGTGCGCTCAGGAGCGGTCATCTGGGCGGCGCCGCGATCGACGTCTTCCCCGAGGAGCCCGCGAAGAACGAGGCGAGCTTCACGCCGCCCCTCGCGGGGGTGGACAACGTCATCCTCACGCCCCACATCGGCGGCAGCACCGCCGAGGCGCAGCGCAACATCGCCGAGGAGGTCGGGCAGAAGCTCATCACGCTGATGGACAACGGCTCGACCACCACCAGCGTGAACCTCCCCGAGGTGCAGCTGCCCGTGCTGCACGAGGACCACCGGCGCGTGCTGCACATCCACCAGAACGTGCCGGGCGTGCTCGCGAAGCTCCACGCGATCACCGCGGAGATGGGCATGAACATCGCTGCTGAACATCTGCAGTCCGACCCCGCGCGGAGCTACGTGATCATCGACGTGAAGGCGAGCTCGCCGGACGCCCAGGCCTTCTGTGACCGCCTGAAGGCGGACCTCCCCGAAACGATCCGCGCCCGCACGATCTTCTAGATCCCCGGTGTCGGGGTGGCATGCCGGGTGGCCGGGAACGGCCGCTTCGGCTGATCCCGGTGGATGTCCGCGCAGGCGCTCGAAACGTGATCCCCGGTGCCGTGGACTGAGGCTCTGCGAAGGCCTCGCGATGTGCGCTCGGGTGCGTCCCCTTCGTGGCCTTCCGGCGAAGCGCCTTCAGACCACCGCACCCGCTAGACCATTCCATCCAATGAAAAGAGCCTCTTCGCGATCGCCCGCGCCGCCTTACCCCGGTGCGATCGCGCGTGCTTCTCGTCAGCAGACAGCTCCGCGCTCGTCTTGCCGGCCATGGGGTCACCGGGCTCCGTAAGGATCAGCAGTGGGTCATACCCGAAGCCGTTGGAGCCGACTGGCGCACGCCCGATGCGCCCGTTGAACGCGCCTCGCGCCTCGCAGACCACGGTGCCGTCGGCATCGCACACACACATCGCGCACACGAACCGCGCCGTGCGCGCCCGCTCGGGGACATCCGCGAGTTCGCGCAGCAGCTTCGCGTTGTTGGCCTCGTCACGCGTCGCGCGATCGCCGTCTACGCCCGCGTACCGCGCCGAGTACACGCCCGGCGCACCATCGAGCGCGTCCACCTCCAGCCCCGAGTCGTCCGCGAGACAGCGCTGGCCGGTGAGGGCGGCGTAGTGCGCCGCTTTCTTGAGCGCGTTGCCCTCGAAGGTCGGCGCGTCCTCCACTGGCTCCTCAATGGGCCCGCCCCCGACGTCGTCGAGCGACAGCACGTTGTAGCCGATCGGCGTCAGGATCTCGCGGAGTTCGTCGAGCTTGTGCGGGTT
>JAJDDE010000076.1 GCA_029260475.1 Phycisphaerales bacterium | reverse complement strand
ACGAATCCGCCCTCCCCGGGCGCGACCGCTTCGCGATCACCGATGACGGCGACATCCTGACCTTCGCGGCGGGCGTCGTCTCGCTCTGGGATGCAACAGGCGCGCGCACCGACACCGCGATACTCACCGATGCCGACGGCTCGGACAGCGCCCGCACCTCCTTCAGCTACGCCAACGGCATGGTCTTCATCCTCAACACCCCCGGCGCCCTCTGGCGCGGCTACGACCTCACGGTCCCCGCGCCCTCCGCGCTCGCGCTGTTCATCATCGCCCCGCTCTGCACACGCCGACGTCGGCGAGCGTCGGCATCCCGGAGAATTACTCAATCAACCCGTCGGTTTTGAAACGGCGAGCCCGCACTCTGAACAAGCACCCGAGGCGTTCCCTTCCATCGGGTATCCACACATCGCGCACCGATTCAACTTCTGTCTGCGATACATTCGGGAAAGCCGAAGAGTTTGAATTGCCACCGCAGTTAAGGCGGCAAGCGCGATTCCAACAGAAGTCACGTGCACGACGAACCACCCCGAGGTGAGTCGATCAGACCAGGTTGAGGTACGAATCAACGCATCGACAAACTCATCCGGTGTGTGAACACGCACGATGTGTCCGTTCCTTGGTTCCCAGACGAGCCGCAAGAACTGCCGTACTAGCGACACCTCGTCGTCCGTTGCGTAGCTCGTCACAGGGGTTGTTGGGCTTGCACCGGTCCCAAAAAACCTCGGCCCACCAATGACACTCTCGTCATGCATATATAATTGTGCCGAAACGCGGTATGAGTGCGAACCTAGCAGCCGGCGAAAGAGCGGAGGATCATCAGGGATGGCGCTTCCAGAGATAAAACCTTTGTCAAGGTGTACATCGAAACTGCCACCAAGTGGGTCCCCATCATCGTCGAACAGTTTGTGTTTTGGTGGAACAAAGACGCGGTCTCCGCTCGGGGAATAGAGAATTGTGTATTGCCCACCAAAGAGTGAAGCCTCCACGGTTTTCTGAAAGCGTGCTCGACCCTGATCGGCATACAACATGACGACTAAACACACTGGCAATGAGACCAAGAGCAGCGCAAGAAACACGAGGTTTCGCTTCATGAAGCTACGGCTTGACTGAGGCCGAGCCGAATCCTGAGTAGTGCCTCTGGAATTGTCTGTATTCAAGAAACGCATCGAGTCAACGTACCTCAGTATCTCGCCGAAGGCAGATCCGTTTGCGATCGTATCTATAACAGCAGCGCACCCTCGCCGCACAGCCCGGGCCCGAACGCGAGCACCACGATCGGACCCGTCCGCTCGCGCATCGCGTCGAGGATGAAGAGCACCGTCCCCGACGACATATTGCCCTTCGTGCGCAGCACGGCGCGCGATACCGCCATCGAGTCTTCTGCAAGGCCCAGAGACGCGGATACCTCGTCCAGCACCCTGGGTCCCCCGGGGTGTACCGCCCACCCACCGATGTCCGAGCGCGACAGCCCGTGCTCGTTCAACCAGCCATCCACCCAGCCCGGCACCCGCTCCCCAAGCGCCCGCGGCACGCCGCTGGCGAGTGTCATCTCGAAGCCCGCATCGCCGATCACCCAGCCCATGTCCGCGTCTGTCCCGGGCACCACCACGCTCGAGCACCCCACCAGCTCGCGCCCGCGATCGCCCTGGCCGACCACCACCGCTCCGGCCCCGTCCGCGAAGAGCGCGTTGGCGACCATCGCGCCGCGCTCCATCGAGGCGCAGAAGTGAAGCGTGCAGAGCTCGACGCAGACCATCAGCACCCGGTGCGACGGGTGCTCGTTCGCGAAGGCGCGGGCCGTCGCCAGCCCGTTGATCGCGCCGTGGCACCCCATCATCCCCACGTTCGTGCGCCGCACGCCGGCGCTGAGCCCGAGGGAATCGATGAGGCGCAGGTCCACGCCGGGTGACTCGAAGCCGGTACACGAGACGACGACGAGGTGGGTGACCGCGTCGGTGTCCGTCGAGGCGTCGTTGAGGGCCGCAACGCAGGCGCTGTGCGCGAGTGACGGCGCGTGCTGTGCGTACGTGCACATGCGTTCCGCGGTCGTCGGGACGCGCCCCGATTCGAAGAATCGCAGCGCACCATCCTCGCTCGCGAGCACGCTGCGTCGCTCGTCCACGCCCGAGCGCCGAAAGAGCGCCCGGATCGCGCCGATGCGATCTTCCGCGTCCGCGAGGCGGGCCGCGATCGTCGCTGTCGGCCCCTGCTCGATGCGCCCCTCGGGCAGCGCTGTCCCCAGGCCAAGCACGCGCACACTCACGCCGCCACCACCCGCCGCGCCGCGAACCCAGCCAATGCAGGGGACCACCCCGCGGCCCGCGCGCACAGCGCCGTCAATCGCGGGCGCCTGAGCACCGCGGTCACCGCCCTGCAGGCCGCCTTCTCACGCCCGAGCACGCGGCGCATATCCCGTGTCCACGATCCCTCGACGTACGACCTCTCGAGCGACGCAAGCACGCGGTCGCGCACCATCTCGGCGCTCCGCAGCGCCCAGCTCATCCCCTCGCCCGTAAAGGGCTCGATGTAGCCCACGCCGTCACCGATCACGAAGATACGCCCCCCATCGCCAGCGCCCGCTTCGATTGAAGATCGCGTGCGCGTCAGCGTCGGCACGCCGACCAGCGTGCCCGCCGGAATCTGCGCATCCATCCCGGTGTCTTCCAGCACGCGCCCGACCGCACCGAGCGCGCCGTGCGCGCGCACCGCGGCGGTATCGATCGCCGCCGCCAGCACGCTGCGCCCGTCACCGAGCGGGGCAACGCCGCAGTACCCGCCCGCGCCGACGCCCATCGTGACCGCGTCCCTCGCTGCGTTGCCGCCATCATCGATCACACACCCCACGCCCACGCGCGACGCCTCGCGCACGTTCCACCCGAACCGGTCCCAACCCCGCAGCGAAGAGCCGCCGATACCGTCGGCGCAGAGCACAACGCCCGCCCGAACAACCTCGTCACCGACCTCAACAACGCCCGATGGCAACACACGTGCGCCAGCGCCGAACCGTGCTTCGACCCCGACGCGTTGCGCGAGTTCCACGAGACGGGCGTCCAACGTCTCTCGCGTGAGCACGCGGTACGCGGGAACCACGGTGCTTACGCGGCCTACGCGATGGCGCACTTCGAGCCGATCGATCGTTGCGGTGCCTTCGAGAATCTGTTGGATACCGCTGCGCTCCAGCACGCGCTGACCCGTCGGGGCGAGGCAGCAGCCGCAGACCTTGTATCGCGGGAACGAGGCCTTCTCGACGAGCAGCGTGCGCACGCCACTTCGCGCGAGCAGCAGCGCCGACAACGCGCCCGCGGGCCCCGCTCCGACGACCACCGCGCCGTACCCGCTCACGATTTGACCCAGGTCAGAAGGAACCGCTCGGGCCACACACGGCGCAGCACCGCGCCAACCAGCCCCGCGTCCGCCGCGAGGGATCGTGCCTCCTCCATCGAGAACGCGGCCCGCACCGACAGCAGCGCATCGGTGTGCACCACACCCGAGCGTGTGACCAGACGCGAGGCGGCGAGCGCCATCGCGTAGTTCAGGCGCGTCCGCAGCAGGTCGCTGATGACGAGCAGCCCCCCCGGCGCGAGAGCTTCGCGCATCGAGCGCAGCAGGCGCAGGGCGTCATCCCGTTCGAGATGGTGCAGGAAGAGCGCGTTCATCACCACATCGTACGCCCCGTCGCCCAGGCTCCCCGGCGAGAGCGCGTCCACCTCGACCACACGAACGGGGAGCCCAGCACTCGCGGCACGGGACTCGATGCGATGGCACGCCACCGGGCTGATGTCGCAGGCGTGCGCGCACACGTCCGGCACACTCCTGAGCACGTGCATGAGCACGTCCCCCGACCCCGAGGCGACGTCCAGCAGGGTCGCGTCGCGTCGCGAATCGTGGGCACTGATCGCTCGCACGATCGGACCGCTCGCGTTGCTCAGCCGGTTGAGCCGGGCGAGCCCGCGCAGCGCCTGTTCGTGCTCACGGGCGTCCAGCGCCGGATCGTCCATGAGCTCGCCGACGAGTTCGCGTCGATCCAGCCTCATCCCGTGGACTGCATCGCGGCGGCGATGCCGTTGATGACCGCGAACATGTGCCCGCTCAGTTCCTCGGACCGCCCCTCTCTCGCCCGGCGCATGAGCTCGATCTGCAGGAGGTTCAGCACGTCCGTCCAGGGGTTGCGCTTCTCGATCGCGCTCTTGATCACCGGCTCGTTGTCCAGCAGCTCCGATCGACCCGCGATGCTCAGCAGCGCGGTGCGCGCACGCTCGTAGTCCTCGCAGATCGGATCGAAGAAGGCGGCACCGTCGGGGTGTTCCATCGCGTAAAGACGGGCGATGGGCAAGCGGGATCGCGCCATCTCGCGCTGGGCGCGGTCGAGCAGCGACGTGAAGAAGGGCCATCGCCCGTAGGCCTCCTTGCAGTGCTTCAGTTCGGTGTCGTCCAGCGCGTTGAGCGCGGCACCAACGCCGTACCATCCGGGCACGATCGCGCGCATCTGCACCCACGAGAAGACCCACGGTATCGCGCGCAGGTTCTCGAACTCGAACTTCGAGCCCGAGCGGATGATCGGCCTCGACGCGATCGGGAGGCCCCCGATGTGCGTGACCGGGCTCACGTAGGTGAACCACGACCAGAACGCCTCGTCGTCGATGAGCGCGCGGTACGACGACATCCCCTTCTCGGCGATCGAGCGCGCCAGCGCGATGTCCCGGTCCGAGACGTCGTCGGGCTCGGAGGCCGCGCTGTGCTTGCCCAACACGACTGCGTTCACGATCTGTTCGAGGTGCCGGCGTGCGATCGCGGGCAGCGCGTAGCGGAAGCTGATCACCTCGCCCTGTTCGGTGAAGCGGATCCTGCCGTTGCGGCTGTTCGCCGGCGAGGACAGGATCGCGCGGTTGGCGCGTCCCCCGCCCCGTCCGACCGTGCCGCCCCGACCGTGGAAGAAGCGGAAGGTCACGCCCGCCTCATCGCACACCGCTGCGAGCGAGCGCTGCGCCTCTTGCAGCGCGACGTTCGCCATCAGGAACCCGCCATCCTTATTGGAGTCGGAGTACCCGAGCATCAGCTCCTGGAAGAACGCGCACCGCTCCTCGGCGCCCCGGTGCGCAAGGACCTTGCGGTAGGCGTCGTCGCTGAACAGCGAGCGGAGGACGCGCTCGCCGTGCTTCAGGTCCTCCACGGTTTCCAGCAGTGGCACGACGTCCATGTCGCTCTCGATAGAGCCGCCAGCGACCACGCGGTACAGGCCCGCCTCCTTCATCATCAGGAGGACCTCCAGCACGTCGCTCACCTCGTGGGTCATAGAGACGACGTACGCGCGCACACAATCGGGCTCGCGCCGCTTCGCCTCGCGCACGATGCGCAGCACGTCCAACGCCTCGCGCACCTGGTCGTCGAAGCCATCCCAATCACGGACGAGCGGGCGGGACGACAGCAGTTCCTTGCGGAGCACCGCGCACCGCGCGTCCTCGTCGAGGGCCGTGTAGGCCTCCTCGACGCCGCCGGCGCGGAGCAGGGCGTCGGCGCACCGCTCGTGGACCTTCGAGTGCTGGCGGATGTCCACGCTCGCGAGGTGGAGCCCGAACGTGCGCACACGCAGGATCGTCTCGCCCAGCGGGCCCGAGCGGGCGCTCTCGGTGCAGCCCATCGATTCCAGGGCGCTGCGCAGCGTCTCGAGGTCCTCAAGGATGTCGCGCGAGGAGTACGAAGGATCGCTCTTCAGGCGGGCTCTCATCTGCATCACACGCAGGCGGAAGGGTTCGTGCTCCGCGTGCTCGGCGTCGCCCGAACCCTCGAGGTCGATCGCGCCCGCCGCCCGGATCGCGTCCAAGAGTGCACGGGGGGCCGGGGCTATACGGTCGGAGAGGCTGAGCTCGTCGCGCAGGCGCTCGAGGTCCAAGTCGAGCAGGCCGATCGCGCTTTCGCGGAGCATGCGGAGCGCGCGCTCGGACTCTCGGTGCGTGACGTTGGGGTTGCCGTCACGATCGCCACCGATCCACGTGCGGTAGCGCACGCCGGAGGGCATGTCCGCCAGGGCGAGCGTCGATGCGGCCTCGGGGTACGCCTCGCGCAGGGCGTCCAGCGTGTCGAGCCCGAGGCGGGGCACGGTCTCCCACACCGACGTGCTCAGGTAGTGCAGACCGTTGCGCACCTCGTCGAGCACGCGCAGGCGGAGCGACCGCACGTCGTCTGTCAACTGCATGAGCTCGATGGCCCTGCGGAGTTTGGCGCGCGCCTCGTTGCGCTCCAGGGGCGTGGCCCGCTGTGAGTGCAATTCATCCACCGCCTCGGCGACGTCGCTCTGCTTGTTCAGCACGGTTTGACGGCGTGCCTCGGTCGGGTGGGCTGTGAACGTGGGCTGGATGTCCACCGAACGGAGCAGCGTGAGCGCGTCCTCGAGCCCGACGCCCCCCGCGCGGAGTTTCTGCACCGCCTCGCGGATGGACTCGGGCTTGGCGCCGCGGGACTCCGCTTCGCGCTCCCGCCTTCGGTTCACGCGAGCGATGTTGAGTTGCTCGGCCTTGTTCAGCAGGTGGAACCGGACGGTCAGGTAGCGCGTCAGGTGGAGGATCTGGTCGTCGCTCAGTGTCCGCACGCGTTCGAGCACCGAGGGCAACCGGTCGTCTCCCGCCCGGCAGGCGCTGGCCAGTTCGTGGGCGAGGTCCCGCGCCGAGGCACGCTCGCCCGTGGAGAGTTCGTCGAGAACGCCCGTAACGAGCGCGAAGTCGTTGAGATCAGCGGACGGTGTGGTCGCCTGTGTCATGGCGCGCACTGTAGGCGGTGTTCACGCCGCGCTCGCTCGCAGCAGGAATCGCTCGCACGCCCGGATCAGTGTCGCTGAGGCGTCGGGCTTGGTGAGACAGGCGTCGCACCCCGCTCCCAGGCAGCTCTCCCGCTCATCGTGGCCCGCGTGGGCGGTGATCGCGAGGATCGGGGCCCGGAACCCGCCGCGCCGGAGCTCGCGTGTCGCTTCGTACCCATCCATGACCGGCATCATCACGTCCATCAGCACAATCGCGAACGGGACCGAGGCGCCGCGGACCGCTCGGACGGCCTCCAGTCCGTTGCCGACGATCTCCACCTCCGCCCCCGCCTTCACGAGGTGGTGCGAGAGCAGACGCTGGTTGTCCGCGCTGTCGTCGGCCAGAAGGATGCGCACGCCACCGAGCGGCTTCTTCGGGTCGGCGTTCTGGGGCTGCTCGAACCGGTGCCCCGAGTGAAAACCGACGCCATCCAGCGATCCGGTGTCGATCGCGAATCGGAATGTGCTGCCGCTGGATTCGACGGACTCGATATCGAGGGGGTCGCCCAGGCGCTCGGCGAGGGAGGCGCTGATGCGCAGGCCCAACCCGCTCCCGCCGAAGCGTCGCGTCGTTGACACGTCCGCCTGCGTGAAGGCCTCGAACCTGCGGATCACGTCCAACTGGTCCTGCGTCATCCCGATCCCCGTGTCGGAGACCTCGAAGAGCAGCCGCTCGTGCCCGCCCATGCGCACGCGCAGCGTCACGGAGCCTAGTTCTGTGAACTTGATCGCGTTGCCCACGAGGTTGATGAGGATCTGGCGCAATCGCGTCGGGTCGGTCGTCACGCGATCTGGGATCGGCCCCTCGCTGGTGGTGTGCAGCTCGAGCCCTTTCGCCTCGGCACGGACGCGCAGCAGCGCGACGACGTCCGTGACCACCGCCTCGGGGTCCACGCCGATCATCTCGATCGACAGCCGCCCCGCTTCGATCTGCGAGACGTCTAGGAGGTCGTTCACCAGGCCCAGAAGGTGCTCGCCGTTGCGCCGGATCGTGCGGATCGCTTCGATGCACTCCGGGTCCGTGACGTCCGTGATGTACTGCTCCAGCACCTCGGCGAAGCCCATGACCGCGCCCAATGGTGTGCGGATCTCGTGCCCCACGTTCGCGAGCAGCACGCTCTTGGCCTTGCTCGCCTTCTGGGCGTCGTCGCGCGCTTCTTTCAGCTTCGCCTCACGCTCCACCTCGTTGGTCACGTCGCGGATGTACCCGTGCCACAGCGTGGACCCATCGGGCTCACGCAGCGGGTTCGCCTCGCCCTCGAGCCAACGGACCGCGCCGTCGTCGTCGATCACGCGGTAGCGGGCACGCCACGTCGTGAGCATCTCCGCAGACGCCAGCACACTCGTGTGGACTCCATCGATGTCGTCCGGGTGCAGCCGTCCCCAGACCACAGAGGCGTCGGCGGCGACCTCTTCAGGGTCCACACGGTAGATCGCCCGGATCCCGTCGCTCGCCCACGGGAAAGAGGACTCACCCTCGGGCGTCATGCGGAACTGGTACAGCACGCCCGGCACGCAGCGTGACAGCGCATCGAAGAGCTCGGCCGATGCGTGGAGATCCTCTTGGCATTCCGAGGATCGCTCGGTTGCCAGCCGATGCCCCGCGAGCGAGGCGAGCGTTCTGATCATCATGATGTCGTCGTCGTCAAAGGCCCGCTCCGCGGTGTCCAGAGCGCAGAGGCAGCCAACGCGTCGCCCGTCCGGGCCGGTCATGAGCGCGATCAGGCCCGACCGAGCCCCCTGCTGGTGTGCCCAACTCTCACCATCGAACCGGCGGATTTCGATGACGTCCTGGTCCGGGGGCACGAGATCGGTCAGGGGGTTACGGCACGACGAGTCAGTCGGAACGAATCCGAGCGACGCGATGATCGACTCGCCAGCGGGGCGTAGAGCACCCATCGTTGCGAGCGGGGTGCCCAGCGCGCCGGAGAGCGCCGACAGCACACCCTCGCGCCACGCGCTGCGTACGCCCTTCGTGTTGTCCAGCTCTTCAGTCAACCTCTGAATTCCTTATGGCGTCATCCTCGCCCGGCCCGGCACACCCACTCGGGTGTTCGTGCCCAGTCATCGACCTCGTGAGAGGGGTTCCGCAACCAGAAACCACCTTTTACGGCGTACAGAAGTGGGTGTGACGCCCCCCCGAGTGCTCCGTGCCGGAGGAGGTCCTCTCAATACCTCTGGCGTACACAACCGGGGACAGGCACAGGCCATTGGATTCGATGATTCGCCGGATATCCGCACGCCAATGGACACCCGATCATGTTCCGAATAATCGTGGCCGCGCCCGGTGCGTTTCGGTCCATCGCCGAGAGGCGTGCCCGCAGAGCACGAAGGCGTTCGTCGCGGGCACACGCCGCGGTCGGGTATCGCGTCGTGAGCCTGGTCCCCGACAGCGTCGGGTGCACGGCAACAGCACATTCGTTGACCGGCCGCTTCCCATGACCGGCCACTTTCGTGACCGACATCAACACCAGCGGCACACAGACGAGGAAGTCCTCTACCCACTCGTCGCCATCCCAACCGACGCGAACAACGACGGTACCCTCGAATGCAAGGACCTCATCAAGCTGACCCAGCGTGTGCGCACAGATGAGGCCCTCGCCGCGACGAACGGACCCGACCCCAATTTCCCACGAGACCCTCCGACCGGAAGGCCCATTCGTATGAAGCTCACCCGCCCGCTCGCACTCTTCTTGGCGACGCTCCTATCGCACGCCGCGTTCGCGGTACCCGAGGTCCCATCCTTCGAGCAACGGTTCGAGGAGGTCCGAGACGCGATCGTCGGCGGGAATCGCGTGGATCAAACACTCATCGTCCACTACCACCGCCAGGACGATGACTACCAGGGATGGAACCTGTGGAGTTGGTCAGAGGGCGCCGAAGGCCAGCGGTTCGATTTCTCGGGTGATCCGCAGATCGACAGCACCCTGCGAACGCGCGGGCGTACCGAGTACGGGTATTACGCCGTCCTCCGAATTCCTCACGATGTCGAGCGCCAGGGCCTCATCGTCCGCAAGAACAATTGGGAGGCGCGCGATATGGACAGCGATCGATTCGTCGAACTCGACGATGACGGCGTCACCGAGGTCTGGCTCGTCGCGGGCAACCCCGCCGTCTTCACCGAGCCGGGCGATGTGGACCTCGCCGTCCGTGTCGTGGGCGCCTTCCTCGATAGCTCCGACGCGATCACCTTCACCACCAGTGCGCCGCTCGATGATCGCACCCTCGCGTCCGTCAGCGTGCAGACGCTCCGCGCCTCGCAGGAGTACCGGACCGGCGCGGCGGTCCTCGACGATCGGCGTGTCCCCGGCGGCGTCGTCTACCGCGTGCCCATCACGCCCCGGGTTGCCGATGAGGACGTCGCCAGGCTGCGTTTGAACATCCGCTCGGTGGGTGCCTGCACGGTCTACGCGCGCGACGTGCTCGATGAGAAGCGATTCACCGCGCCCCTCACCACCCTTGGCAACCTCTATACACCCGAGCGCACCGTCTTCCGCACCTGGTCGCCGGTGAGCGAACAGGCCTTCGTCCACTTCTATCGCGGCCCTCGCGGCAGATCGCCGAACAAGGTCGTCCAGATGAAGAACATCGGCAACGGTGTCTGGGAAGCGATCGTCGAGGGGGACATGGAAGGGCGGTTCTACGACTACGAGTACCGCTCCTACGCCAAGCTGCGCTCCGCCGCCGACATCTACGCGCGGGCCGCCACGTACAACTCCGCGCTCTCGGTCGTCGTCGATCTCGACGCCACCAACCCCGAGGGCTGGGCGCAGCACGAGCCCCCCACCATCGCGCACCCCACCGACGAGGTGATCTACGAGATCCACGTCCGCGACGTCTCAATCCGCGATGATTCGCTCGACCCCATCACACAGGGCACGTACCTGGGCCTCATCAACGAGGGGGGCCTCCAGACGCCGCTGGGCCCCGTGACCACAGGCCTCGGGCACTTCAAGGAACTCGGCGTCACCGCCCTGCACCTGCTCCCGATCCAGGACTTTCCCTCTCCCCGCGACGAGTACAACTGGGGCTACTGGACAACGCTTTTCAACGTCCCCGAGAGCAACTACGCGACGAACTGGCGCACGCCTACGCTCCCCATCGTCGAGCTGAAAAAGACCATCAAGGGCCTGCACGACGCGGGGCTGCGCGTGATCCTCGATGTGGTCTACAACCACACCTCGAGCAGCTTCGAGCACTCCCATTTCGATAACACCGTGCCCTTCTATTACTTCCGCACCACAGTGGACGGGCGGCTCCGCAACGACGCGGGCGTCGGCAACTCCATCGCCGACGAACGCGTGATGGTCAGCAAGTACATCAGCGACTCGCTCATGTACTGGGCAAACGAGTACAAGGTGGACGGCTTCCGCTTCGACCTGATCGGCACGCACCACCCCGACTCCGTCCGCTCCTGGGTCCGGCGTCTACGCGAGTTCCGCAGCGACCTCACCATCTACGGCGAGCCCTGGACCGGGGGCGGCCCCACCTACTTCCCCAAGGGCGCCCAGCGATCCATGGGCATCGCCGTCTTCAACGACCACCTCCGCAACGCGATCCGGGGCGATCTCGACGGCGATGCGCGGGGCTTCGCCACCGGGCCCGACGGTAATACGGGTGAGATCAAACGGGGCGTCATGGGTGCCATCGACGACTTCACCGACGGCCCAAGCGAGACCATCAACTACGCCAGCGCCCACGACAACCTCACCCTCTGGGACAAGATCACCAAGGTCTCCCCCGGCGCCAGCGACGAGACGCGGCGCGACATGCAGAAACTCGCCCACGCGATCGTCCTCACCGGCCAGGGCACGCCCTTCATCCATGGCGGCGCCGAATTCTGCCGTACCAAGAACGGCAACCACAACTCGTACAACGCGGGGGACGACGACAACGCCTTCGACTGGCCCCGCAAGGCGGAGTACCTCGACGTCTTCGAGTACACCGCGGGCCTCATCGAACTCCGCAAGGCCCACCCGGTCTTTCGCATGCGCACCACAGGCGACATCCGACGTCATCTCGACTGGCTTAATCCGAAGGACCGCCGCGTGATCGCCTTCGAGCTCGACGGCTCCGCCGTCGGCGACGAGTGGTCCACCGTCGTCGTGGTCTACAACGGCAGTGACAAGCAGCAGGCCTTCGCGCTGCCCTTCGGCGACTGGAACCAGGTCGTCAACCACGTTCGCGCGGGCGTCCAGACGATCGGGACCGTCACCGACGACACCACACTGCCGCCCTACTCGGCGGCCGTGTTCTACAAGTAATCAGCCGTTGATCGCTATTGCGGCGGCACGCCGCCCTCACGCGAGCAGAGCCACTCGAGGACCGAGGGCGCCAGCGACTTCGCGCCGTAATACCACTCGGGGACCTCGACGCCGTCGCCCGCGTACCCGTTGGTGGTGTTCGGCACCACCGACGACACCGCGCCCGTCTCCTGGTTCTTCCAGTACCCGCTGAACCACGTCGCCCGCCGGTCCATCCGCCCCCACGCGGCGCTCGAACTCTTGGGCCTGGGCATCTGGTACACCCAGCCACGCGAGACCAGCGCCATCGCTTCGGCGCGCTGCGCATCGGTCGCGCTTTCAAGCGGGCGCAGCGTCGCCGCGGCCTCGGGCCCGCGATCGGGCGTCGCGTGAACACCATCGACCGCCCGAGCCGCGGGATTCGCGCGATCATCAGGGTCCACCTCGCCCAGCACCCCCCACCCGCGCATCCCCGGGTCGCCCAGGTGCACCATGTGACGCGTCCCGGTGCGCTCGCCCAGCGCGAGCGCCACGTCGCCGTCGGGCCGATACATCGCCAGCGACCCGCCGGCATCGGAACTCAGCGACATCACCATGTTCCCCGCGTCATCGACGAGGTTCACCTCACGCGCATCAACACGGTCGGCCCGCACTAGGCTCGCCCCGGGCCCCAGCGCGAGCAGCGGCAACGCGATCAGCCCGCACAACAGCCCCGCCGCAATCACCCGCGTCCGGCGCACCGAACGCTCGAGTATCGCGAGGCGCGATTCGATAGAGCCGTTGTCAGTTCCCACCATCGATCACCTCCCGACGCCTACCACCGCGTCACAAACCTCATTCCACGCCACCGCCGGGCGTGCAGGGCGTCACGATAGTTCGGATCCCGGGATTTGAGAACCCCTTACGTCGGACAAGGCCTTGTGGGCCGTTAGATCGACGGTGGAAGCGCCCTAGGCAGGATTCGATCCAGCGACCGGTGTGTTGACTTGCAATACGCTCGGCCAGCCCTCCGGGGGCTCTACCGCGAACGCCCGCAGATCATCCAGTAGGCGCTGCAGTGAGTGCAACCGTGCCTCAATGCGAAGCGTCACATCGCGCAACAGATCGGTCCGATGCAGCCCGAACAGGGGCTCCCACTTGTCGTGCCGAAACGCGATGGCGCGTGCAGGGCCGCTGCGGTGTTGCGCGAGGATCTCGCACCACGTGCATTCAAAGAGACCGGGTCGCCAGAGAGCACGAGTCCCCTCGATGGCGATCCGTTGCCACATCAGGACAGGTGTGTGTTCGTCAAAGCGGCGTACATACCAGTGAAGGGTCCGGTTCTTTGGTGCGCGTCGGCGATTGTTCGCACACCCAGGTCGTGATAGCCACTTTCATGCTCAGCGACCGTAGTGACGGAGCTGGCCACAGGCGATACAAACCGGGCGAGTTGTCCGCACCGAATCGAGAGCTCTTCCCACCGGCCAGGGTGTACGCCGGTCGTTGTAGGTCATCGGGCATCCGGGTCGTCGTTTCTCATGGTTGCGTTGGTTTCGTTGACGGTGCCAGTGTCGAGCGTATCGCCCGGAGCACGCTGAAGTACGGGCGCTCCGCGGCTCAGCCGTAGGGTGCTCGCCAGGGCCATCCCGGTGAGGAACCCCCACAGCATGTTTGAACAGAGTGCTACGAGCACCGCTGGAACTACGATCGCGAGCGAGCGGGCGTCTCGTATATCGAACAGGAAGCGGATGAGCGCCACGGCAGCGGGGACCAGCATCATCGCGAGGATGGACCTGGGATACGCCATCAGGATGCTCGTGAGGGTCGGGCCGAAGAGGACGGCGGTGACGAGCAAGAAGAAGCCGAGGATGATCGGTGCGCCGCCGGTGCGTGCGCCGAAACAGTGTTGCGCGGCGAGCCCTCCCGAGCCGTAGCACATGGGCATGGCACCGAGTGGTGAGATGAGGAGATTCAAGCCGGCCACGCCGGCGGCCATCCTGCGTGGGGGGACCGGGTGGTCGGGGAAGTACCGAGCGCTCAGCGCGCAGACCGCGACGACAGAATTCAGCAGCGTGAGCGGGAACTGCACACCCGCGAGATCCACGAGGCCCGAGATCCAATGCTCTCGCGTCATCGTGACCAGGCCAGGGGTGGGGAGCGCCGGCGTGATCATCGGGCCGATGAGTTCGCCGGACGCCCATGCGATGCCGATGCCCGCGAGGAAGACGAGCGGGAGGACGAGTAGCATCTTCTTGCAGAACATGAACAGCGAAAGCGCAATGAGCGCGATGAGGATGCTGTCCCACCCGAGAAGCGGCAAGGGCTCTCCCGTGCCGAGCGATCCGTCGCCGGTGAGGACCGCGGACAATGCCGCGAGTAAGAGTTTGAACCCAACCGCGACCTGGACCGCGATCACGACCGGTTTGGGGATGAACTTCAAGGCGTGTTCGACAAGCCCGGTGACGACGAGCACGACGAGGAAGAGGCCCATCCAGATCCCGGATGCCGCGATCGCTCCGGCGGGTACACCGCCTGCGATGGCTATCGCGGCGATCGCCTTCATGGGCTGGGGTGGGATCGGCTGGCGAAAGAGGAGGGCGCTCGTAACGCACATGAGCGCCGCGCCGACGAAGATCACCGCGAGGTCGAGACCGCACGCGACCGACACCCCGAGCGCCAGAGGAAGGAACGTGCCCAGGTCGGCGAGAGATCCGGCCCATTCGCGCGGCGCGAACCATCGTCCCCACCAGCGTGCTTGGTTCCCGTGCTCGGAGTCGTGTGCGCCTTGGGTGACTCGGTGCGTCACGCCCCGCCCTTGTCGTGATGCTGGATGACTCTTCCGGTTGTCGGCGTGACATCCGTTCTGCCGTCGTCCTGGACATCGCCACGGAGGGTCTCGATGGCGTGTGGGAGGATGTCGAGTATGGCGCCGAGCGTCTCGGAACTGCCGCGCACAGAACCGGGGAGGTTGATGATGAGGGAACGCGCGAGGGTCCCGCACTCACCCCGCGAGAGGAACGTCCGCGGGGTGATCTGATAGCAGCGCAACCGAGCGAGTTCGAGCAGGGCGGGGTGCCGGCGTTCTAAGACGGACGCCGTGGCCTCGGGGGTCACGTCGCGCGGGGCGAGGCCGGTGCCCCCGGTGGTGATGATGAGATCCGGTTTCACACGCGCGTGCTGACCCCCACACACGCCTTGCAAAGCCCAATTGCGGATTGCCTCTGTGATGTCGGCCGGCTCGTCGGGGACACACCGCGTGCCGATGACCGTGGCGCCGAGTTGATCGCGACAGATGTCCTGGAGGCCGGGTCCGGAGGTGTCGGTGGTTTCGCCGCGGGAACACCGGTCTGACACGGTGAGCACGGTGACGGTGATCGGTGGGGAGAGACGGTCCATGAGGAAACCCGTTCGTGGAGAGGCCTTGCCTCGGGGATCAGAGACTCGGTGCGAGATAGTCGCCGCTTTTCCCGCCGGTCTTTGAGAGGAGACGGATGCGCTCGATGACGATTCCTTTGTCGATCGCTTTGCCGGTGTCGATGATCGTCAGTGCCGCGGTCGTCACCGCGGTGAGGGCTTCCATCTCGACGCCGGTCTTCCATGTGGTCTTCACCTCAGCGTGGATCGTGACGGTGCTCTTTTCGAGGGTGAGTTCGACCCTGACCGCGTCGATCGGCAGCGGATGGCAGAGCGGGATCAGCAGGGAGGTGTGCTTGGCGCCCTGGATGCCCGCGAGCCGGGCAATCTCGAGCACGTTGCCCTTCTTGACGTTGTCGGCACGGATCGCGTCGGCGAGTTCATCGCTCACCCGGACGACCGCTTCGGCGACCGCGCGCCGAACGGTCGCGGGCTTCTCGGTGACGTCCACCATGCGAGCCGCGCCCTGGTCGTTGAGATGCGTGAACGGATTGCGAGAGGAGTGCTCGGTCACGGTGTCCAGCCCCAGTACTCGGAGGTGTGCTCGATGGTCTTGCCCTGTGCTTGCTGCACGAATCCGTCCGAGTTGGCGAGCGCCGCGAGGTCTCCGGATCCGTTCGTGCTGACGAGTTCCACCGCGTTGGCGTCGCGTCGGCGGACCGGGCGGAACCACCACAAGTGGAGTTGTTTTTCGTCCGCGTTCGCGATGCGCACGCTCCGAGGTTGCACCGGGTTGCCTGTGAGCCCGGCTCTCTTCGCGAGAACGCCCATGCCCAGGCGGAGCATGGTGGTGAGTGCGGACGCGGGGTTGCCCGGGAGCCCGAGCACCGCCTGTCCCTCGGCGCCGACGGCGCCCAAGAGGGGCTTTCCGGGCCTGATAGGGAGTGTGTGGAAGATCGTCCGCACACCGAGTTCATCGAGCACACCGGGAACGTAGTCGTGATCTCCCATCGAAACGCCGCCTGTGAACACAACCGCGTCGCTTGTTCGCAGCGCGCCGTCGGCCTTGTTGAGCAGCACGCTTCGTTCGTCAGTAACGCGGTCGCACGCGATGACATCGATCCACGGGCGCTGCGCGAATAGTGCGCACAGGGCGGGGCCGTTGGAATCTCGTATGGTGAATTCGGAGGAGGAGACACCCGTATCACGCAGCTCGTTCCCTGTAATCAGCAGCGTCACTCGCACCCGCTTGAACACGCGCACCGTGTCGTACCCGAACGCAGCGAGCGCGGAGACGTGCGCCGGTGAGATGGCTACGCCCGGATCGATGACCGCGGCGCCTCGCTTGATATTCTCGCCCTTACGCCGGATGTACGCGCCCGGGTAGAGATCGTCCGCGTCCGCGGGGATGGTGACGACGCCATCGCGAGAGACGGCGCGTTCATCGGTGAGTTCGCGCCGCACGATGCACTCCACCCCCGTCGGAACAGGCCCGCCGGTAAAGACCTTGACGGCGTGCCCGGGCGGCAATTCCGTCGGGCGCTCTCCCATGAGCACCTCTCCCGAGACCGGGAGCGGGCCCATATTTGCATCGGCGATGCGCACGCCGTACCCGTCCATCGATGAAACATCGCATGGGGGACTGTCGCGATCGGCGAATACCTGCTCCGCAAGTACACGTCCCGACGCTTCCGCGAGCGAGATGGTCTCGGTTCCGACTGCGCCAAGTGTGTCCGTCAATTCGGCGCACGCGAGATCGGGGTGTTGAGCGCGGTGGCGCAAAGTACTGGAGGGATCATGCATCGTTGACCTCCTCGCTGTTTGGGAGCACGCTGGACCAGGCATGGTGTTTCCAAAGTGGGACGTCGCGCTTCATCTCATCAATGAACCAGTCTAAGGCCGCCAAGCCTTCCTTCCGGTGGGTGGAGGCCACCTGTAACCGGAATGAGCACATGGAATTTGGGACCATGCCTTTGCTGTGCTCGACGGTGATCGCCAGCACTCCGAACTTCTCAATCGCAGTGCGTGCGAGCTCGCGGAGTGCGTTCTGGGCCATCGGCTCGTACGCCTCGTACGCGATACCGTCGATGGGGCGATCGTCTTCTGTCGGGCGAACGATGCCGTCGAAGCGGAGCATCGCCCCGGCACCCTCGCACGACAATCGGTTGGTGGGGGTGCTGTGGAGTGCGGGGAGCGGTCCTTCCGTGATCGATATTCTAATGTTCTTCTCTGTATCCATGTGTTGCGTACCTACCCACCACCCACAAGCCCGATGAGCGCCACCTCGTCTGATTCGCGAACGATTGCCTCGGGCGTTGCGAAGCCCTGGTTGACGGCGAGTCGCGAGCCGGACAACGTACGACTGATCTCGGGGCACGAATCGCCCAGCGCATCGAGCACCTGTGCGCACGTGGGGTCGTGTTCGAATGTGAGCCGGACCTCGTCGGTGTTGGCGACGTGAGCCTGCGGCCCAAAGAGCTTGACGGAAATCCGCACAGCGCTCGCACCGGCTGGACCTGCGGCCTCGGAGTGGTCGTCACGCTGGAATTGAATCTGCGCCCAGCTCCACGCCGCGACCGTTCGGTGAAACCCACACGTGTTCATGGCCTGGAGTATGGCTTGCTCGATCTCGGGCTTGGTGGCTCCTGCTTGCCTGGCGCTCTGGACGTGGCTCCGCAGCGCGGACTCCATTTCCGCGCCCACACAGATCCCGATTTTGATCAGGGCACGGGTCTTGGCATCGAGCGGCCCCGCAGCGTCTACCGCCTTGGCCATGTTCTCGTGGCACGCCACGACGCCGGGGAATTGGGTAGCGAACCGCCTAAACGTGCTGGGGAGATTGTGGTCAGTCAACTCGCCCCTCCTTGATGTGCAGGCCCACCTTGTTCGTGAAGATCGGGATGGCGACTTTGAGGGCCATGGCTGAGATCACAGTAGCCGTTCATCCCGCCGTGGGTATCGTGCTGGTCGTCGCGGCACTGCGGGGCGTGGCACCGGGCGCTGAGGCTACAATCGAATCGAATGCGAGCGCCCGATTGTGTCCATGAACAACATCCAACTCCCCATCTTCGGTCGAGCCAGGACTCGGACTGCTGTTGCACGACGGGCGGGTCGCGATCACATCCGTGATGCGCACGGGAGGGTGGTCCATGATTTACGATTGAGTGTGACCGATCGGTGCAATTTCCGCTGTGTGTACTGCATGGAACCCGATCAGCGATTCCTTCCCGGCGATTCTCTGCTGAGCGCGATCGAACTCGAGCGCGTTGCTCGCGTGTGTACGGAGCTGGGGGTACGCAAAGTCCGTCTGACCGGAGGGGAGCCCACCGCGCGAGCGGACCTCGATGAGATCATCGAGCGTATCGCGCGGCTTGATATCGATGACCTGGCGATGACCACCAACGGCTCGTTGCTCACGCCCGACAGGCTCGAGCGTTGGCGGCGGCTCGGGCTCGATCGGATCACCGTGAGCATCGACGCCGCAGAGGAAGAGCTGTTCCGAGAGCTGACGCGCAGCACGTCGTCTGTCGCCAGGGTGATGGAGGGGGTCGATGCGGCAATCGCGATGGGGTATCGCGAAACCAAGCTGAACGCGGTGCTCCTCCCGGGGCTCAACGACAGCCAGGCCGTGCCCTTAGCGGGGCTGGCACGGGCCCACCGGGTTGATATGCGTTTCATCGAGTTCATGCCCCTCGACGGCGGGGGGAAATGGACGAGCAACTCGTTTATCTCGGCGGCACAAACGCATGACATGATTCATGAGGTGTACCCATTGCGGCCGATCGGGCGGGCGAGCAAGAGCAGCACTTCCGAGCTGTACGAGTTTGCGGACGGCTCGCCGGGAAGGATCGGCTTGGTCGCGCCCATTACCCGCACGTTCTGCGGAGCGTGCAACAGATTGCGGATCAGCGCCGACGGATCGATCCGCCCCTGTCTATTCGGATCCACGGAAGGAGATCTCATGCAGCTCCTCCGTTCGGGGGCAGATGATCCGAAGATCAAGGACGAGATCCTGGATGCGGTCTGGCGCAAGCAGTCCGGTCACGGCATCGGCACCGATCGTTTCCGCCGGCCCAACGTGGCAATGAATTCCCTCGGCGGATGAGTGTGGGGGAGTAGCGGCCCCACGTGAGGGGTGAACGTATGACACCGAGAGTCGCCGGCATCCGTTTCCAGGAGATGCGCAATCGGGACGTCGCATGTTGATGTGCTTGTTGTCGCGTGATGGGCATGCTTCGAGGGGGGGTACTTGAGGCCGCCACGGAAGTGCGCCGCACGAAATGAGGCCGGATTGGTCTTTGAGAGCGCCGTCAGGAGGCGGCGCAAATGGCTGCTCGACCAGCACGGGATGACCCGCCGCTTGACGGAGTTGGCACCGGCGCGATGGCGGTCTGGCGTATGCTTTCGCCGCATGAGCACAGCAACACTGGCGATAGGGAGTTCGCGGATCGTGACACCGCGTGGAGTGCGCCCGGGGTGGGTTCTGTGCAAGGGCGGTACGATTGAAGGGGTGCGCGACGGGGCGGGGAATGCGGATCGCATCGTTGACGTTGCTGATGCGGTCGTCATGGCTGGCGTTGTCGATACGCATGTCCATATCAATGAGCCGGGGCGTGCGGATTGGGAGGGGTTTGAGACGGCCACTCGCGCCGCCGCTGCGGGCGGTGTGACGACGCTTGTTGATATGCCACTCAACAGTGTTCCGGCGACGACAACGGTCGCGGGCCTGGCGGCGAAGCGAAGCGCAGCAATGGAGAAGTGCAGCGTCGATGTTGGGCTTTGGGGCGGAGTGGTGCCGGGGAACATCAATGAACTGCCTGGGTTGATCGATGGCGGGGTGCTCGGGTTCAAGTGCTTCCTGAGCCCCTCGGGTGTCGATGAGTTCGAGAATGCGCAAGAGAGTGACATCCGGGCAGCGGCACCGGTGTTGGTCGCCGCGGGTTTGCCGCTGCTCGTGCACGCGGAGGATCCGGCGGTTCTTGCAGAAGCGCCGTCGATTGAACGAGGGCACGAGCAGTCATATGCGGCGTATCTTTCGACACGACCCGCAGCCGCGGAGCGCAGCGCAATTGAGATGCTGATCCGCGTGAGTGAGCAGACGGGCCTGCGCGTGCATGTTGTGCACGTTGCTGACGGCGATGCGACAGCACTCATCGCAACAGCGAAGGCGCGCGGGATCGCGATTTCGGCAGAAACGTGCCAACACTATCTGACGTTTGCGGCGGAAGATGTGCCGAGCGGCGGGACACAGTTCAAGTGTGCACCCCCAATCCGCGAGCGCGAGCATCGAGAGCGGCTTTGGCAGGGGCTCAAGGATGGTTCATTGGATTTGATCGCGTCGGATCACTCTCCTTCACCGGTCGCAGGCAAGTGTTTGGAGAGCGGCGACTTTGGAGCGGCGTGGGGCGGGATCACATCGTTGCAATTGGGGCTTGCAGCGGCATGGACCGGAGCGTCGTTCCGTGGATTTGGGCTGGGTGAGATCGCGCGGTGGTTGTGTGCAGCACCAGCGCAGTTGGCAGGGCTCGGAGATCGGAAGGGGCAGATCGCGCCCGGGTATGATGCGGATCTGGTTGTGTGGCACCCCGAGGAATCGTTTAAGGTGCGCGGAGCATCGCTCGAGCACAGGCACGCGCTCACGGCGTATGAGGGTATGACGCTTCGCGGGGTTGTGGAGTCGACGTTTGTGCGGGGTGTTGAGGTCTATCGCGAAGGGCGCATCCACCCGACGCATGGGCGGTTGATCAATCGGGAGGTGTCATGAGTTCGTTTACTGAGTTGATAGACCTCGCGGCGGAACGGGTTGGTGGACGCGCGCTGTTCGCGAACGATGACTTCTTCGCGGAGAAAGAGAATCTGCTCAAACCGGGGCGAGGGATCTTTCTGGCGGACAAGTACACGGAGCGCGGGAAGTGGATGGACGGGTGGGAGTCGCGCCGGCGGAGGACGCCGGGGCATGACCGTTGCGTCATCAAGCTTGGCTTGCCGGGGATTGTGCGCGGGGTCACGGTGGATACGAATCACTTCCGCGGCAATGCCCCGGAATCGGTCTCGATCGATCGGTGTGAACTTGCGACGGATGCGCCGGACGAGGCGTTTGCGGAGGCGGCGTGGGGTGTGCTGCTTGGCAAGACGCCGATCGAAGCGCACTTTGAGAACGTGATTCCGGTTACCGGGGATGCGCGGACGACGCATGTACGGCTGAACATCCACCCGGATGGCGGGGTCGCGCGGTTTCGTGTGTGGGGCGAGGTGGCGGCGGACTGGGCGTCGATTGTGTCGGCGTCATCGGTGTGTGATTTGGCAGCGGTTGAGCATGGCGGCCAGCCAATGGGATGTTCAGACGCGTTCTTCTCCGAGCCAAGGAACTTGATCATGCCGGGGCGATCCGACCATATGGGAGATGGATGGGAGACAAAGCGCAGGCGGGGCCCGGGCTATGACTGGGTCGTGTTGCGGCTTGGGCGTCGAGGCGTGATCGAGCGGGTGGTTGTTGATACGAATCACTTCAAGGGCAACTACCCGGATTCGTGTGACATCGAAGTCTGTGATGCAGAGGGTGCGACGAGCGCGATGCTCGTCCCGAACGCAGAAGGCGGACCCGCGTGGCGGGCATTGCTCGGAGAGACCAAGCTCAACGCGCATGAAGAGCGTTCGTTCGACGGGGAATTGGTGGACCAAGGTCCTGCAACGCATGTGCGGTTGAACATCCATCCGGACGGCGGCGTGAGCCGACTGCGGGTCTTTGGGCGGCCGGTGTGATGGCGATCGCGCGATTCTTGAACGGTGCAGATGCCGACACGGCGCGGGAAGCATTGTTGAAGTGTTGCGCCTCGATCGCGTGGGCAACCCAGATGATCAGCGCACGCCCCTTCGCCTCAGACGAAGAGGTCGTACAGAAAGCGGATGCGATTTGGTTTGCACTCGGTGAAGCGGACTGGCTCGAGGCGTTTGCGGGTCATCCGCGAATCGGCGAGCGCGCGGGCGCGAAGCACGCTTCGACGTCGCGGTGGTCGTCAAAGGAGCAGGTGGGGATGGCACAGGCAACCTCAGATGTTGAGGCGGCGCTGCTCGAGGGGAACCGGGCGTACGAGGACAGGTTCGGCCATGTATTCTTGATCTGCGCGACCGGGAAGTCGGCGGCAGAGATGCTGAAGAATCTGCAGGAGCGCCTCGGGAACACTCCCGCGAAGGAAATGAAGATCGCAACGGAGCAGCAGGCCTTGATCACGAGACTGCGTCTTGGGAAGCTGGTGGATTGATGGGTCGGATTTCGACACACATATTGGACATCTCGCGCGGCCGGCCGGCAGCCGAGGTGCCGGTGGCGCTCGAGCGCGTAAACGAGGACGGAAACTGGCAGGAGCTTGGGCGGGCGTTCACGGATGCGGACGGACGCGTCGAAGGTTTCGCCGATGCCGGCCCATTGCAGGCGGCGGTGCATCGGCTTCGGTTCGACGTTGCGGAGTATTTCCGTGCACAGGGCGCGACGAGCTTTTATCCGTTCGTTGAGATTGTCTTTGAGATTGCGCGCGCGGAGGAGCACTACCACGTACCGTTGCTCCTGAGTCCGTTTGGGTATTCAACCTATCGAGGGAGTTAAGAGATGGCCGCATCGCTTGGATGGAATCGGTATGGCAAGTCGCGGGTGCGCGTGCTGAAGGTGTTTCGGGATGGGGCGAAGCACAGTGTTCGCGAACTGACGGTGAAGATCGGGCTTGAGGGTGACTTTGATGCGGCCCACACCAAGGCAGACAACACCGGCGTGCTCCCCACGGACACGATGAAGAACACCGTATACGCGCTCGCCAAAGATCACCCGATGTCTTCGATCGAAGCATTCGCGCTGCATCTCGGGCGGCACTTCGTTTCGACGAGCAAGCATATCGCAGAAGCGCATATCGATATTTCGCAGGTGCAGTGGGAGCGGATGGAAGTTGGAGGTGTGGCACACGATCACAGTTTCCAACGTGTTGGGCCCGAGACCGCGACGTGCGCCGCGGTGGTTGGTCGCGAAGGCGCGAGGATCACCTCGGGTATCGACGACTGGATGATCCTGAAGACGACGCAGTCGGGTTTTTCAGATTTCATGCGGGACAAATTTACGACACTCAAAGACGCGGACGACCGCCTCTTTGGGACATCGGTGACAGCCACATGGGCGCTTGGTACTGATGCCGATTTCAACGATGCGCGGTGCGCAATTCGCAAGGCGCTGCTTGAGACGTTCGCGAAACATGACAGCTTGTCAGTCCAGCACACACTGTTTGCAATGGGCGAAGCCGCGCTTGGAGCCTGCGCATCGATCGATGCTATTGATCTAGCAATGCCCAACAATCACAACTTGCTTGTCGACTTGTCGCCATTCGGAATGCCGAACGACAACGAGATTTTCCTGCCGATCGATGAGCCGCACGGCATGATCGAGGCGACCGTGAGGCGATAGCAGCGCTAGGAATCCAACAGCCCGCGATGCTTGACGATTTCGAGGAACGATCGCATTCG
This sequence comes from Phycisphaerales bacterium, assembly GCA_029260475.1. Taxonomy (GTDB): domain Bacteria; phylum Planctomycetota; class Phycisphaerae; order Phycisphaerales; family UBA1924; genus OFTM391. The sequence goes on along the minus strand of JAJDDE010000076.1, from coordinate 10,205 downwards.
GATTTCGTCGACGGTGAGTCCGGTGGCGCGTACCTGATCTTCGGTGATGGCGCGACGCCGCAAGCCCTGGATGAAAAACGTGAGCAGGCCCTGGGCGGTTGCGGCGTCGTCGAACACGCCGCCTCCAGCGATCGTGGCGCGGGCCACTTTTTCGACGAAGTTGCTGAGCCGTTGGGTCGCCCCGGGCAGCGATTCCCAGAAATAGGAATACAGTGCGGCGTAGCGCGTGGGGAGCTGGGCTGGATTGAGATCCCAACCCTGGTAGTACCCGTGCTCGAGCGAACGGCGACAGTGTTGGAAGTGAAGCTTCCAGCCAGACTGGACGGCGTCGCGGTTTGCCTGGGCCTCGGCAGCGCTGAGCGCGCCGCCATCCGGGGCCTTGTGCGGCGGTGCGGGCATGATGTTGGTGGCGCCGTCGGAAAGATAGAGACCGCTTCCGCCGAGCGAGACCTGCATCATATGGCGGGCGAAGTCGCAGGCGTTGTGATCGATGCGCTGGTGCCCCGCGGTGACGCCGATGCTCGCGGTGTAGTCGTACACGCCCAGGGCGACTGAGACACAGCGTCCACGTGCGGCGCGAACAAAGCGATTGATCGGAACCGCGCCGTTTTCATCGATAACGGACTGGGTCGTCTCGACCATGAACTCCATCTTGAGTGAGCCGGGAGGAAAGGCGCCCGCGCCTTCGAACATCTCGAAGATGTCGACCAGTGTCGCGACCTGATGCTCGGAGACGACCTTGGGGAGCATGACGACGAAGTTGGCAGGGAGTGCGCCGTTCGTTCGTGCCGTGAGCGCGGTAAGGAAGAGATCGAGCGTACGAACGCCGCGCTCGAGCGTATCTTCACCGAAGTTCTTGATGCGGATGCCGATGAAGGGTGGAAGCGTGCCTTGCTCCATGCCCGCCGCGAGTTCCTCGGCAGCGTGGACCGCACACTGGTCTTCTTCCGATTCGGGGCGTACGCCGTAACCATCTTCGAAATCGATACGGAAGTCTTCGACCGGCTCGGTGTGGAGTTTGGCAATGACGGCCTCATAAATGGATGGCCCGAGGCTGGGGCCGATACCGAGGAGGCTCGCAAAGGTGTCGGCGTCGGGGGCATACTCATCAAGCGACGCGATGGCGAGTTTGCCGAGGCGACTCGCGGTGTCGCGACGAAAGAGCTGAGCGCCACCATAGACGGTGTGGACGGGCTGGCGATCGACGGGTTCGCCCGGATAGACACCCGCGTATGCGCGGTTGGCCTCGGTGAGTTTGGCGAGGAGCGGAGCGAGCTGATTGTGATCGAGCGTGCGTTGCATGGGTTTACTGTACCTGACTTGTGAGCCAGACTTCGACCGCCTCCGGGGTATTGAGGTTGGTGATGACTGCGGGGTCACCAACTTCGCGATGGGCAGCGTGATCGGCGAGGAGATGATCGAGGCGCACGTCTGTATGTGCATCAGGGCTTGTAAGATGCGGTCTGATATGAGTTTCAATAAACGGCCAAGGGAGACGAACGGGGTGGCCGCCTTTGCCATTGACGGTTGGGACTTCAGGTCGGGTGTTGTGCGCACCGAACGCTGCGATGCAGGCGGGCGAACAGGCGGGGACGTCAACCGGCAGCAGGTACAAGGCGCGGGGAGGCACATCGGCGAGGTGCCGCAGGCCCGCGGCGATGCTCGCGAACATGGGCGCGTCCGGTTCAGCGGTGATCATGTTGGGCGCATCCCCTTCGGGCGTGAGCGCGTCGCGGACCTGCTGAGATACGACCCAGACCGCGGGGATGTGCCAGGCGGCGAGGCGGGCGCTTTGCGTGCGCCACCAAGGACTGCCCGCGACGTGCATGAGTGCTTTGGGGCCACCCATGCGGGTGCCACGACCTGCGGCGAGAACCAGCGCAACATCGGTTGTGCTAGAGGGCGGCAAGTTTCTTTGCCTCGATGAGCAGTTGCGCAGCGATCGAGATGGCGAGGAGGTCTGGTTCCTTGCCGGTATCACCCACACCTATGGGGCAGTGGATCGTCTGTACACGTTCCTGCGCGATGCCTGAGGCGACGAGCCTGGTGAAGAGGCTTACGCGTTTGCTCTTCGATCCGATGAGCCCGACGAACGCGGGCGGGCTGTCGAGTGACAGCAGCCCGCGAAGCAGATCGAAGTCGGTGTCGTGTGAGCAGGTCATCACGCAGGCGAGCGTTGCGGCGGGCGCAATGCGCAGAGCGCGCAGTGCGGCTTCATAGTCAGTCAACCGTTGAGCCGTCGGGAAGCGATCGGCGGTGTTCCAGTCGGGGCGATCGTCAGCGATGATGAGCTCGAAGGGCGCTGCGGAGAGCAGCTGCGTGAGCGCCTGCGAGACGTGGCCCGCACCGAAAATGATGAGACGTTGGGCTGGCCCGATGTATTCAATGAAGACGTCCATGACGCCGCCGCAGCACTGTTCGGCTTCGGCGCCGAGGACGAATTGCTCGGTCGTGCAGGATCGATCGCGAAAGATTCGCTCAGCGGTTCCGAGCGCGAGGTGTTCGAACTGCCCACCGCCGATGGTGCCGATGAAGCCGTCGCCCGGGCGCCAGATCATGCGTGCACCGGGTTCGCGGGGTGCGCTGCCTTTGGTCGCGATAACGGTCAGCAAGACGAAGGGCTGGCCTGTTGCGGCGAGCTGGCCTGCGGCGTGCAGTATGTTGGCATCGATTGACATCGGTCAGGAGAAGGCGGGCAGCACGCCCTTGAGGTCGTGGTAGATCAGACGTGCGAGAACGCGCTGGCGGTACTCGCGGGTGGAACGGATGTCATCGATGGGCGCAACGTCTTGGTCGATGGCCTGCGCAAGATCGTCCGGAGAACGGACAGGAGCGCCAGATTCAAGGAGCGCCTCGACTGATTTACAACGGAGAATCATCGGCGCGACGGCGGCGGCGACGACGCGCCACCCTTCGGTTGAGTGGGTGATGGCCAGGCCAACTTTGGAGATGGCCTGTGCACGGCGCGGGCCGACTTTCTCGAAAATCTGAGTGTCATAGGTGCGACGCGGGATGCGGATGGCGGTGATGAGTTGGTCAGGGCGGCGCTGCATCTGCTTGTACCCGGAGTAGAACTCATCGAGGCGGACTTCCATCTCGCCCGACTTTGATCGCAGCACAACGGTCGCGTCGTAGGCCATGAGAACGGGGACGCCATCGGCGGCGGGCGATGCGTTGACAATGTTGCCGGCCCATGTGCCGCGGGATTGGATCTGGACAGATCCGACCTGGCGAGCAGCGTCAAGGAGCATGGGGAAGTCGTCGCGGCATGCTTGGCTTTGAATGACATCCCAATAGGTGGTCAACGCGCCGAGTGTGAGCACATCATCTTCTCGAGTGATGTGGCGCAGGTCGGAGAGCGCTGAGATGTCGAGATAGGTTTCGGTTTCGGCTTTGGCGTTGAGGTTGTCTGGCCAATGCACGAGGATATCGGTAGCGCCGGCGATGGGGCGCGGCGCAGGATCGCGCGCGAGCAAGGCACAGGCTTCGTCGAGTGATCGGGGCGAAAGCACTTTCACGAGGCGTTCCCACGATCGTAATTGCTCTGACAGCCGTCGGTAATGCCGTCGATGATGCCGTCGTATCCGGTGCAGCGGCAGAGGTTGCCTGCCATGAGTTCGCGGACGGTGTGTGTCTTGAGCAACTCGGGATGGCGCTTGAGCCAGCACGCGGTCATGACGACGCCAGGCGTGCACGCGCCGCACTGAGTGGCGCCGCTTGCGAGCATGTCGCTCAGTGCATCGGCGGGGATAGATTCGATCGTGTCGATTGCGCGACCGGACACTTGGTATGTCGGGATGAGGCAGGAATTCGCGGGCACTCCGTCGAGGTACACGGTGCATGCTCCGCATTCGCCCTCGCCGCAACCTTCCTTTGCCCCGGTCAAATCAAGGGCGTAGCGCAGTGTGTCAAGCAATCGATCCCGCGGTGCGACATCGATGGAGATCGGATTGCCGTTGAGGGTGAACTCGACATTGATGTTGTTTGAATCAGGCATGGGTCTGGTCCATCATGCCCATGATGCGTTCGGGCGTCAGCGGGATGATATTGGCATGGACGCCGATCGCGTCGGCGATGGCGTTTGCAATGGCGGGGCCGGGTCCATCCATAGGCAGTTCGCCGATGCCCTTGGCTCCTTGCGCTCCGTGGGCATAGGCGTTTTCCAGGAACGCGACGCGGATGGGTGGCAGGTCAGCGCTCGTGGGAATGATGTAGTTGGTGAGCTGGCAGTTCTTCATGCCTCCCAACTCCCATTTGCATTCCTCGAGGAGTGCCCAGCCGATGCCCTGCGCGACGCCACCCTGAATCTGGCCTCGTGCGAGAGTATTGTTGAGGACTTTGCCGATTTCCTGAACGGCGACGAAATCGATAACGCGGGCGGTGTAGGTGCGCAGATCGATTTCGACTTCAGCGGCGTACGTCGCCCAGCCGTAGGTGCCGTACGCGTCGCCCTCGTATGTGTCGTCGTCCCAATTGATGCCGGGCGGCTTTTCGTACTGGGCTTCGCCAAACAGAGATTGGTCCGCGTTCGTGTTGTGCCAGGCGCGGATCGCGGCGGTGACAGCCTCACCTCTGGTGGCATTGTCGAGGCCGAGACTTTGGCGCAGGTCGTCGCAGGCGCGCTCGACGAGACGCCCCACGACCATAGCTGTGCGTGAGGCGACCGTCGGGCCGCTATTGGGAACGCGCGAGGTGTCGGGCGTGGTGATGATGATGTCCGCGGGCGCGATGCCGAGGTGCTCGGCGGCGATCTGCGTGAAGACGGTCCACGTGCCCTGGCCCATCTCAGTACTGCTTGAGAGGATCTCGACTCGACCGTCGGCATGACCTTGAACGCGGAGGCGCGACTTGAGTGCGACCTCGCCACTGCCTGTGAAGCCTGCTCCATGCCAAAAACATGCGAGGCCGACCCCGCGGCGGAGATAAGGCTCAGTCGCATTGAACGATTCGTGTGCTCGCTGCTTCTCACGAAAGCGGATGGCTTGGGCGGCTTGATCGAGAACTGCCGTGCGATCGGTTCCATCGTTGATGACCTGTCCGGTCGCGGTGGTCTGTCCATCTCGGATGAGGTTGATGCGGCGGAGTTCGATGGGATCGATGCCGAGTTGAGCGGCGCACACATCCATGTGACGCTCGAGCGCGAAGAGGGTTTGGGGGGCGCCAAAGCCGCGGAAGGCGCCGAAGGGAACGGCGTTGGTAAGAACCGCGCGTCCGTCAATCAGGACATTGTCACAGGCGTAGGGTCCGGCGGCATGGATGATTCCGCGACTCAGGACAACCGGCGAGAGCGTGACGTAGGCGCCGCCATCCATTGTGACATCGATGTGCTGGGCAACGAGCTTGCCGTCGGAGTCGAAGCCTGTCCGGTGTCGCGTCTGCGCGGGGTGGCGCTTCGTTGTTGCCGCCATGTCTTCGGGGCGGTCGTAGATGATCTTGACGGGGCGGTTCGCCTTCAGGGCGAGGAGTGCGGCGTGGAGGGCGAGGTTTGAGGGATAGTCTTCCTTGCCACCAAAGCCACCGCCGGTCGGCGTCTGGATGACGCGGACCTGCGACTCATCACGGTTGAGTGCGTGCTTGAGGGCGTTGACAACGTAGTACGGGCATTGCATCGAGCCCTTGGTGACGACGACACCATCTTCCACCCAGGCGATCATGCCCTGGTTCTCTATATAGACGTGTTCCTGAGCGCCGGTTTCGTAGAGCCCTTCAACCACGTGGGCGGCTTGCTCGAGGGCGCGCTCGGTATTGCCCTTCTCGATCTTGAGCACTTTGAACAGGTTGTCGTTGTTGCGCTGTATCTGCTCGGGGCCCGCGGGGAGGCGGTAGTCGAGGGCGGGCGGTTCTTCATCAACGATAATCTGGACGTCCGCCACGGCGCGGCGGCACATCTCGCGATCGGGATGAGCGATAAGCACAACGGGCTCGTGCATGTGGCGCGTGTAGTCCGCCGCGAGCACGGGCTGGTCGCGCTCGATGAGGAAGACCTCGTTGGGCCCGGGAATATCCCGATGATCGACGACGACGAACTCGGCCCAATCAACCGCGGAACCGAACTTGATTTGGCGGATACGCCCCCGGGGGACGCGGGTGCGGACGGTCATGCCCCAAAGGGCATCATCGAAGGGCAGGTCGTCGACGTAGCGCTCACGACCTGTGAGCTTTGAGATGCCTTCGAGTCTTTGCACGCAAACCTCCGGCGCGGGTTGGTCCGCGCGTTTGGATTGTCTGCGACTTGCGTCCGGCTTGCAACTGGAGGGTGACCTCGCGCTCGGCCTCTCGTCCGGGCAGTGCATCAAGGTCGAGGTGGGTTGCGACCCAACACCACGCTGGTTGCCGATTGACTGGACCCACCTCGGTGTCGGCGAGTCGAGGTCCTTCGCCTCCTCGAGCATGTCGAGGACGGCGCCCATAGCCACACGCCCGAACTCGGTGCGTTCCGTGTTGCCGCGCGCGGGGCACTCGGGGTCGTCCGCGGGCAAGCCGATGTCACCGCCGACCGAGGCGATGGGGTAGTCGCGCTCTATCCGCCTCATGCGGCCTTCCAGCGCACCAGCCGACCCTCACGTAGTACGTATTGCCCTGCCGCTTCTTGTTCCAGCAGCGACGGGGTTTGTGCCATGCCAGTTGAGTGCTTGCAGGGCAACGGCTTCGGAAAGAAAAACGCGGCCACATGGGCCGCGTTCTCGAAGCACCCCGGGCTGGATTCGAACCAGCGACCGGCGGATTAGAAGTCCGCTGCTCTATCCAACTGAGCTACCGGGGCAAGGCCCACACGGTGCGGGCACCCCATTCTACGCCCGTTCCACCTCGACCGATTCGGTCTCCGCGTCCTTGCAGACGTACAGGAAGACCAACGCCGACACGATCGCGCCCACGATCTGCCCCGCGAGGTGCGGCCACAGCGCGGCCCATTCCACCATCCCCATGATCCCAAATCCCAGAGCAGCAGCGGGATTAAACGCCCCGCCGGAGACGTCGCCCACTGCGTACGCGCCCGCCATCACGGTGAAGCCGATCGCGATGCCGAAGTAGCTGTTGCCCGCGGTCGTCTTCGCGGTCGCAACGTTCAGGACGACATAGCACAAGAGGAACGTGAAGAGCGCCTCGACAAGCATCGTAGGCCAGAGATCGATGTTGGTCGCTATGTCCGCGCCGCCACCGCGGACGTACAAGGCGCAGGCGCTGGCCGCCGCCGACGCGATCAACTGCGCGATGATGTACGGCACCGCGTCTGACACGGTGCACGCACCGCGGATGAGCGCCGCGAGAGTGACCGCGGGGTTGTAGTGCGCCCCGGAGATGTGCCCGCCCATGTAGAGCAGCGCGACGAGCACCACACCGATTGCCAATGGTGCGAAATCACCGGCCGCCCCGAGGACCGCAGCCCCGATCGTGAAGACAAGGAAGAAGGTGCCGATGCCTTCGACGAGGGGTTTGCGCAGGTCCATCGTGATCTCCTGTGTGAGGTGTCGCGTCAGACTATCACGACACACCCGTCGCTCGCCAGATCACCTCCGCGATCGAACACGTCCCGCACCGGCGGGTGTATTCGGGACCACGTTTCTGGATGCGGACCACCTCTTTGTCGGCGCAGCGGCACGCCGAACACACCCGCGGCATCGTGGTGTTCACACCACACGATCGACACTTCCAGTAGTACCCGAACTTCCCGCACATCGCGTCGAGCGCGCGGGACTCGCCGCAGGACTTGCAGGCGGCGTCCTCCGCGGGCGGGGTCTTCGGCCCCTTGGATGGTGTTGGCGTTCGTTTCGGTGGCGATGCCGGCACGGGTTGCGCGGGCACTCCAGCGCCCGGCCTCAACGGCGCATGCAGCGCGAACAACAGCCGTGCAGTGTGATTCACCTCGGCGGGTTTGGAAGCCCACCAGCCGTACTCACTCTTCATGTCGGCGAGGAGCGCTCTGTCGTTCTCGCGGTGCTTGGCCATCTCATTCTCGATGAACACGCATACGTTGTCCGCTTTTTCCACGGTGCCCGCATACGGCTTCCGGGGTGGAACCCACCCCTTCTCATTGTCGATCACGCCGCCATCGCCGATGGCAGCGATGAACTGAATCGGCATGTTCGTGAACGTCCGCTGCTTCAGACCGAGAATCTTCCCGAGCACTTCCTTGTCGTGCTTCTGCAAGCATCTCCGCAGCGCGTCGGCCTGGCGCTTCGCCTGAGCAAGCGGTGAAGGCATCCCGTTGTATCGATTGCTTTTGCGCGATTTGATCGCCCACTCATCCGCCCCGGAAGCACTCGGCGTGATCCGGACCGAGCCCAGGCACGACTTGCTCTCCACAATAAACGCACCGTGCCGGTGCAGCACCAGATGATCGATCTGGGCCACGAAGGGACCGCCGTTGGGTTCACGCTGAGTCTCGTCCACGAGTCTCAACCCGTGCAGCAACATCACGTCCTTGGACTCACCGAACGCACGCCCGAGGTAGTGCGCCATCTGCTCTTCAGCCTTCATCCCGGCCAAGCGTCTCGGGTCTTTCGTGCCGGGCGAGGCGGGGACGTACTCGAGAATCATCATCTGCGGCGGACCTCCATTCCTTCCAAAACCATAACAGGCAAGGGGCTCCGATGCCCCGCCTTTGCACCCTCTCTTCACCCAACGCGCAGAATCGACCGATACACTCCAAACGTTGCACGGACGCACGACCACACAACAGGTCGGGGGTGCCGGGACGCCGGGCGCTCCCTCCTGCACAGAGCGAGAGAGAGTGACCACGCGTGACACCGTCCACCGACATAAACGACGCCCGCGTCGGAGACGTCACCCCGCGCACCGACACGCCTACCGTCGGTGGTGACCACCCCTCGACGACCGTCCCGAATGCACGCACAGATCAGCAGGAGCAGGGCTTGAGCAGCACCGACCGCCTTATAGACCCCGTTTCGGGTGTTTCGCCGACCATCGATGCCCCCAAGAAGCCCAAGTCGGGCTCCAGCGCGAAGGCTCCGACGCCGAAGAAGGCTCCGGAGCGTGCCTCCGACACCACCGTGAAGACCTTCGTCCTCGATACCAACGTGCTCTTGCACAACCCCAAGGCGCTCTTTGTCTTCAAAGAGAACGACGTCGTTGTGCCTTTCACCGTTCTCGAGGAGCTCGACCGTTTCAAGGGCGACAACGACAATCGCGGCCGCTCCGCACGTGAGACCATCCGCTACCTCGACCGCCTCCGGAACATCGGCCGCCTCGATCACGGCGTCGAACTGGGCAACGGCGACCCCGCGCTCCCGGAGGCCGGGCCGTACGGCCCCACCGGCACGCTCCGCGTCGAGATGGCCCCCACCGCCCTTACGCCGCCGCTCTCCTACGACAAGCCCGACGACCGGATCATCGGCGTCGCCCTCGCGCACCACGCCAGAGGCGACAACGTGGTCCTGGTCACCAAGGACATCAACTGCCGCATCAAGTCCGACGCCCTGGGCCTCAACGCCGAGGACTTCGAGAACATGAAGGTGGACGTAGACCAGCTCTACAGCGGGTACGTCACCCTGCGCTGCGACGGCGCGACCATCGACGAGCTGTACTCCCAGCGCGTGCTCGCGATCGCCGCTCTCTCCGAGGCGATGGAAGCCGCGGGCCTGGACCCCGAGGGCACCATACCGCCCAACGGCTACGCGCTGATGATCGACCGGACCGACGAGTCGCACACCGGCCTCGCGCGGCGCATCGGCGACACCGACCACATGACGCCCATCGCCGGGCACCGCAACAAACCCGTCTACGGCATCATGGCCCGCAACGTCCAGCAGACCATGGCGCTCGACCTGCTGATGGACGACGACATCCGCCTGGTTTCCCTCATCGGCTCCGCGGGCACGGGCAAGACCCTCCTGGCCCTCGCCGCCGGCATGAGCAAAACCTTCGGCGCCGAGAGCCGCTACGACAAGCTCCTCGTCGCACGCCCCATCATGCCGATGGGGCGAGACCTGGGGTACCTGCCGGGCGACAAGGACGAGAAGCTCGCCCAGTGGATGCAGCCCATCTTCGACAACCTCACCTACCTCATGTCCACCCGCGGCGCCGGGACGCAGCACGCCGACAGCCAGTCCGCCGAGCAGCGCATCGGCAAGATGCTCGCCGACGGCAAGCTCGTGATGGAGGCGCTCACCTACATCCGCGGGCGCTCAATCCCGCACCAGTTCATGATCGTGGACGAGGCGCAGAACCTGTCGCCTCACGAAGTC
>JAJDDE010000075.1 GCA_029260475.1 Phycisphaerales bacterium | reverse complement strand
GAGCGTGAAGATGCTGAAGGCGCCGAAATCGGCGAGCGTGCGCGTGATCCCGCCTCCGAGCGCCGCGAAGGGGCGGAGCAGGAGGGGGAGCGTGGCATCGTGCGTGGCGCCGGTTGTCGTCACTTCATGGGCGCGTCACGCGCGGGTGCGGCGTTGGACGGGGCCGGGGTGTCGTTGGTTGCGGGGGCGTTGCCGGAGGAGACGGCGCCGCCCCGATCGGCGATGAGGTAGATCTCGACGCGCCGGTTGGCCGGTGTGTTGCCGTTCTTGGCGTTGGCGACGACGGGGCGTGAGGCACCCCAGCCGCCGGTGAAGATGCGTGCGTCGGAGATGCCCTGCGTCCGGAGGGTGTTGCCGACGGAGATCGCGCGGTGGGCCGACAGGTGGCGGTTGGTGGGGTGGTTCTTGACGGTGTTGGGGTTGGAGGGCACCTGCGAGTCGGTGTGTCCCTCGATGTAGATCAGGTAGTTGCCGCCGTCGGAGGTGTTGAGGATGCGGGCGAAGTCGGCGAGCGTGCTCTTGGCGGCGTCGCGGACGGTGTCGGAGCCTGAGGGGAACGTCAGGTCCGAGGCGAAGGAGATGCGCCCGGTCGCGGGGTCGTAGGTCATGACGTCGTAGCGGGAGGCAAGGGCGCGGAGGGCGCGGTCGGTCGCGGGGTCCAGGCCGGAGCCGAGGCTGACCGCCGAGATCGCGGTGTTCGCGGACAGGATGCGCTCACGGAGATCCGAGATGTCGTCGGACAGCGTGGCGCGTTCCTGGCGGAGCCGGGCGTTCTGGGCGCGCAGTTCCTCGTCCGAGGCGTTCCGGGAGTTCAGGGCGTCGCGGAGGGAGGCGTTTTCTTGGGAGAGTGCAATGACCCGGGCGTCCGAGGCCCGGGCGGCTTCTGCGGCGCCTTCGTACTCGTCGGTTGCGACGCAGCCGCCCAGGAGCAGGCCCACGGCGCAGACACTCGAGGCGAGCAGGAGGGCGGGGCGTCGGGTCTTGGCGGGAAAGGTCGTCGCGGTCATGAGGTCAGCTCCGTCGAATGGGCGTCCGTGCGTGGGGGGGAAGTCGCGTAGGCGTACGATACCTGCTGCGGCGCATCCGGTGCGCCACGGATTGGCATCGGCAACGCGGCATCCTCTCCATGAATGAGCACACCCGGGAATCTGGTGACGTCAGGCGGCCCTTGCTGTACGCGGAGGGGGCTGAGGTGGTGGACGCCGATTCGATCCGGGAGTCGCCCGGGGCGGTGCTGATCGAGCGCGGAGCGGGCGGGGATCGTGTCCTGGCGGCGGGAACCCCGGGCGAAGTGAAGCATCACCCCGGGATGGAGCACTCGGAGCGCCTCGTGCTCTCGGATCGGGTGATCACCCCGGCGTTTGTCAACGCCCATGTCCACCTGGACCTCACGCACCTTGGCCCGCTGCCATACGCCAGCGGTGGGGGGTTCGTGGGCTGGGCGGATCGTGTTCGTGAGGGGCGGGCGCACGACAGCGAGACGCTGGCTGCCTCTGTGCGAGACGGGATCGAGCGGTCCATCCGCGGTGGCGTGGCGTGCATCGGCGATATCGCCGGCGTGGGGAGCCTGGTGCCGGCGAGGACGTTGGCGGCGTCTGGCCTGTGCGGCGTGAGCTTCGTTGAGTTCTTCGGCGTTGGGCTGCGGCAGGAAGCCGCCATCAATGCAATGGCTCGTACGTTGGCGGAGGGACTGGGGACGATCGAGACGGAGGGGGTGCGTTTGAGCGTGCAGCCGCACGCGCCGTACAGCGCCGGTGTGCGCCTGTATCGCGCGGCGCGAGAGCTTGTCCCAGCGAATATGCCGATCGCAACGCATCTCGCCGAGACGCCCGAAGAGGCAGAATTTGTGCGCACGGGGGGTGGGCCGTCGCGGGCGTTCCTCGAGCGGATGGGCGTCTGGGACGACTCGATCCTCGACGAGGTCGGGCGTGGCTTGAGCCCGGTTGCGCATCTCCGCGACGTGCTCAACGCGGGCCGGATGCTGCTCGCGCACGTGAACATCGCGAGCGATGAGGACCTCGAACGGCTCTCGTCGTCCGAGGCCAGCGTTGTCCTTTGCCCGCGTTGTCACGCGTATTTCTGGCGAGAGCGCGAGTTCGGCGGGCATCGGTATCGGGAGATGCTGGAGCGGGGCATCACGGTCGCGCTCGGGACGGACTCGATCATCAACCTGCCCGAGTCCGAGTCGCTGCGTCTGAGCCCGTTGGACGAGATGCGACTGCTCTTCACGCGAGATGGCGTCGATGCGCGCACGTTGCTTGCGATGGCGACGACGTACGGCTGTGTCGCGGTGGGGCGGTCTCCCGACGAGGGGCGGTTGGGGCCGGCGTGCCGAGGCGTGGTGGCCCTGGAGGGCGCGTCGCTGGAGGACGCGGTGGGGCGTGCGGGCGACGTGGAGTGGTTGACGAGGCCCCCGGCGTGCGGCTAACGCGAGACGACTACGCCACCGACGCGAGCACGTTGGCGCAGCGGTTGATCGGGATGGTGCTCGTGCGCGAAGACGGGGGCGAGCGGGTGTCGGGGACGATCGTGGAGACCGAGGCCTACCTCGGAGCGATCGATCTTGCGGCGCACTCTGTCGGCGCTCGGCGCACCACGCGGACGGCACCGATGTTCGGGGTGCCCGGGACTTCGTATGTGTTCCTGACCTACGGCATGCACCACTGCTTTAACGTTGCGTGCTCGGTTGAGGGTGATCCCTGCGCAGTGCTCGTGCGCGCTCTGGAGCCGCTCGAGGGCTTGGAGGCGATGCGCCGTCGTCGGGCGGAGAAACGCGTGGGGGTGGTGCGGGATCGGGAACTGTGCTCGGGGCCCGGCAAGCTGTGCCAGGCGCTGGCGATCGATCGGTCGCTCACGGGGCAGGACCTGTGCGAGCATCCGGGGGTGTGGATCGAACGGAGCTCCGGCTGGGAGGAGCGCGGTTGGTGGCTGGGCAACGGACCGAGGATCGGCGTCGATTACGCGGGGGAGTGGGCGTCGAGGGCGCTCCGGTGGTGGGTGGAGGGGAACGGGCACGTCAGCCGATAACCCATCCACACGCCGAACCGGTGCCCTGACAGGGCTCGGTGTCATCGGGTTTCTTGGGTTCAGGACAGAGGTCTTTGGATCCGCCCCGGGCTTGGCGTAGGATCGTGTAGTAGGGCGTCCGGTGAGGATGCCCGGGCAGGAGTCCGGCAGTGAACGGTGAGATCTCGCTCATCTGGGAACGCATCCACGCTCTTCAGCGGCCTTATCCGCCCGCGGCGTATGTCTTCGTGCAGGCCGGTCTTCGGCACACCGCTGATCGGCTGGAGCGCGAGGACGAGCAGGGCGAGACGCGGCACGTCTCCGGGCAGGAGCTCTGCCTCGGGCTGCGCGAGTACGCGATCCATGAGTACGGACACCTCGCACGCACGGTGCTCGAGTCGTGGAGGGTTCGGAAGACCGAGGACTTCGGGCGGATCGTCTTCGATCTGGTCCGCGTCGGTCTTCTCCGCAAGACGGAGGAGGATTCGATGGCGGATTTCCAGGGCGTCTTCCAGTTCGACGAGGCGTTTGGCAGCGGCTTGGATGGCTCGAATGCCCAGCCCGCGGACACGTCAGCCCTCTGAGTCCTCTGGTACAACGTGACGCATGAGTGGCTCCGACGACGGTTCACGGTCCGACACGCGCCCGCTGCGTGATTGGAAAGCGATGCATCTCTGGCAGTTCCAGCCGGTGCGCGACGTGCTCGTCGTGCTGTCGGTGGTGGGGCTGTTTTCTCTCGGATACGCGCTGCGCACGGTGACCGTGCCGATGCTGCTCGCGTTGCTGCTCGCGTATCTGGTTGAACCGATCGTCAAGTGGATCACCGCGAAGTACGAGCGCGTCTCGCGACCCGTCGCGGCGGGGGGATTGATCGCGGTGATCGCGATCGCGGTGGTGGCGCCGGTCACGCTGGGCGTTGTGTTCGGCTTGGGGCAGGCGGTGCAGGCGATCGATAATTTTGCGGTGAACGTGGAGACGCTGCGCGGGGCGATCGATTCGCCGGAGAACGAGCACGCCCGCGATGCGTTGCCGAACGAGGGCTGGCGGAGCATCCACGACTATCTGGCCGGTCTGGAACCTCATGTTGAGGGCGTCTCAACGGAAGACCCTGACACCGACGCGGCTCTCGCGGAGGGTGCCGGGGAACGTGAAGAGGAGACCGCCGGTGAGATCGTTCTGACGACCTCGCAGCGGCTGGGCCGGCGCCTCGTGGATTCGGTTGGCGGTTGGTTCGATGAGAACCGGGGGCAGATCGGTTCGGAGATCGGTTCGAGTGCGCTCGAGGTGGGTACGTGGCTGCTCAGAACGCTGCTGGGCGTGGTGGGGGCGCTCTTCTCGATCGGCTTCAGCGCGTTCCTCGTGATGTTCTTTTTCTTCTTCTTCAGCACGGGGCTCGGCGGCGTCAAGAGGTTCTTCGAGCGGCTGGTGCCCAGGCAGTATCGCAAGACGGTCTTCAATCTCGCGGGGCAGATGGATGGCGTGATCGCCGCGTTCATCCGTGGACGCCTGACGATCATGGCCATCATGTCCGTCGAGTTTGTGATCGCGTACTGGGTGATAGGTGTGCCCGCGCCGCTGCTGCTGGGCATCGGGGTGGGTGTGCTGAGCGCGGTGCCGTACCTGTCGCTGATCGGCGTGCCGATCTCGATCCTGCTCATGGTGCTCGAACCGGGGTCTGCGCACGCGTTCCAGTCCGCCTGGTGGTGGATCGTCTTCGCGCCCATCGCGGTGTACATGATCGTCCAGGCGACGGACGACTACATATGGACGCCGATGATCCAGGGCAAGGCGACGGATATGGACACGCCGACGATTCTGTTCGCGGTGCTCGCGGGCGGCGTGCTCTTCGGGATCTACGGCGTGCTCATCGCGATCCCGGTCGCGGCGTGCCTGAAGATCCTCATCCGCGAGGTGGTGTGGCCCAGGTTTGTCGCGTGGGTTGAAGGGCGTGCGAAGGACCCGCTGCCGCTCGACAGCGGGGATGAGGCGTAAGCCACGCCGGTTTAGCGTTTGCGCTTCTTGTAGCGTGACTTCGGGCTCTGGGTTTTCGTGGTGCCCTTTCCGCCCATCCCGGGGAGTTGAGGCATGCCCTCGATGCCCGGCATGCCGCCGGCCTGCATCTTCTTGGCGGCGTCAAGTTTGCCCTTCATGCCCATTCCCGAGAACTGTTTGGTCATCTGGCTGACCATGTTGAACTGCTTCACGAGGCCCGAGACGTCCTCGGGCTTCACGCCCGCGCCGGAGGCTACGCGTCTGCGTCGTGACGGGTTGATCACCTTCACGTCGTCGCGCTCGGCGGGTGTCATGGAGTTGACCATGCCTTCGAGGCGATCGAGTTGCTTCTCGTCCACCTCGACGTTCTTGAGCATCTGGCCGACGCCCGGGAGCATGCCCATGAGCTGCTTCATCGGGCCCATGCGCCGCAGCGAGCGGAGCTGTTTGAGGAAGTCGTCCATCGAGAGTTCCCCCTTGGCCATCTTCTCGGCCATCACCTCGGCCTCCTCTTCGGAGACCTCCTGCTGGGCCTTCTCGACGAGCGAGACGACGTCGCCCATGCCGAGGATGCGCGACGCGATGCGTTCGGGATGAAACTCTTCGAGCTTGTCGAGCTTCTCGCCGACACCGATGAAAAGGATCGGTGCGCCGGTGACCTTGCGGACGGTGAGGGCCGCGCCGCCGCGCGTATCGGAGTCGAACTTCGTGAGGATGACGCCGGAAACACCCAGGCGGTCGTGGAACGCCTTCGCGGAGTTCACGGCGTCCTGGCCGGTCATCGCGTCCACTACCAACAGGGTCTGATGGGGAGGCACCGCTTTCTTGACGGCTTCGAGCTCGCCCATCAGATCGTCGTTGATGTGCAGGCGCCCGGCGGTGTCGAGGATGAGGACGTCCACGCCCTGCTTCAGGGCCTCACCCATCGCCCTTTGGCACACGCCGACCGCGACGCCGACGGCCTTGCCGTACTCGGCCACCTTGTGCGGCTCTGCATAACAGGTCACCGTTCCGTCGCCCGGGAAGCCCTTGACCTGCTCGGTGACGGTCTGCAATTGATCGACGGCGGCGGGGCGTTGGAGGTCCGCCGCTGCGAGCATGACCGAGCGGCCTTGGCGCTTGAGGTAGGCGGCGAGCTTGCCGCAGGTGGTGGTCTTGCCGGAGCCCTGGAGCCCGCACATCATGACGACGGTGGGGCCGGGCGTGACCTTGGGCACACCCGGCTGAGCGGGCTGATCGCCTCCGATGAGCTTGACGAGCTGATCGTTGACGACGCCGATCATTTCCTCACCTGGCTTGAGGCTCTTGGTGACGTCGCGACCGAGCGCGTCCTCGACGACGCTGTCGGTGAAGTCGTTCACGATCTCGTAGTGCACATCCGCCTCGAGGAGCGCGGTGCGGACGTCCTCCATCGCGTCGCGGACGTTGGACTCGGAGATCTTGCCCCGCCCGGAGAGCTTGCGGAACGCGTTGTTGAAACCGTCTGAGAGTCGATCGAACATGGGAGCCTGTGGTATGGGTTTATCTGTTCAAACAGATATAGAGAGCGTCTTGGGGGTAATCATAGCGGGGCGAGCGGATACGAAGACGCGATCCCGCCCGGGGTGCCTGTGGATGGCCCCAGTTCAGGCCGCCGATAACACATGTTGTGTTGAACGCCTCCCGCCCCCTAACCGGACAATCGCCCGCAAACCCCCATGAACACTGGATTTGCGGCGAAAACGATGCCCGTGATGTTCGGGCACACAAAAAAATGCGTCACCCGGTGACTTTGTGGATAACTCAGGATGGATGGCCCGATGAAATCCCCAGTTGTGGTGTTGACCCGCCATCAATCCGGGGGCATGGTGAGTGTGATATCAGGTACGCAGCGCAAAAAATGACATGCATCGACGCGGGGATACTCGTACTGGTATCAGCAAAGCCACGTACACGGCAAGAACTGTGCGACTTCCCCGCAGCGTGGACAGGATCACCGAACGCCGTCTCGCACACGACGACGCTGGGACGCATCAACCGCATGCTCGAGCTGGACTACGTGCAGGTCATCGCGTGCCCGTGGGACGCTGAGCAGAAGGCCCTGTTCGCCCACGGCAAGAACTTCGCCCACTACATCAGCATCAACTACCAGGGGCGTCAGGTGCTCGCTGAGTACATGACGTACATCGCCCGCCTGATGGAACAGTGGACGTGGGTCTCGGGTCGAGCCCCCCACAACGCCCGGGCTCGAGAGGTCATCGCGCGGTTCGGCCTCAAACCGTACGTCGATCCCCGCTCCGAGAGCACCCAAAACCCCACGCCCGTGGATCATCGCTAGGGGTGAAACCGGGCACCGCCGACCATGCGGGGACCATACGAGGACCATGCGGATTTTGCCCGTCTGTATCCTTTATGGTTTTGCTCCCTACGGGAGTGCATTACCTAACGGTAATGACCGCCACTCGCCTGCGGGCGAGGGCTGGGGGTGGTGCTGTGCTGTGCGATAAAACCAGACAGCGGGGACACGACGCCCCCGTGAGCCAGCCCGAGAGCAACGCCCCATAGAATCGCCCCTCCCGCGTCCGAGCCCGAAAAACGACCACAGGTACCACAAAGACCGCAGAGGCCAGCAC
>JAJDDE010000074.1 GCA_029260475.1 Phycisphaerales bacterium | reverse complement strand
CGATGATCTCACGGACCGAGTACCCCCGACCGACGCCGAGGTTCATCTTGCGTACGTCGTGGTCGTTCATCTGATCGAGCGCCAGCAGGTGGGCATCTACAAGATCGCTGACGTGGACGTAATCACGCACGCAGGTGCCGTCGGGCGTTGCGTAATCGTCACCAAAGATCGTGACGTGGTCACGCTTCCCGAGCGCCGCTTGCAACACGATGGGGATGAGGTGCGTCTCCGGGTCGTGGTCCTCACCGACCACACCATCCGGATCACAGCCCGCGACGTTGAAGTAGCGGAGCATCGTGACGCCGAGCTTGCCGCCCTTGGCCTGAACATCGTGTACCACGTCCTCGAGCACACGCTCGATGAAGAGCTTGCTGGCGCCGTACGGGTTGATGGGGGCCTGGGGGCAGGACTCGTTGATCGGGATGAAGTCGGGGTCGGGCTCGCCATAGGTTGCGCAGGTCGAAGAGAAGACGAACCGCTCGACGCTCGCGTCCACGCAGGACTGAATCAGATGGATCGTCCCGACGGTGTTATTCGTGTAGTACCGCAACGGCTGGTGCATGCTCTCGCCGACGTACGCGAGGGCCGCGAAGTGGATGACTTCCCGAACGGCGTGCTCCTTGAGCAGCGCGGGCACCAGGTTCCGGTCGGCGATATCACCCTTCACGAAGGCGAATCGATCGGCACCGTCGAGGGTATTCAAGGCATCGATCGCACCCTGGGTGCCGCGATCCATGTTGTCGAGGCCGACTACGGACCGACCAGAGGCGAGCAGGGCCTTGACCGCGTGCGATCCGATGTACCCCGCGGCTCCGGTTACCAATACCTTGCCCGACATGCTCCGGCGCTCCTTGATCGATCCGTGCCGCCCAAACAGCGGCCAGAATCCGCCCTCAGCGTACGCGATGGTATGCTGACGCGGGCCGAACAGCCTACAGTCAATTCCAGTCTGACGAGAACCGTTCCCGCCTGACGGGGATTCCGAGGCGCATCCATTACACGATCGGACACCCGCGTGAGTCAGTTGACCCCCGCTACCAGCCAGACCGAGAATCGTGCACCCGGCGCGTCCGGCATCTGGCGCGACGTGCGGGCCCTCGCGAAGCCCGGGATCGTCCAGATGGTCACGATCACAGGGGCCATCGGGTTCACACTGGGAGTGCTTTCGCTCGGTGCGCCTGGCGGCATTGAGCACGTCGCGGTCGTCTCTCTTGGAACGCTCATCGGCATCATCGTCAGCGCAGCGGGCGCGAACACGCTCAATCAGGCGATCGAGCACCCGCGCGACGCCCGCATGCGTCGCACGCAGTCGCGTCCTATTCCCCTGGGCGAGATGTCCCCCGCCGGCGCTTGGGCCATCGGTCTCACCGAGTCGATCCTCGGCGTCCTGATCCTGCTGCTGCTCGCGGGCCCCGCGCCCGCGCTGGTCTCGGCGACCATCATCGTGACCTATCTCGGGTGGTACACGCCACTGAAGCCGCGCACGAGCTGGTCCACGCTCATCGGAGCGTTCCCCGGCGCGCTCCCGCCGCTCATCGGCTGGACAGCCGCCGCCGGGGGCGGGCTCTCTACGCTGTGGTCGCCCGCTGGCTGGGCGCTGGTCGCCATCGTCTTCGTGTGGCAGATGCCGCACTTCTTCGCGATCGCCTGGATGTACCGCGAGGACTACGCGAAGGGCGGGTACCGCGTGCTGCCCGTCGAGGACCCCTCGGGCCTGCGCACCGGCGTGGAGTCCGTCCTGTGGGCGGCGCTGCTCATCCCGATCTCGCTCGCGCCTGCGCTGTGGACCGATCAGGTCGTCGGCCCCGTCGCGGTCGGCATCGCGATCGTGCTGGGCCTCTGGTTCCTGAGCAAGGCGGTCGCCTTCCTGCGCGAGCGTTCGGACGCCCGGGCGAAGAAGCTCTTCTTCGCGTCGATCATCTACCTGCCCATCGTCCTCGTGGCGCTCGTCGCGGACGCTCTTGTCCGCACGCTGCTGTGAGCACCGAGCACGCGATCGTCGCGACAGGCCTCGAGAAACGCTACCGGAAGCGCAAGGGTGAGCCCGTGCGCGCGCTCGATGGCTTATCGCTCATGGTCCCGCGCGGCTCGTGGCTCGCGTTGCTCGGCCCCAACGGGTCGGGCAAGTCCACATTCATGAAGTGCGTCACCCGGGCGGTCATACCCGACGCGGGCACGCTGAGCGTCCTGGGCGTCTCGTCGAACGAGCGCTGCGCGGACGTACGCCGGCGGCTTGGTGTCGTCTTCCAGTCCCCCGGGCTCGACCGGCTGCTCACGGTTCGGGAGAACCTTCGCACGCAGTGTGCGCTCTTCGGCTTGTCCGGCACCGAGGCGAACGACCGCGTCGGTGCGCACGCCCAGAGCGTGGGCCTCACCGACCGCCTCGATGACCGCGTTGGGTCCCTCTCCGGGGGCCTTGCCCGACGCGCCGACCTCGCCCGCGCCCTGCTCTCGGAGCCCCAACTGCTGCTGCTCGACGAGCCGACCACCGGGCTGGACCCGCACGCCCGCGTCGCGTTCCTCGATCTGATCGAGACCACACGCACAGAACGCCCGGGGATGACGGTCGTCATGTCCACGCACCTGATGGACGAGGCGGATCGTTGCGACAACGTCGCGCTGCTCGGCGACGGGCGTCTGCTCGCCCACGAGACCCCGGAGGCGCTCCGCGGCGCCCTGGGCGACCTTGCGCTCAGCACCGGCGCTGACCAAGCGGATCTGCTCCGCGAAGCGGGGCTCGAGGTGCGCACGGAGGGCGATGTCGCGATCGGGGCGGGTTCGAACGAAGCACTCGCGGGCGCTTCGCAGCGCCTCGCGGCGTCCGGGGTCGCGTTCTCGCTCCAGCCGCCGACGCTCGAAGATGTGTACCTCGCCCACGCGTCACCAGGAGCGGGCGCATGAACGCGGCGATCGCTCTCACCAAACGCGAGTTGATCCGCCTCCTACGCGAGCCGACGCGCGTTGTCGCGCTCCTGGGCACCACGCTGCTCTTCTGGCTCGTCATCGGTGGCGGGTTCTCACGGAGCTTCTCTCCCCCCGCCGGGGCACAGGCGGTGAGCGACGCCCAGACGCTGAGCTACGCGGGCTACCTGCTGCCGGGGATGGTGCTCATGGTGGTGCTCTTCGGCACGATCGTGAGCGCGATCGGGCTCATTCAGGACCGGCACGACGGGTTCCTGCAATCCGTGCTCGTCAGCCCCGCGCCGGCGTGGTCGATCGCGGCCTCGAAGACCGTCTCGGGCGTCTTCACCGTGCTGGTACAGACGGTGCCGCTGCTGATCGCGGCCCCGCTGCTCGGCGTCGAGGTGAACGTGTCTGGCGTGCTGCTCGCGAGCGTCGCGCTCGCCTGTGCCGCTGCGGGGGTGCTGAACATCGGCCTGCTGCTGGCCTGGCGCATCGATTCGGTCGCGGGCTTCCACGGCGTCATGAATATCATCCTGATGCCCATGTGGCTCCTCTCCGGAGCGCTCTTCCCCGTCGAGGGTGCCTCGGGCTGGATGCGTGTGGTCATGCAGGCCAATCCCCTGCACTGGTGCCATCGGGCGATCGCCGGATCGCTCGGGACGGGGCCCGACGTGGGAGCCCTCGCGTGGGGTGTCACGATCGGCTTCGCGCTGGTCGCGACGGGTGCTTCGGTTGTTCAGATCTCGTCCCGCTCCGCGAAAGGTGGCTGATGATGCGCACACGTTCCGGGAACGTCATGGTCGTTGTGGGGGGGCTGGTGCTGCTCGTGGTGATCGGCAGCGCGGCCGCCTTGATCGCGAATCGGACCGCACGCGAAACACCCGAGCAGGAACAGGCCCGCCTGCGCGCCGAAGCGCTCAGCGAACTCCGGTTGGTCGCGTTCGAGGGCACCGCGCCGGACGGCAGCACCGTTTCCAATACCCAATTCGCGGGCTCGTGGACGCTCCTGAGCTTCGGGTTCACGCACTGCCAACTCGCCTGCCCGCCTATGCACGCCAACACGATGCGGCTGATGTCCACGCTCGAGCCGACGGGCTTGCGGTATGTCACCCTGTCTGTCGATCCCGTCTACGACACGCCCGAACGCCTTGCGGCGTACACCAAGCAACTCGGCATCGATCAGGATGTCTGGACGTTCCTTGCGCTTGATGGCGAAACTCGAGACCGGGTGCTCGCGGGGCTCGGCATGGGTATCTCCGTAGACGAATCGGAAGCCAACCGCATCGCGCTGCCGGGGGGCGAGACCGTGATGAACAACATCGACCACCCGACACGGTTCATCCTGATTGGGCCGGAGGGGCGCGTCGTCGATCTGTACCCGGGGCTCGAGGGCGATCAGATCGAAACAATCGCCCGTTCTATTCGATCGCACATCGCGGGTTGAGTGCGCCGATCAGTGGCGTGGATGTCCGAGCCGCTCGCTATACCGGTGCAGCGCGATGGCCCCCGCGACGCTCGCGTTCAGGGAGTCGATCTCGCCCGAGATCGGGATGCGGACCCTCGCGTCGCACGAGAGTGCGGTACGCCCGTCGAGCCCCGGGCCCTCCGCCCCGATGAGCAGGGCGACGCGAGCCCCCGCGTCGGGGGCGTGGTCGGCGATCGGGATCGCATCGCGGTCCGTGACCAGCGCGACGGTGGTGTAGGCGTGGTCTCGGAGGAGGCCCAACTCGTTGGGCCACGCCCCGGCGCGGGCGAAGGGCACGCGGAGGGCGGAGGCCATCGAGACGCGGATCGCCTTTCGGTACAGAGGGTCGCAGCAGCGGGGCGAGAGCAGCACGCCCGAGGCACCGAAGGCGGCGGCGTTGCGGAAAACCGAGCCGACATTGTCGTGGTTCGCGAGGTCTTCGAGGACCACGAGCAGGCTGGGTTGGCCCGCCGGTGCGATCAGGTCCTGGATGCGTAGGTCACCCAGGCGTTCGCCGATCGCAAGACAGCCCCGGTGGATTGGGAAACCCGCGACGCTGCTCATCGTTTCGACGCTCGCGACGTACACATCGGGGATCTGCTCCGCGGCTTCGAGGTCTTGCCGGATCGATTCGAATGCGGACGGAGACACGAGAACACTCCGCGCCCGGAAGCGGGTACCGGTCAACAATGCCGAGACGACCAATCGGCCCTCGGCGACGAAACGTCCCTCGCGCCCCACAAGATCGCGTTCCCGCACGTCTCGGAACATGTCCAGACGCGGATTGCTCGGATCGTCAATACTGATCGGTTCCACGCTCACAGGAAGGCAGCATCGCAGATGACCGCACGCATGACCACCGCCCTTGCCCTCACCGCCGCACTCATCGCAGGTTGCGGCTCCGACGAAGCCCCCGCACCGACCGGCGCGATCGACCAGATCGAGCAGCAGGCGGCGCAGGAGAACGCGCAGTCAGCGGCCGTTCCCGCAGGGCGTCCGGACGAGTTGCGCCCCCAGCCCGCTCAACCTGCACCGATCGTGACGCCCGATCCGTCCCCGGCGGTCACGACAGGCTCGACCATCGAAGTCGGCGGACTGACGATGGCCGTTCCAGAGTCGTGGAACATTCAGGAAATTACGAAACCGTATCGCGCCGCCCAGTACGGCGTCGGCGAGTCGGGCCAGTTCGTACTCTTCACGGGCATCGGCGGTGGCATCGACGCCAACATCAACCGTTGGATTGGGCAGGTTGGCAACCCCACCAGCCCCGCGGTCCGTGATGTAGTCCGAAAGGACGGGATCGTTATCCACACTGTTCGCATGACCGGCACGTACCAGGGCATGACCATGCAGGGCGACTCGCCCGCGCAATCGGGGACCACCTTCTTCGGGGCCATCGTCGAGGGTGCTTCGACACCGATCCAGCTACGGCTGACCGTGGAGGCGGACCGCGAGGACGAGGCGGCCGCGGAGTGGGACGCGCTCATCGCCTCGATCGTGCGCGGCTGATCGCGTGACGCTCACCGACAATCGGTACGACTTGTACGAGCTCGCGGTGCAGGACCCTGAGCGGGAGGCGAGGTTCCTCGACGCGCTCCACGGCGCCGAGCCGCGCTGCCTCGCGGAGGACTTCGCGGGGCCGGCGTCGATCTGCCGCGCGTGGCTCGCGATGGGGTCGGACCGCACGGCTATCGCGACGGACTTCGACCCCGAGCCGCTGGATCACTGCGTGCAACGGCTCGTGGAACAGCAGGGGCGCGACGGCGTGGACCGGCTCGAGATCTGCAACGCCAACGTGCTCGAGGCGCGGGGCACGCCGGACGTCATCGCGGCGTTGAACTTCGGCGTCTGCGAGCTGCACGAGCGTGAGCGGCTCGTCACCTACTTCCGGCACGCGCTCTACCGCCTTCGGGCGGGTGGCGTGCTGGTCATCGACCTCTACGGCGGAGAGAACGCCCACGCGCCGGGTATCAGCGCGTGCGAGATCGAGACGGGCGTCGGCACGCTGCTGTATGAGTGGGAGCAGCTCGACGCCAACCCGCTCACCGGGCGCGTGCGGAACGCGATCCACTTCACGCTCCCCGATGGGCGGCGGCTCGAGCACGCGTTCGGCTACGACTGGCGGTTGTGGAGCGTGCCCGAGGTGCGCGACGCGATGCTGGAGGCGGGCTTCGCTTCGACCGAGGTCCACAGCGCAATGGGCGGGGCGGAAGACGGCGACGGCGCGCTGATCACGAGCCCGGTAAGCACCGACGCGGAGCGGGATGATGCTGTGTGGCCAGAGACTCTGGAAGAGAGCTACGTCTGCTTCGTGGTCGGTCGGGTGTGAGGGTTCAGAAACCGAGGACGAGGCGTACGAAGTAGTCCACATCGGTCCGGAATTCGCTCGTCGCCTGCGTGTCGTAGCGGTGCTCCACGCCGATGGAGAGCGAGAGGTCTTGCTCGGTGTCGAGGCGGTACTCCCAGCGGGCGTTGGAGACCGAGCGGTACTCACCCGTCTCCGTGAGGTCGGGGAAGAGCTCGCCCGAGACGACGATGCGCTGGCGGTCGGTGAGCCGATGGGAGAAGTCCACACCGGTGATGAGTTCGGGGACCGAGTTCTCGTCGGGCCCGCCGAAGTCGCGCGAGAAGCCGACGCCGATGCGGGCGCTGAGCTTGGTGTCTTCGTCTTCGATGAACCGGTAGCTGAACCCGGCACCGGCTGACACACGGGCATCGAACTCGCGGAACTCGTCGAACTCGGAACCGCTCTGCAGGAAGAGCGTCCACTGGGACTCGGGGAGGTTCCAGTCCTGACGGGCGTTGAGCGTAAGGCGGTTGGCGGTGCGCTGGCCACGGTTGGTGTTGACCCGCCAGTTGGCATCGATCGAGAGACGCGTGCCCTCGGTGACCCGCGTGGTGCGGAAGGCGAGTTGCCCGTTGAGGCGCTCGCTGTTGCCCTGGGAGCCGTTGAGCCCCAACTCGACACGGCTCGCCCACACGGCCTCGGGCTCCTCGATCACGGGTTCGAGTGGTGTCTCCGGCTCGACAGGCGGACCCACCTCGGGGATCTGCTCGACGGGCGGTTGCACCGGCGGTGTGGGCGTGGCCCCGGGGGCGGGGAGCTTCTCCTCTGAGACGCGCTGCGCGGAGAGGATGCGGTTGGTCGGGATCTCGATGTCCCCGAGCACCTCGTGCTGCAGGGTGAGGACACCCCTCTCGACGCGAACGATGGTGCCTCGGACCACGTCGTCGTTCTCCAGGCGGATGAAGACGAAGGAACCGATGGCCCGGGGGTCGTTGACCGACACACGCTCTCCTGGCTGGGTGTCGGCCCCGTTGGACGAAGCGACCGCGCATGGGATAACTCCCGCTATGCACAACGCCACCAACGCCAATCGACCAGCCATGGGCTCCTTCGGGTATCTCGCGGCTGCCTGCATCGGCACAAAGCACCCCTCGCATCGAATCGAAGCGCGGTACCGTCCGGATATGGACTCAATCGATCGACTGGCTCAGGCGGCGGCGGCAGAAGTACACCCGGGCGACACCGTGGGGCTGGGCACGGGGCGGGCGGCGAGCCGTGCCATACTGGCGATCGGAGCCCGGGCGAAGCGGGAGGGGTTCGAGATCGCGGGTGTCCCGACGAGCGAGGCGAGCGCGACCCTTGCCCGGGAGGTGGGCATCCGCGTGATCGCGCTCGACGAGGCCTCGCGGATCGACGTGCTGCTCGATGGGGTCGATGAGCTCGACCCGGGCCTCGCGATGATCAAGGGGCAGGGCGGCGCGATGACGCGGGAGATGATCGTTGCCCACGCCTCTGCGCGGTGCGTCTACCTGATGCAGCGCTCGAAACTGGTCGCGCGACTGGGCGAACGGGTGCCGGTGCCGGTGGAGGTGCTGCGATCCGCGTCCTCGCTCGTCCGCGCGACGCTCGAACGCAAAGGCGTCTCCGGGGAATGGCGACGGGACGAGGGCGGGGCGCTGGTGATCACCGACAACGGCAACCCCATCCTCGACTGCCCCCTCACCGATGCTCTGTCACCGGGTGATACGCGCCAACGTCTCATGGAGACGGTCGGCGTCATCGGGCACGGGCTCTTCCTGGATCAGGCGGACCGCGTGATCATCGAGGACGAGTCGGGCGGGCTCGAGGTACGCGATCGCACCGCTTAGGGCTCGGTGTTCTCTTTGGCGGCGCGGAGACGCATCTTCTCTTCCATCCGCTCGCGGGCGAGTCGGCGGAGGTTGGCGACGGGGTCCGACTCGTCCACGATCTCGACGCCCAACAGCGTCTCGACGATGTCTTCGAGCGTGACAATGCCGGAGGTACCGCCGTACTCGTCTACGACGAGGAAGATGTGGGCTCCGCGATGAAGGAAGTCGTCGAGCAGAACGCCGAGCGTCGCGGTTTTGGGGACGGCATGGATCGGTTCACGCAGCTCCGCGAGTGTCTGGTGGCCCTTCCCGCGCACGCACACCTCGAAGAGGCGGTAGCGGAGCACCATGCCGGTGACGGTGTCGGGATCGCCGTCATGGATGGGGATGCGAGAGAACTGCAAACGCCGGTGCTTGTCGAGGACTTCCTGCGCGGTCATGGACCGGTCGAGCGAGAACATCGCGACCCGCGGCGTCATCACGTCCTTCGCTCGAACGGAGTCCAGCGCGAAAAGGTTGGCGATGACCTCGCCCTCGCGCTGCTTGAGCGTGCCCGCCTTGTGCCCGAGCGCCGCGAGCACCGCGAATTCTTCGCGCGTGATCGCCGTATTGTCGGTGGCGCCGGTGATCAGTTTTGGCACGCCCTCCAGCGCGATCACCACGGGCCACAGCAGCTTGACGAGCACCATCAGCGTGTAGGCGGCGGGCACAGCGAGACGCTTGGCGTGCGCCGCGCCGACCGACTTGGGCACGATCTCGGAGAAAACGAGGATCAGGAACGTGAGCAGGGTGGCCGAGATCACCACGACGAGCCCCGGGTTCCAGCCGTTGGCCTCACCGATGCGCTGCGCCTCGGCACCGACACCCGCTGCGCCGAGCATGTTGGCGATGGTGTTGGTGGTGAGGATCGCGATGAGCGGGCGGTCCACGCGTGCCTTCAGGTCACGCAGGATGCGGCCCGCGCGTTTACCCTCCGCCGCGAGCATCTCGACGCGTGCGGGTCCGATAGACAGGATCGTTGCTTCGAGCAGGGAGCAGACGAAGGAGACGCTCATCGCCAGGAGGAAGTAGGTGATGATCGGGGTGTACGAGACGCCGGTCGTCGTACCATCGAACGGCTCTCCCTGCGCTGCCAACGCCGCGGGGACGAGCGCGAGCATCATCGCGGCGCAGAGCAGCGCGGGGCGACGGCGGAAGATTCGGTAGGTGGTGGGCATCGGATAACGCGGGGGCAAAACCGGAAAGACGGTCGACGGCGATGTGTCGCCGCCGACCGCCTGGAGGAACTACGGGCGTCCAGAGAGGGGGAGGACGCCCGAGTCAGAGGGGTCGATAGTACCCGCGGAGGCACAGAACCGAAAGGTCAGTCGTCCTTCACCTTGAACTCGGCGTCCACGACGTCGTCGTCTTCGGGCGCAGAGGCGCCGTCGTCCGAACCGGCACCGGATTCATCCGCGGCGGCCTGCTGCTTGGCGGCCTCGGCTTCATAGATGACCTTGCCGAGTTCCTGCGAAGACTTCTCGAGCTCTTCCAGGGCGCGCTTCAGGGCGTCGGGGTCGTCGCTCTTGAGCTTGTCTTCGACGGAAGAGATGGCCGACTCGATGTTGGAACGGACGTCCGCTCCGACCTTCTCGCCGTACTCCTCGAGGCTCTTGCGGGTCTGGAAGACCATGCCGTCGGCCTTGTTCTTGAGTTCGACGAACTCCCGACGCTTCTTGTCCTCGCCCGCGTGGGCCTCGGCGTCCTGCTTCATCTTCTCGATCTCCTCATCGGAGAGGCCCGACGAGCCTGAGATCGTGATGTTCTGCGTCTTGTTGGTGCCCTTGTCGGTCGCGGAGACGTTGAGGATGCCGTTGGCATCGATGGCGAATTCCACCTCGATCTGGGGCATGCCGCGCGGGGAGGGGGGGATGTTCTCGAGCTGGAAGTTGCCGAGCATGCGGTTGTCCGACGCGAACTCGCGCTCGCCCTGCATCACCTTGATCTCGACCGACGGCTGGTTGTCCGCCGCGGTGGAGAAGGTCTCCTTCTTGGAGTGCGGGATCGTGGTGTTGCGCGGGATGAGCACGGTCATCACGCCGCCCAGCGTCTCGACGCCAAGCGAGAGGGGGGTGACGTCGAGCAGGAGCACGTCCTTGACGTCGCCCCGGAGGACACCGCCCTGGATCGCAGCGCCGAGCGCGACGACCTCGTCGGGGTTGATGGACTTGTTGGGCTCTTTGCCGAAGATGTCCGTCGAGAGCTTCTGCACCGCGGGGATGCGTGTGGAGCCACCGACAAGGACGACCTCATCGATCTTCGAGGCGTCCAGCTTCGCGTCCTTGAGGGCCGCGAGGCAGGGGTCCTTGAGCCGCTTGAGGATGGGCTCGATGAGCTGCTCGAACTTCGAGCGTGTGATGGTCATCGCCAGGTGCTTGGGGCCCGACTGGTCGGCGGTGATAAAGGGCAGGTTGATCGTCGTCTCCTGCGAGCTCGACAGCTCTTCCTTGGCCTTCTGCCCCGCCTCCTTCAGGCGCTGGAGGGCCATCGCGTCGTTGCGGATATCGACGCCCTCCTTCTGGCGAAAGTCCTCGGCGATGTGGTCGATCATCACTTCGTCGATGTCGTCACCGCCCAGCGAGGTGTCGCCGTTGGTCGAGAGCACCTCGAAGACGCCGTCGCCGACGTCGAGGATGGAGATGTCGAACGTGCCGCCACCAAAGTCGAAGACGACGATCTTCTCGTTGGTCTTCTTCTCGAGGCCGTAGGCCAGAGCGGCGGCGGTGGGTTCGTTGATGATGCGCTTGACCTCGAGGCCCGCGATCTCGCCAGCATCCTTGGTCGCCTGGCGCTGCGAGTCGTTGAAGTACGCGGGCACCGTGATGACCGCCTCGGTCACCTTCTCGCCCAGGTAGTCCTCCGCGACTTTCTTGAGCTCACCCAGCAGCATCGCGCTGATCTGCGGCGGCGTGAACTCCTGGTCACGCACCTTCACCTTGACGAGGTCGCCGGGCGCGCCCGTGAGCTCGTAAGGCACGCGGCGTTCGGCGTCGCGGACCTCCTCGTGGCGCCGTCCCATGAACCGCTTGATCGAGTAGACCGTGTTCTTGGGGTTGGTGACCTGCTGGTGCTTGGCGGGTTGGCCGATGAGGCGCTCGCCTTTGTCGGTGAAACCGATGACCGACGGGGTGGTGCGGTTGCCCTGCGCGTTGATGAGGACCTTGGGCGAGCCGCCCTCCATGACGGCGACGACAGAGTTGGTCGTGCCGAGGTCGATTCCGATGATCTTGGACATATGGATGCTCCCTTGCTGATGTCGTGGTAGGCCGCCCAGGGGCGACGTGAAGCAGAAATGCAACAAGCGTGCCAGCGCGATCGGCAGATCGGGCGTGCATCGGGGCGGATCGCACGCCGTGGGGGGTGTTGGTGGGGTCGAAGACTGCCAGATCGGCAGAGAAGGTCAGTTCGTGAGGTCGTCCGAGTTGCCAGGGATGCCGTCGGGCCCGCTGGAGGAGAGCGTGAACGACGTGCCGCTCGGATCGACGGCGTACACGTAGGGATTGTCCCACGGGTCCTCGATGAACGACGAGGGCAGCCCAAGAGAGCCGAGCGATTTGGGCAGCGAGCCCGCTTTGCTGGTCTGCTCGGACAGCTTGGCTTGGATCAACATGAACTCGATTTTGACTTCGAACTCTGGGCTGGTCGCTCCGCTGAGTAACGCATACACCATCGCATAGATCAGCAAGGTGACACAGAGGCCGAATGCTCCGATGACGACTCCCGCGATCGCGAATCCTCGCGGGCGTTTTCTCAATCCGAACAGGCTGAGTGTGAGACCGACCGCGGGGATCAGCGCACAGGTCGGGCACAGACCGACCAGCGACACGACAAAACCAGCGACTCCGAGCCCGTTGGACTGCGCCTGCGGCTTGTCGGTTTCGACCATGCGTTCAGCATAATCGAATCCGCATGCGTGACGCGATCACTCCGATTCGGGGGACCGCGCAGGAGCCGAAGCGTACTCGCCCGCGCCCGACTTGGGCTCGATCGCCGCCGAGGCCCCGCGAGGGTCCTGCCCCGATTCGATGGCGCTGATCTTCGCGACGCGTCGTTCATGACGCCCCGTGCCTCGTTCGGTCCTGCGCCAGATCTCGACGATCTTCTCCATGAGGCGTTCGCCGAGGAGATCGGCGGACATGCAGACGATGTTTGCGTGGTTGTGGGACTTGGAGAGTTCAGCGGTCAGTTCGTCGTGTACGACCGCCGCCCGGATACCCGGCAGTTTGTTGGCGGCGATGGCCATGCCGAGGCCCGTGGCGCAGATCAGCACCGCCTCCTCGTGCTCGCCCGACGCGACGGCGCGTGCGACCTCGTAGGCGACGTCCGGGTAGTCCCGAGGGGCGCCGTCGTTGGACACCACGAGGGTGACCTCTACGCCCTGCGCGCCGAGACGGTCCGCGAGGTACTTCGCGGCGCTGGCGCCGCGATGATCGGCACCGATGGCGATGCTCATGTCGAGGCTCCCGCGTTGAGCTTGGCACCGAGCGACCGGAGGCGCTGAGCAACAAGCGTTTGGAGGCGGCGGGCGGTCTCCACGTAGACATCCAGCCCGAAGCCGATGGGGTCCGGCACGTCCTCGCCCGAGGGATCGAGGAGGTACACCTTGTGGGCCGATTCTGGGGCCATCGATCGGATGGCGCGGACGTGGGACTCGGTCAGCCCGTAGACAACCTCGGCCCGTTCGACCATCGCGACGGAGAGCGGGGTCGAACGATGCTCGGGGACCGGGATGCCCAGCTCGTGCAGAGCGTCGGAGGCCTCGAGCGCCGCGGGGGAGCCCGAGCCGGCGGCGATACCCGCGGACGCGACGAAAAACGTGCCGTCCTCGCCCGAGTCGCGGAGCATCGATTCCGCGATCGCCTGGGCCATCGGGCTGCGGCAGGTGTTGCCGGTACACACGAAGAGCACCGTGCGGAGGTGCTGCTGTCCGGGTTGGTCCACGCCTGTCTGCGTCATGCCTGCATCTCCATCGGATCGGCCCCGCGAACAAGCCGCTTGCAGCGCGGGGCGTTGTCGGGGATGGTACGCGCTCTGGAGCCTCCACCACACCCTCACCCCACGACCGTACTCGACCATCCATGGAATACCTGCCGTACACCGAAGCCCGCGAACGATTCCCGCAAGTGCTGCTCCAGGAGCACGAGGAGGGGGAACGCGTCACGTTCTCGCTGGAGATGCCCGAGGGGTCGCCCTCCCGCGTTGTCTTCGGCGGACCGGCACCGCGCGATAAGGGTGCCGAGCACCTTCGGACGGTCGCTCGGGACAAAGCCGCCCTGCCGGCGTGCGTCGATGGCGTGCTGCATCGGATGCGCCTGAGCGAGGTGGGCGTCATCCCGGTTGCCAACTGGCGCGCGGTGCTGGATCTCGCGGCGTTCGACCTGGCGACCGTCGAAGAGTGGAACGAGTTCGAGGCCGAGGCCTCCATGCACATGAACGGGCGTGACGTGCTCCTGTTCCGCCCTTCGGAGTACGACGTGCTCGCGAAGATCATCAGCGCGGTGATGGAGCACGGCGAGACCGACGACCACGACCTCACCCTCGTCTCGATCGATACGCCGTTTCTCATGGACGTTCGACACTCGGGCGGGCTCACCGTGTGGTGCGCGAACGAGACGGTCGCTGACGAGGTGGCGAAGGTCACCGGCGCGCACAACTGAGCGGGCCAGGTGCTAGCGGAGCTTGATCGTCGCGAGACCGATCGCGACGAGCAGGATCGAGAGCACCCAGAACCTCGACACGATCTTCTGCTCCTGCCAGCCGCCCATGCGCAGGTGCCAGTGGTACGGCGCGCACCGGAAGACGCGCTTGCCCTTGGTCGCCTTGAAGTACCCGACCTGGATCACCACGCTCCCGATCTCGATGATGAAGATGCCGGCCATCAGCAGCACGACCGCCTCCTGACGGAGCACCGTCGCGGAGTAGCCGATGATGCCGCCCAGGCAGAGCGAGCCCGTGTCGCCCATGAACACGGAGGCGGGGGAACTGTTGAACCACAGGAACCCGAGCACCGCGCCCACCATCGCGCTGACGGTGATCGCGAGTTCTCCCGACGTCGCGACGAAGGGCACGAGCAGGTTGCGTGCCGTCTGCTCGTCTCCGCCGATGAAGACGAGCACCAGGATGCCGACGCCGACCGCAGCGGAGATGCCCGAGGCGAGGCCGTCCATGCCGTCGGTGATGTTCACCGCGTTGGACATGCCCGCCATCATCAGCGTCATGATCACCATGTACGCGATCATGGGGAGGTCGATCACGCTCGTGCTGGGTTCGAAGTTCGGCGGCACGTAACTCCGCTGGAAGGGCAGGTTCAGCGCGTGCGACATGGTGCGTTCGCCCTCGACACCGAACCCGGCATCGAACGCGAAATAGCCGATCAGCAGGCCCACGCCGAGTTGAAAAGCGAGCTTCTCCCATGCGTACAGCCCCTGGCGGGAGCCGGACTCGCGTGATGCGGCGGTGAGCTTCAGCCAGTCGTCAACGCCCCCGACCGCCGCGTGCCAGAGCAGCACCACCGCGCCGAGCTGGACGTAGCGGTTCCCGAGGTCGGCGAAGAGCAGGGTGCAGACGAGGATCGCCCCCGCGATCAGTACACCGCCCATGGTGGGGGTGTTCTGCTTCGAGGCCATGGCTTCGTCGAGGGCGGCGACGTCGAACTTCGCGGCGTCGCCGATCTTCCGCTCTTTGAGCCAGCGGATCGTGCGGGGCCCGAGGCCCAGAACGAGGAGGAAGGCGAAGAATCCGGCGCAGAAGGCTCGGAATTCGAGCTGCTCGAAGACGCGCACGAAAGGGAACAGCTCCTGAGCCGTGAGCCAGTCCTTCAGTACGTCGAGTAGCCAAACAATCATGGGGCGCCTGACTGAAGAGATCGGACGATCGCGATCAAGCGCTCCAGTCCGAGGCCTCGTGAGCCCTTCAGGAGGACCGTGTCGCCCTGTCGCAGCAGCCCCACCGCCCGCTCAAGCGAGCGGTCATCGGCCGTCGTGAACGAGGTCTCACTCTGGAGGCACGCCTCGTACGCGGGGCCGAACGTGATCAGCAGATCGGGCTCAAGCGCTCGAGCACGATCGAGCGCCTCGGCGTGAAGGCGCGGCGCGCGCTCTCCCTGCTCGAGCATGTCGCCCAAGACCAGCACGCGCCGACCCCGCCCGCTCGTCAGTGATGCGAAGGTCGCCAGCGCGGCTTGCACCGACTCGGGGCTCGCGTTGTACGCGTCGTTGAAGAACCGGATACCGCCCGCTTCGACGGGCTCGAATCGCATCGGTGGGGGTTCAACCAGTCCCAGGCCACGCTGGATCGACTCGTCGTCAAGCCCGAACGAGCGTCCGAGCATGATGGCAGCCGTCGCGTTGAGCGCGTTGTGATCTCCGGGGA
The DNA here is from genome assembly GCA_029260475.1 of Phycisphaerales bacterium. Taxonomy (GTDB): domain Bacteria; phylum Planctomycetota; class Phycisphaerae; order Phycisphaerales; family UBA1924; genus OFTM391. The sequence continues at coordinate 14,446 of JAJDDE010000074.1, read as the reverse complement.
TGGGGACACGCCACGTTGTGCCATCGCTCAGCGCGAACGAGACCCCTTGGGCATCGGAGCGTGCCTCGGTGACGACCAGCCCCGCCGTTTCCTCGCGCCCGTACCAGCGGAACCGGTCATCGGCGCCCGCGGCGTTATGGACGAACCCGCCGTCGGCGTTCAGGAAGGCGGTGCCCTCGGGTCGCAGGTGCGTCAGCAGACGCGTCTTCTCGTGGGCGATGCCTTCGCGTGAACCGAGCGCCTCGATGTGGGCGTGTCCGATGTTCGTGATGACCGCGAGGTCCGGGCGCAGGATCGCGCTCAGCGGTGCGATCTCCCCGGGGGCGTTCATGCCGACCTCGCTGACGAGGTAGCCGCCATCCTCGCTCGCGCCAAGGACCGTCAGCGGCACACCGATGTGGTTGTTGAAGCTCTTCTGGCTCCGCGTGCCCTTGAACGACGTTCGGAGCACCGCATCGATCATGCGCACGGTCGTGGTCTTCCCGTTCGAGCCCGTCACCGCGACGACGCTCCCACCGAGGGCGTCCCGGTACGCCGAGGCGAGACGCCCGAGCGCGTCAGCAACGTTGTTGACGAGCAGCACGCCCACGTCGCGTTCTGCGGCCCGTTCCAGCGTGCTGATGGTGAGCGAGGACTCGTCATCGATGACGAGTAGCGTGGTGCCGCGCTCGATCGCGTCCGCGAGAAACCGGTGGGCGTCGAAATTGTCGCCACGGAGGGCGAAGAACACCGCACCGGGCATATCCAGGCGTGTGTCGGTCGCGACGCCGGCCACCGGCCCTTGGTGGCCCTGCTGAACGATGCGGGCATCGAGCACGCGTGCGATGCGCGATGGCGTCCAGCTGATCACGAGCCCACCCGCATCGAACGACGGCGCAGTGCTTCAAGGGCGTGGGCCGCGTCGTCGAAGGGGCGGCGTTCGATGCCGCCGGCACCGTCTGGGATCAGCTGTTCGCGCTCGTGCCCCTTGCCCGCGATCACCACAACATCGTGCGGCCCCGCCAACGCGATCGCGACCCCAATCGCGATCGCGCGGTCCGCGTGTACCTCAACGCGCGTCCGGTCCTCGGGGGTGATCCCTTCCAGCACGTCTTCGATGATGCGGCTGGGCGATTCGGTCCTCGGGTTGTCGGAGGTGAGCACGACCGCGTCGGCGTGTGCGCACGCGGCGTGCCCCATGCGCGGGCGCTTGGAGGCATCACGATTACCGCCACAACCGAAGAGGACGATGAGCCTGGCCCCCTCGGTCATCGACTGACGGACGGATCGGAGCGTGGTCGCGAGCGCGTCGTCGGTGTGGGCGAAGTCGATGAAGACGCAGGGCTCGTCCTTGGCGCCCGAGGCGATGCGCTGCAGCCGGCCCGGCGGCATCCGAGCATTATCCAGAGCGGCCCCGATCTCGTCGGCGTCGAGCCCCGCTCGGTGGGCGATGCACGCGCTCACGAGGGCATTGGTCGCGTTGTGTGCGCCGGGGGCGTGGAGCGTGCCGGAGCAGAAGCCCCAGGGGCCGTGCAACTCAAGTCTTTGTGACGTGAGGCTTGCGTCGTGGATGTGCACGTGCGCGTCGGCGTTGGTCGTGCTGCGGGCGGGTGCGAATCGGAGGATGTCGGAGCCGTGGTAGGCGTCGATCATCCGCGCGGCGTAGGGATCGTCGGCGTTGACGATCGCCCCGCCCGCGCCGACGACTTCGAAGAGGTGCGCCTTGGCGCGTGCGTAGTCGTCAAGGTCCGCGTGGTAGTCGAGGTGGTCACCCGAGAGGTTGAGGAAGACCGCGAGATCGAACGAGAGCCCGTCGCACCGTCCCTGGTCCAAGGCGTGGCTCGAGCACTCAAGCATCACCGCGCGGCACGCGTGTTCACGCATCGTCGCGAAGCTGCGCGAGAGCTCGCTCGCGGGCGGGGTGGTTAGCGTCGCCGCTCCGACGTCCCGACCGTCGTCGATCGTGACCGTGCCGACCAAGCCCGTTTTGACTCCAGCGGCGTTGAGCATCGTTTGCGCCAGGCTGGTGACGGTTGTCTTCCCGTTGGTACCGGTGACGCCGACCACGAAGAGATCGGACGATGGATTGCCGAAGAAACGCTCGGCGAGCATCGCCCCGACTGTGGCGGGACGATCTGTCTCCACAACCGGGATGGATGGAGGGACTCGTTCGAGTGCGGTGCCGGGCCCGACGAGAACGGCCTCGGCGCCGCGACGGATAGCGTCTTCCACGAACGCGGCACCGTCCAGGAACGTGCCCCGGCGTGCGATAAAGAGGCTGCCCGGGACGGCGGTGCGCGAGTCTTCGACCACGTCTGTGATGCGCACACCCTTCGCATCCCCCGAGCGGAGGGTGCAGGGCGTATCCCGGATGAGTTCTTCCAGCAGCACAGCGGTTCCTCGTGTGGGCGGCTCTCGCCTCGCGCGATGGTACCCGAGCGGATCGTCTGGGCGGCTAGGGGAGGATGAGCATCGCGTCGCCGAAGGAGTAGAAACGGTACTGGTTGTCGATGGCGGTCTTGTAGTAGCGGATGAGGCGTCCTACCGGATCACCGTCGTCGAGGAAGGCGCCGACCATCGCGAGAAGGGTGGAGCGTGGGAGGTGGAAATTGGTGACCAGGGCATCGGTGTGCTGAAAGTCGAATCCGGGCGTGATGAGCAGCTCGGTGGGGCCTTCGTACCGATCCGCACCCGGAGGGAGCGATTCGAGCGCACGGACCGTGGTTGTGCCTACGACGACGCTGCGGCCGCCTTGCGCTCGAGCGTGCGCGATGGCGTCGATCGTGCGCGCGGGCACGCTGATGCGCTCGCTGTGGATCGGGTGGTCCTCCACGGTGTTCGAGGTGACGGGAGCGAAGGTGCCGGCGCCGACGCGGAGCAGCACGTCGGCGCTCTGGACGCCCAGCGCATCGATCTGGCGGATGAGCTCTGGTGTGAAATGGAGCCCGGCGGTCGGGGCGGCGACCGAGGTTCGGTCGGACTCGTCAGCGTAGACGGTTTGGTAATCGGCGCGATCGCGTTGATCGGGCGTCAGGTCGTTCGCAGAGCGGCGGGCGCTCAGGATGTACGGGGGCAGGGGGGTGGCACCGACGCGGTCGAGGACCTCGGCGGCGCTGGCGTCGGATTCGAGTCGGATGATCCAACCGGCGTCGCCCCGCCCGGAGATGGTGAACGTGGGGCCAGTGAGGGCGTGGTCCTCGGGGTGGTGCAGCGCGATGCGCTGGCCCTCGCGCAGCTTCCCGTTGGAGCGGAGCATCACGTTCCACTCGCCGGGGTTCCGTTCTTCGAGGAAGAGACCCTCGATGCGACCGCCCGAGTCGGTGCGTCTGCCGGCGATCCGTGCGGGGAGCACGGCGCTGCGGTTGCGCACGAGCACGTCGGTGGGGGCCAGGAACGCCGGCAGGTCGCGGAACGAGCGGTGCTCGACGCGGTCCGGGTCCGTCCGTGACACGACCATCATCCTGCTCGCGTCACGCGGCTCGGATGGGTGCGTCGCAATGAGGCGTTCGGGCAGGTCGTATTCGAGTCGGTCGGTGGGCAGCATGGGTGTGGTGGTCGGGGGACGCGTGAGGCGTGGCGGCAACATGCGGAGCGATGACGGGTGTCGTCCGATGCGTTGGGAGGGCAGATTATCGGCATGAGGGTCGCGGCACGGGTTCTGCACTCTTCGATCGTGCGCCTCGAACCCGCGACCATCTCGTATGCCGACTACCTCCGCAAGACGACCGCGTTCAGGCGTGATGCCGAGCGTTCGGGCGTCCGGGGCATCCGCGAGGCGGCTGCGAAACGCGATCTGGTGGCGACGAGGGCTTCGGTGGTGAACGCGCTGGAGCCGCGGGAGTCGGCGGGCGGGATCGCGGGTCGCATCGGCGCGGGTCCGCGGACCGGCGGGACGGATCTTGGGTGGCAGCGTCTGGGCGATGCACCGTCCGCGGGGCACACGATCTCGTACACATACAATGGCGGCCTGCCGAAACCGGTGACCGCCCAGCCGGTGCGAGGCAACGCTGTGGATGTGCTCGCCTGAAGCTCAGGATCTGGCGTGAGGCTTGGCGATCTTGTGCGGGTTTGCGCTGAGTAAGCGTTCGGCGTCATCTGGATCGATCGAGCCCTCGGCGACGTATGCCGCGATCTCACGCCGGGATTTCTCGACCGATTTGGAGACAACGATCTTGCGCACGCTCGTGAACGCGGTCACGAGAACGATGCCGCCCACGAGGAGCACGGTGGCGATGGTGAAAAAGGCGAGCGCCGGCTCGTTTTCCATGAGGTCGAAGAGGCCTTGAAGGTTCTCGTTCCTCATGGCGTGGGCTCCGGGCTGGTGTGCTGGTTAGTCGTCATCGGGGATCGCTTTCATGAGCCGCTCGCCCTGCTCGGGGGTCATCGAGCCCTCGGCGATGTAGGCGGCGATCTCTCGACGGGATCGTTCGCGGGACTTCGTCTTGACGATCGCGCAGACCGAGGATGTCACGATCGCGACGACCGCGATGATGCCTCCGATCACAAACATCCCGTGCTCTGACATGAAATCGGCGAACTCAGCCATGCCGCACCTCCTTCTTGCCCATTGATTGGGATTCGGCGGACGACCCTTTCAGGGTGCCCTTCACAGTGTGACCCGGATCGGTGGATTCACCAAGAACGATCCACAAATGTCCGTGGCGCGTGCGTGTAGGGGGGTGTTGACGGTACGATGCCGGCTCGCTTCCAACGAAAGGACGGGGATGCGGATCGAGCCGCTGCTAACGCCAGAACGAGTGGTGGTCTTGACGGACGCGACGGAGCGGGACGATGTGCTGCGCGGGTTGGCTCGCGTCGCGGCGTCTGGCCTACCCGACCGGACGGAGGACGAGCTCTTCAAGGCGCTCATTGAGCGCGAGAAGCGGTACCCGACGTCTACCCCGGAAGGGGTCGCCTTCCCGCACGCGATGCTGGACGGGGTGGAGGAGACCGTGCTCGTCGCGGCGGCGGTGCGCCCCGCGGTGGATTTCCGCCCTGGGGAGCACCCGGCTGTGGATCTCGCCTTCGCGATGATCGGGTCAGCCTCCGAGCCCTTCCAGCACGTTCAGCTGCTTGCGCGGCTGGCGCGGGTGTGCAGGGGCGTGGGGGCCTTGGACAAGTTCCGCCAGGCGAGCGACGCAGAGACGTTGCACGCCGCGTTGATCGACGAGGACCGTGCGCATGGCTGAAGACCCACAGACGCCCGACGCGGGCGCCGATGTTGTTGAGCGTGCCCAGGAGCGGGTGCTGCTGATCATGATCGTCGGTTCGGCGGCGGCGTTCGATGACGTCCTGACCGGGCTGCTCGACATCGGTCTCGCGGGCACCGTGATCGAGTCCAAGGGCCTCATGGCGTTGCTACGCGAGGAGATGCCCGTCTTCGGAGGGCTCGCCTCGATGCTCCCTGATAACACCGGTACGAAGATCATCTTTTCTGCCACCCAGCGGTTCATGGCCGATCGCGCTTTCGATCTCGTCGAGAGTGAATTCAAGGCGGACCAGCGTCCGCTGGCTTTCACCGTCCCCATCGAGCGCGTGACCGGGATGCGTGGGTAATCACATTCAATGAGTGAGACCGTGTTCAGCACGCTCGGAGCTTCTGCGGGAGGCGCATCCATCAGTGATCTGCGCCTCTTGGGTGTCGTTGCGCTGCTGCTGGGTATCGCGTTGTTCGCGACGAGTCGCTCTACGCACCGGCTGCGCCGGAGCCGCCCGATGGTGGTGCTGATCAGCGGCGGCTGGCTGGCGGTCGTGGTCGGTGTGCTGCTGGGTCCTGGTGTCTTTGGTTTGGTCGGAGCTGAGAACATGCAGGAGCAACTCACGCCTGCATTGCAAGCGGCGATGGGTTGGGTGGGCCTCATGCTCGGGCTGCAGGCACGGCGCGAGGTGTTGCAAGGCCTGCCTCGCTGGATCTGGCGCGTGGTGTCGCTCGATGCTCTGCTGGTGGGGCTCGTCTTTGGGACCGCCGCGACGCTGGGGGTGTGGGCGTGGCTGGACCGCTGGGACTGGGGCGGCGTGTGGTGGGGGGCCTCGATCTTGGCGTGCGCTTCGGCGGGTTGGGCGCTCGAGACTCGTTCGCTCGTCGGCATCGAGACACCCGCGAAGTATGAACAAGCGCGTCTGGCTGTTCGCGCAGGGGGGACGCTGAGCGCACTGGTATGGATCTTGGTCTTCGGGCTGTTGCTCTCGATCGCGACGCGCGGTGCGGACGGGGCGGTTTCGATCGATCCGATACGCGGCGGGCTGCGTCTGGCGGCGAGCGCTGGCGGGGCTGTGCTGATCGCGGTCATCGGGCGGTTCGCGTTGCGGATCGCGGGCAAGAAGGCCGACGCGCAGCTCGCGATTTTTCTGGGCATGGTGGCGATGGCCGCGGGCTTCGCCGGGCAGATGGGCGTGCCCGCCCTGACCGTCGCGGCGATGACGGGCATCGTGCTTGCAAATTTGAGCGAGAAGGGTGTGCGAGAATTCGAGCGATTCATCCTGCGCGCAGACTTGGTCATCGCGACGCTCGTTGCGTTGCTCGCGGGCATTTTGCTGTCGCCGGGTATCGGCGTTCCCGAGGTAGCGATCGGGTGCGGGCTCGCTGGTATGCGTCTCGTGTTCAAGCCGATCGTGTTGCAACGCGGCTCGCCCGCTGAGGCAGAGAGCGGGCCCTTGTCGATCGCCGGGGTGCGTCAGAGCCCGGTCGCGCTAGCGATGGCGCTGAGTGCGCTGCTGATCGAGCCCTCGAGCTATATGGCGCGGACGCTCGCGGTCATTGTGATCGCGGGCATCGTGTGCGCGGTGCTTCCAGTTGTGCTGAGTTGGTCTGACCAGCGCACGAAGTCCGTGAACGACGTTGAGGGGGTGGCGCCGTGATGGATCGGCGAACTTTGTTGATCGTGCTCGCGATCGCGGGGGTCCTCGGGCTTGCTTGGGCGGGGCACACGTGGTCGATCGATTTCACGGTTGCCGACGCGTCTGGAGGCGGCCCGGCGGAACTCCTGCTCACGGACGCGCAGGGTCAGTCGTATGCGCCGCCCAGGGAGTCGCTCATCGACGCGGGCGCGAACGTTGGGCTCCTGCTATTGGGCTCGTGGTTCGCGGGGGTGCTCTTCAAAAGGTTCGGTTTGCCGTCGATTACGGGGTACCTCTGTTTCGGGATTCTCGTCGGTCCGAGTCTGCTCGGGTTGGTGACGACCGAGTCGAAGGACGTGCTGGAACTCGTCAACAACCTCGCGGTGGCGCTGATTGCCCTGACGGCGGGCGCGGAGCTCAAATTCGCAGAACTGAAGGGCTCGCTGCGGTCGGTGGTTGTGATTTCGATCGGGATGGTGGTGGGGCTGGGCGCGGCGACCGTGCTCGTCGCCCCGCTCTTGCTCCGGGGGCTCGATGGGGTCGGCACCGAGGAGGGGATGACGAGCGTTTGGGTGATCGGCATGCTGGCGGCACCGATCATCATCGCGAATTCTCCGGCGGTGATCCTCGCGCTCGTGAACGAGACGGGGATCAAGGGGCCGATGGTGCAGACCGCGCTGGCGATCACGGTCTGCAAGGACCTGCTGCTCGTGGTGACGTTCGCTGTGATGATTACGCTGGGGGCGTCGATGGTGGGCGGTGGCGAGGCGATCGAGGGCGGGGCGCTCGCGGCTTCGTTGGCGAGCAAGGTGCCGGGCTCGATCGCTGCGGGGATTGTTGTTGGCCTCGGTATGGCTTGGTACCTGCGCGTGGTGAACGCGCACCTGCCGGTCCTCATCGTGTGCGCTTGCTTCGGTATAGCGATCGTGAGTGGGCTGTTGGGACTGGAGGCACTCATCGTCGCTCTCGTCGCGGGCGTGTTGATGGAGAACGTGTACTCCGAGCGTGCGGAGGCGATGTTCACGGAGGTGAATCGCCTCAGCCTCCCTGTGTACTGCGTGTTCTTTTCGGTCGCGGGTGCCAAGCTGGACCTCGGTGCGCTCGATGACGTGGCGTTCGCGGCGATCGGGTTTATTGCGCTCCGGACGATCGGGGTGTGGGTCATCGCGCGGGTGGGCACCGCGATCACGGGGAGCCCTCCGGGCGTGAAGCGATGGTTGTGGACGGCGTTCGTGCCGCAGGCCGGGGTGTCGCTCGCGCTGGCGGCGATCATCCAGACTCAATTCAGCGACCAGCCCTGGGCGGCGGGTTTCTATACGCTGATGCTCGCGGTGATCGCGGTCCACGAACTGACGGGGCCGGTCCTGATGAAGCTCGGCATCGCCCGGAGTGACGGGCGCGACGATCAAGACTCTCCGGAGGACGCCCAGGCGTGAGCGATCGCGTGGTCATGCTGCTCGCGATCTTCGCGCCGATGCTCGCGGGGTTTGTCACTCTTTTGCTGCCGGCTCGTGCGGCGCTCCTGCGTACCGCGGTGGGGGCTTCGGGGCCGCTCTTCGCGTTCGTGTCGCTCCTCGGGCTGCTGGGGGACGCGGAGCATTCGGGCTCGGTGGGCTGGGGCTACATCCCGGATTTGGGCATCGAGTTCTTCTTCCGTTCGGACCGGCTCGCGCTCTTCTTTGCGCTGCTGGTCTCGGGCATCGGGTCACTGATCGTGCCGTATGCGCACGCGTATTTTCGTGGTGACGCCGCGAAAATTGGGCGGTTGCTGCCGATGCTCGGGCTCTTCGCGACGGCGATGCTGGGCGTGGCGTTGTCGGACTCGATGCTTGGGCTGTTCGTGTTCTGGGAGCTGACGACGATCAGTTCGTTCCTGCTGATCGGATGGGAGCGTACGAACCCGGGCGCCGTACGATCGGCGTTGCAGGCGGCGTCGATCACCGGGCTGGGCGGGCTCGCGCTCCTCGTGGGCGTGACGATCTTCGGCGTGACCGGCGGTGTTTGGCGTTTTTCTGAACTGGGCGACGCGTCGATGCCGGGGTGGGCGATGACGGCGGGGGTGGCGCTGATCGGTGTCGCTGCGGCGACGAAGAGTGCGCAGTTCCCTCTGCACGGCTGGCTGCCCGGCGCCATGGCCGCTCCGACGCCGGTGTCGGCGTATCTGCACTCGGCGACGATGGTGAAGGCGGGCGTGTTCCTGCTCGCCCGTGTGGTTGTTGATCTCGAAGGCGTCGAGCTGTGGCCGTTGCTGTTCGTGCCGCTCGGGGCGTTGACGATGGCGTACGCAGCGGTGCAGGCCCTGCGTGGAGCGACGGTGAAGCGCGTGCTCGCGTTTTCGACGGTGAGCCAGCTCGGCTTGTTCGTGTGCTTGTACGGGCTCGGCGGGCTGCACCCGAGCGATCCGTCGCATCACACACTCGAGTGGCCGATCGGTCAGATCCTGAATCACGCGGCGTACAAAGCGCCGCTCTTCATGCTCGCGGGAACGATGGCGATCCACGCCGGGGTTGCGAATATCGCGCAGTTGCGCGGCCTTGCGAGGCGGATGCCGGTTGTCGGCTGGCTCTTCATCGTGGGGCTCTATGCGATGGCTGCGGGGCCCGGCACGTTCTCGTTCGCGGCGAAGGAGTTCTTCGTCGTCGGCGCGTATCAGGCGACGGAGGCGTCGCACCACGCGTGGCTCGGCTGGCTCGCGATCGTGGCGGTCGCCATCGCTGCGGCGTGCAACGCGGCGCTGCTCGTTCGTATCGGGCGGCTCGTGTTTGGCTCGGTTGAGGAGGGCTCCGTTGAGGTGAAGCCCGGCTCGGGGTGGATGTGGTGGCCGGCTGCGCTGCTCCTGCTGCTCCAGGTCGTTGGGGGTATCGCCCCGGGCGCACTGGAAGGTGCTCTCTTGAGTGTTGAGACGAATCCGCTCGAGCATCTGTATTCGACCTTCGACCTGTTCGGAAAGCCGGGCTTGCCGTTGTTTGTTTCGCTCGGTGCGCTTGCTGCGGGCGTGGTGCTCGGGCTCTCGCCGCTGCTTCGCAAACCCGGCGGCGAGCCTTGCGACCATCTCTTTGGTTCGCTCCACCGGCTGCTCGAACTCGTGGCGTTCGCTGTGGTGAGCACGTTCCAGACGGGCTCGATCCGTCGATATCTTTTCCTCTCGATCGCGACGCTCGGGGCGGGGCTGTTGATCGTGATGACCAGAGATGAGCGATGGCTGACCGTGCCCGAGTTCACCGGTCTAATCGACTCGCACGAGCCGGCGATCGTCATCTTCGCGATCCTTGCTGCGATCTTCGTGTGCGTGTCGGCGCTCGCGTTGCCGCCCTGCCGCCTCCGGATCGTGCGCGTGCTGGTGCTGGGCGCCGTCGGGTTCGGCGTCACGATGCTCTACCTGATCAACCGGGCACCGGACCTCGCGCTCACGCAGATCATGTTCGAGATCATCAGCGTGATCATGTTCCTTCTCGTCATGCGGATGCTCCCCGAGAGGACACGGGCGGATCAGGATCGTGTGGACCTGCCCCGGGCGGCCTTCGCCGGGGTGATTGGTGTGTTGGTCGGTTGGGCCGTCTTCCACGCCGGCGCTGTGCCCGACACGGAAGTGCGCCCGACGGGCTCTGCCGAGCGACTTGGTGCGTGGTTCCTCGATCACGCTCACGAGGGCAGCGCCCTCACTGGCGGGCGGAACGGCCAGGGCGACAATGTCGTCAACGTGATCCTTGTTGACTTTCGGGGCTACGACACGATGGGTGAGATCGCGGTGCTGGGCATCGCGATGCTCGCGGTGCTCGCGATGTTGGGACCCAGGCGGCTCCGCCCGGCCCTGCGCTCGGAGCAGGTGCGTGTGCCGGGCGTGCAGTACGGGCCTCAGCGCACGCTGGTATCGAGCATGCTGCGTGTCGGGATGCGGGTGATCGTGCCGTTGGCTCTGATCTTCGCGGGGTACGTGTTCTTCAAAGGTCACCAATCGCCCGGCGGCGGTTTTATCGCGGGCCTGGTGGCGTCGGTCGCGCTGATCGTGTATCGCATGACGGAGGGTCGGGTCGCGCTGCGCTCGCTGATCCCGCTGAACCCGGCGCTGCTCGTCGCGGCGGGTTTGGCGATTGCGCTCGTGACGGGCGCGGTGCCGCTGGTCCTCGACCTGATCGGAGGCGAGGCGTTGCCGTTCCTAACGAGCGGGGATGACAAGCTGTATCTCAACCGGGACCACTCGGAATACTTCCACCTGACGAGCGTGATGTTCTTCGATCTCGGCGTGTTCATCGTGGTGGTGGGCGCGAGCGTCGGGATGATCAACCGCCTTGAGGAGGAACTCGAATGACGGCCCTCCTCAGTCTGTGCGTCTGCGTTGTGCTCGCGGTGAGCGTGTATCTCCTGCTGTCGCGCGAGCTCAAGAGCGTCGCTATGGGGGCGTTCATCCTCTCGCACGCGATTCACCTGGGCATCCTCACGATGAGCGGAAGCCCGATGCTCGGAGACGGGAGTGCGCTGGCGTCGCCGGTGCTCTCGGAGGCCATCGAGTCGGAGGCGCTCGCGGACACGGGTGAGGTGCGGCGATCGGAGCTGTACGTCGATCCGCTCCCGCAGGCGCTCATTCTCACATCGATCGTGATCAGCTTCGCTATCACCGCGGTCGTTCTGACGCTGCTCGTGGTGACGCACCGCGACGCGGGGACGCTGCGTGTTGAGCGGCTGAAGGTGTCGGATCGTCCAGAACCGCCGGGGCTTGCATGATGGGCGAGACGCAGATCATGGATTCGATCGTGCTGATGGTGCTGCTGCCGATGGCGGCGGGGATCATCGGTCTCGTGACACGCCGCACTCCAGCACTCCAGAGGTGGAGCGTGGGGTCGTTGCTCGGTCTTTGCGCCGTGTGTGGTGCCTGGTTGACGGGTTCGCTCTCGCCGAACACCCCAGGCTTTTGCGGGGAGTTCGTCAGCTTCCTCGGGAACTGGCCGCCGCCGTTCGCGATAGTCATTGTGCTCGATGCCCTCTCGGGGACGCTGATGACGGTGACCGCGCTCGTGGGTGTTGCGTGTCTGATCGGAGGCGTTGGGGAGCGCGGCGATTCCTATGGATTGAGCTGGCTCGCGCCGATGCTCGCGTTCCTGATCATGGGTGTGAATTTCAGCTTCCTCACGGGCGATCTCTTCAACCTGTTCGTCGCGTTCGAGATCATGCTGATGGCCAGCTATGCGCTCGCGCTCCGCAACGCGACGCCCGAGGGCGTGAAACAGGCGCACAAATACGTTGTTATCAACCTCTTTGGCTCGGGGATCTTCGTGCTCGCGGCGGGCCTGGTGTACGGGGTCACCGGCACGCTGAACATGGCGGACCTGGCCCTCTACACGGACCGGGTTGCCGCCGCTGGTGATGACGTGCCGGTCGCGTTCGGCGCGGCGGGCGTGATGCTGCTCTTCGTGTTCACCCTGAAGGCCGCGATCTTCCCGATGTGGTTCTGGCTGCCAGACACGTACCACCGGATGCCTGCGGCGGTGGGGGGCGTGTTCGCGGCGTTGCTCTCGAAGGTGGGGATGTACGCGATCTTGCGTGTGATACCCGCGACGTTCGGAGGCGTGGACTCTCTGCCCTTGGCGGAGATCCTCGAGGTCCTCGCGGGCTGCACGATGGTGCTGGGCGCTCTGTGTGCTCTGGGGGTGCCGACGGTGCGCCGTGTGATGTCGTTCATCCTGATCTCGCACATGGGGAACGCGCTGTTCATGATCTCGGTCGGCGTGCGCAATCCCGAACTCGGAGCCGGTGCGTATGGGGCGGTCGGGTTCTTGCTCGTGCAGGAGATGTTCGTGATCGCCGGGCTGTACACGGTTGGCGCGGCGTGTGTCCGTCACGCGGGTACCGATGACCTGCGGATGATCTCGAGTTTGCACAAGGGCATGCCGCGGCTGGCGTGGTTGGCGTTCGTGCTCACGATCGCCGGTGCGGGCTTGCCACCAACGGCGGCGTTCGTTGCCAAGGCGTGGATCGTGCAGGAGGGTGTGCGCGCGGGGTCCTGGTGGCTGCTCACGCTGATGATGGTGTCGGCGTTCTTCATGCTGATCGCTTTGGTGCGCGTGTGGGCGGCGGCGTTCTGGAAGCTGCGGACCGCGACACCAGAATCCGTCTCGGTGCACGGAGGCCCGTCGGGGTGGGCTACCGCGTCCGTCGCGTTCCTCGTGCTCGGGGTGGTCTTGACATCGGTCGGGGCGAATACACTGCACGCGGTGATGGTGTCTGCCGGACAGCGTGTAGCGGGGTCCGGTCGCGACCTCCGCGGGGAGTATGTGCCGCCCGTGCTCAAGCCCCGAGAGAGCCCTGATGAGCAGGGAGGAGGGCACTGATGTCGGTACGCCTCGGTCTTCATCTTGCGCTCGCGATCGTGTGGTGCTTCCTCTGGGGCTCGTTCACCGCGTGGAATCTGCTGGGCGGGTTGCTGGTCGGGCTCGTCGTGATCTCCGTGTTTACGCGAGCAACGGACAGGAAAGGCTACGCCAAGCGCCTGCTGAATCTCGTGCGGTTCGGTCTGTGGTTCTTCGTGGTGCTCGTGCGTTCGAATCTCCAGATCGCTCGCGAGATCCTGACCCCCGGCTGGTCGCAGTCGCCCCAGATCCTTCGTTACGACGTGGAGGGACTGACGGAAGTGGAGACGACCGTGCTCGCGAGTTCGATCACCCTGACGCCGGGCACGCTCGCGCTCGACGTGAGCGACGATGGGCGTTTTCTCTATCTGCACTGCATGTACGCGGAGGATCAACGTGCGCAGCTCCGCGAGCTTGACGCGCTGCGCAGTCGTCTTGAGAATTGGGTGTTCGACCGATGATGCTGGCGGCGGACATGTCGAGTGCTTCAACGATGAACGCCTTCGAGGCGTTCACGCACGGCTTGCTATTGCTCTCCGTGGACATCGGAATCGTTGCGCTGTTCCTGGGTCTCTTGCTGGCGCTGGTGCGGGCCCTGCGGGGACCACAACTGGTGGACCGGGGCGTCGCCACCGATTTAATCTCGTTCCTGAGCGCCGGCTTGGCGATCCTGTTGACGATCCGCCTTGACACGCTGTTGATGTTCGACGCGGTGCTCATCGTGTCGATACTGGGCTTCGTATCAACGATCGCGTTCGCCCAATACATCGGAAGACGGGGGAGCGCCCAATGATCACACTCGCGGCTGGGACCAACGAGTCGTGGGCGATCACCTGGAGCGGGCTCGCCGATCTCGTCGCGGCGATCTCGCTGCTCGGGGGCATCTTTTTTATGGTGGTGGGCGCCGTCGGAGTCTTCCGGATGCCCGACGCGTACCACCGCATGCACGCCGCATCGAAGTGCACTACGCTCGGGCTCACGGGCATGCTGGTCGCGGCCTGCATCCACGTCGGCGACGGCGGGGTGTACAGCAAGTCGATCATCACGATCGTCTTCACGTTCATCGCGACACCTATCGGCACCCACCTGCTGGCGAAAGCCGCGCATCTCGGCGGGGCCGAGTGCTGGGAGAAGACGCTCTCGGACGAATACGCCGAGGACAAGGCCGCCTCGGTGAAGAGCAGCGAAGGAAGCCCAGCCCCGGGTGGAGCGGGACCCGATTGAAGGCTACTATGCCGGCCCGTTCGTCGGAGAGGTGGCAGAGCGGTTGAATGCGCCGGATTCGA
>JAJDDE010000073.1 GCA_029260475.1 Phycisphaerales bacterium | reverse complement strand
TCTACCGGCGCTGTTCCGGATCGAAGGTACGGTGTCGGTCTCTGTCTCTCTCTCTCTCTCTCAGGCGCTATGCGGCGCTTTCGGACCAAGCACTGGTCTCCTCCACCATCGTGCCCGCCGACCCGTCCGGTCTGCAGGCGTTTTCACGTCACGTCTTCGCGGTGCCTGGGTGGTGCCGCGCGATCTGCCACTGTCCCGAAGGAAGAAACACCATGTTCCGTACCATCACGCTCTGCACCGTTGCGCTCGCCGCTTTCGCGGGGTCCGCGCACGCCAGCTTCTCGTCCTACGTCATCCGCAACGGCTCGAGCGGTGCGCCGGGCATCCTGCCTAACAACACGTATGTCCCCGGCGCCACTGAGTTCGTCATCAGTCAGGGCGGCATGAAGGCGGGGCTCGGCAGCGACAACCTCAACGGTCTCACGCTCGGTGGTGTCGCGGGCGTCGGCATCGATCGTCACGACGACACCACACGCTTCACCGCCGGTTCGGGCCCCGCAACCGCGCCCTACTTCAACCTCTGGGTCACCGACGGCACCAACTACGCGGTCCTCGCCAACGAGCCCTCCAACGGCTCCTTCGCGGCCTTCCGCACGACCAACGTGGACGGCTCGATCTCCTACAGCTTCTCCTTCGCGGACATCGCAGCCGAGCCCGTGCAGGTCTACGAGACCGCCAACGGCGGGTTCAACTCCACAAACACGTGGGTCCACGCCGCGGTCGGTCAGACGGGCAACCTGCTGACGTTCGGTGACGTGCTGGGCCTCACGATCGGCGCCCCCTCCGCCGCGTACATCGCCGGCTCGGGCAGCATCGGTTCGGGTGCACCCGACGAGATCGGCACCAACGCCGCCTTCGGCTTCAACTGGATCTTCGGCGACACCCTCTCCAACTACGTCTCGGGCGCCGAGGGGTACGTCGTCTCCAACGCCTTCGCGGTCCCCGCGCCCGGCGCCGTCGCGCTGCTGGGCCTCGCGGGCTTCTCGGGCCTGCGTCGTCGCCGCTAATCGCGGATCCCGGCTCTGTGTACTGAATTCTCATCACCCCCCGGAACGCTCGTGGGGTCTCAGGTCCCCGAGCGACCATCCGTCACCACACACCGGCGAACACGCCGGATCACATAACGCAAGATTGGAAGCATCATGAACACGTCTATCAACACCATCGCCCTCAGCGCCGCCGCCCTCGCCCTCGCCGCCTCCGGCGCCTCCGCGGCGATCGCCTTCGATCAGAACGTCACGCCCGACGTCATCTTCGGCGACGGCAACACCAACGGCTCCTACACCACCGATCGCGCCAACAACGTCGAGCTCGGCTTCCGCGGCAAGCTCCGCTTCAACGCCCTGAACCAGCCCGAGAACACCTTCAACAGCAACGGCGACGGCACCTACACCTTCAACCCCGGCAACGCCTCCCCCGGCTTCGGCTTCGCGCCCAACAACCCCATCACCCCGGAGTGGAACTTCGAGTGGTCCATCAACTCCGACCTCGACGGCACCTCGGGGCGCAACCTCGCTGACCTGACCTACGAGATCAGCTTCGACAACGATCCGTCGGCCGCCACGAACTTCACGACCTTCGACCCGATCCACGCCTTCAACGCGGCCGCGGGTGGCGTCCAGTGGGACCACTCCCTGGGTGACAACTCCACCGGCAACGGCGACGGAGTGGAGGTCTCCAACGGCTCGCCCAACGCCGCTCTCTACGACTCGCGCATCAATGCACTCAACGTCGCTCAGAACTCGTGGAACCCGCTCTTCTTCAGCGGCGCGGGCGGCCCCTTCGAGAACTTCGACCCCAACCAGCCCGGCGTCTACACGTTCCAGCTCGCCGCCTTCGATGTCGCCGGCGAGATCGCGCGCACGTCGATCGACATCATCGTCGTCCCCGCCCCGAGCGCCCTCGCCCTCTTCGCGGGTGCCGGCTGCCTGATCACGCGCCGCCGTCGGCGCAACTGATACTCCGATACGCGCGCCAGTCGCGCCCAATGTTCTCGGGCAGCGAGGATCAACCGTCCTCGCTGGCCACTTCTCAACGCGCTCACACGCGTCGCGATGCCCGGGGCGGGCAACCCCTCACGCCGAGCTTCTCAGGAGCTCCCTTGCGGCCTCCCGCATCCGCCGTATGGTTGGTGTATCCAAGGAGGTTCGAAAGACCATGCAGAAGAAGACCATCGCCGGAGCGGCCCTCGGGGCCGCTTTTCTGAGTGTGTTCGTCGCGTCCATCGTGACCGCCGGCCCGCTCGATCCGCCCGCGGGCCCGATCCAATCGACCGAAGCGGTGTTGCTGAACCAGCAGGACATCACGCTGCCCTACACGATCAGCGAGCCGGGGCTGTACCGGCTGACATCGGATCTGGTGGTCCCCAGCTTCCCCGTCCCGCGCGACGGCCTCTGGATCGCCGCCGATAACGTGACGATCGATCTCAATGGATTCACGCTGAAGAACGAGAACGGAACCGGCAACGGGATCGCTCCGGCGCCGCCTGATTCGACGGTCACCTACGCCAACCTGACGATCAAGAACGGCACGATCGACAACTGGTTCTCCGGCGTCGACTCCGCGGTGTCTTCCGGCCTGAGGACCGCGATACTCGGCGACGTCCACCTCGAGAGCATCGTCATCCGTGAGTGCGGCTTCGGTGCCGAACTCCGCTCCGGCGCCCGCGTTGAGCGATGCCGCGTCTTCGACAACGCCGCGGGGGGCCTGCTCCTCACGGGCGACGGCTTGATCACCGACTCGGATGTCTACGACAACGACACGTACAACATCAGCGTCAGGACCTACGTGACCGTGAAGGGCTGCCGTGTGCAGGGGGGCAACGGCGTGGGCATCCGCATCGAGCCGGGGGGCAACTTCTGCCAGATCCTGGACAACACCGTCGCCAATTGCGACGGCGTCGGTATCGACGTCACCTCGGGGTCGGACCACACCGCGTACCGGAACATCATCACCGACTGCGCTGCGCCGGGCCTCACCACGGGCGTGGGGTCCGATGCGCCCAGTGCCGCCAGTTCGGCGGGCGCCGGCCCGTTCGCGAATATCATCCGTTGAGATGATTCCGTGGGCACCACGCGTCATCGAGAACGCCAGGGCCCCTTCGATTCATCGTCATGGGCCCGAGAATCCTTTAAACCGCCCAGAATGACGCGCCAGGGAGGCGATACGGCCAAATTTATTAAGGCATGACCGCGAAACCCGCTTGTGCTCCGGGTTCTGGGCGGTACTGTTCTACTACGTCACTGCGGACCTCGTTTTCGATGAGGCCGTGAGAGAGTGCTGAGGGAAGCACTCGCGAGAGAGAAACACGAATACTCGGCCGGATGAAAGTCCGTCTGAGGGAGAGAAACACGTCATGAAGAATGGAACGAAGGCCCTCTTTGGTGGGGCCCTGATGGCATGCGGCATGTCTGCCAACGCGCAGACGTTTGTCTACCTCGATACGGATTACACCGGTGCCTATGGCTCCTTCGCGCAGTCCGCCACCGTTGGTGGGCCCAACGATGTCGCGTCCGCCCCCGCAGCGCTCGATACCTACAGCTCTGGTTACAGTGCTGCGTACGGCACCACCACCATGAGCACCTCGCAGACCCCCACATCGTTCCGCTCTGAGGGCATGTGGGACGGCACCGGCACCGCGGGCTATGGCTACGGTATCGCACGCTTCCAGCAGTTCTTTACCGTCACCGCCGACGCCACCCTCACGCTTACGTGGGATGTCACCGGCACTGACTTCTTCGCCTCCGCGATTGTCCTGCGTGACGACGTGAACGGTGGTGTGCTCGCGAACATCGACATGTCCGCCACACCTGCGGGCTCGATCGATATCTTCGTTGACAACGACCTCGACTACGCTTTCATCGGCGGTCTCATCAACAGCGGCTTCGGTCCGTTCATCACCGTCGCGAACGTGGCCCAGTTTGTCGAAGTCTCCGTCGGCGCGGTCCCCGCGCCCGGCGCGATGGCCCTCCTCGGCCTCGCCGGCATCGCCGGTGTGCGTCGCCGCCGCGCCTGATCCGACCCCGCGTCGGACGCAGCGCAGCACCGCCGACCGGTCCGCACCGATCGGCCCTTGATGCGAGTTTTCTCGAGTGCCCCGGTTCAAGCCGGGGCACTTTTTTTATCCCGCTACCCTTAGTCGCGATCCTGTCCCGACTCCCCGCCGACCCGTCCCACACGAGGGCCTTATGACGCAGTTCTCTCAGCAGCAGACCACGCGGAACCAGTCGATACAGAAGGACCGCGAGCACCTCTCCAGGCAGGAACACGCCGAAGCGATGAAGGCGATCGAGGGTCTGCCCCCGAAGCTGCGGGCAGACCCGGAGGTGCTCTACCTCTCGGCGCTCTGCTACGAGCAGTTCCATCGGTACCCGGACGCGCTGCACGCCGCCGAGCGGTGCGCGAAGATCACCAAGAGGATCGAGCCCATCGTCGTCGTGGCACGGGTGCAGCGCCTGATGGGCAAGACCGAGGAGGCCCTCGAAACATGCGCGCTCCTGAAGCGCATGAAGCCCAACGAGGATCTCTTCGATTTCATCCGGACGGGCGTGCTCGAAGAGGGCGGGCGCTTCCAGGAAGCGACCGAGGTGCTCGAACCGCTGGTGGAAAAGTACGACGCCGCCGGTGTTGAGCGGCCGATGGCGATGAAGCTCGAGTGGTCCAAGCTGCTCGTGCAGAACAAGCGGTACGACGAGGCGATCGAGCTCATCGACGACATCGTGAGCACCGAGGGCATGCCCGAGGGCGTGATCAACCCGCAGCTGCACCTCAAGGCCAAGGCCTGCGACCGGAAGAAGGACTTCGCGGGCGCTTGGGAGGCCGCGGAGAAGGCCAACGAGATCGGGCAACTTGAGTTCGACCCCGAGCTCTACGAGGAGCAGGTCTCGGTGCTCATCGAGAACTGGTCTCGCGAGGCGATGGAGAGGTTCCCGATCAGCACCTGCGAGAGCGAGATGCCCGTGTTCGTCGCGGGCATGCCGCGCTCGGGCACGAGCCTGATCGACCAGATCATCGACGCCCACCCGAAGGCGGCGGGCGTCGGCGAGCTCGCCACCATCGAGGGCTTCGCGCGCAAGCTGGGTGCGGCGTACGACTCAGACAAGGCACCGCCCGAGTGCTTCGGGCGCTACAACGCGCTCCGCTGGACCCGCGCCGCCAACGAGTACGTCCGAGAGATCGAGAAGGCCTCGCCCCCCGGCTCCGAGCGCGTCGTGAACAAGGCGCTGGGCAACAACAAGCTCGTCGGCCTCATCGCGCGGCTCTTCCCGAAGACGCGCATCATCCACGCCATCCGCGACCCGCGTGACGTGGCGATCTCCTGCTTCATGGGCGGCTTCAACAACCGCCTGCACCCCTGGACCACCCGCGCCGACTGGGCGTCCACCGCGTGGCAGCAGTCCATGCGCATGATGACCCACTGGAAAGCGGCGCTCGACGTCCCGGTGCTGGACGTCCACTACGAGCGCCTCGTCGCGGAGCCCGAGACCGAGTTCCCGCGCATCATCGACTTCCTGGGCCTCGAGTGGGACGACAAGTGCTACGACTTCCACAAGTCCAAGCGCACCGTCCGCACGCTCTCGTACGACCAGGTCAACCGCCCGCTCTACACGTCGAGTTCCGGTCGGCACGCGAACTACGCCGAGCAGATCGCCGGCGTCGAGTTCCCGCACTACGACCCCTTCGAGCGCGCCGAGTAAGCAGCGCCCCCGTCCGGTACGCACGAAAAAACCCGTCGGGCTGTGGAGGCACCGGCGGGTTCGTGGATGTGCGGGTTGGTTGTCAGAGGCGTGTGAGGGTCAGCTCGCGCTGATCTCGATGCGCCGGGGCCCGACCTCGGCGCGCTTGGGCAGGGTGAGCGTGAGTACGCCGGCGTCGAAGGACGCGCTGAGCGCCCCCGCGTCGATGTCCTCACCGACGCGCACGTGCCGTCGGAAGTCGTTGACGCCGTACTCGGCGTGCAGGGGCGTGACGCCCTCGGGCACACGCTTGGCGACGCCCGCCTCGACGGTCAGCACGCCCTCGTGGAGCGTGACCTCGATCGAGTCGCGGCTCGCCCCCGGCACGTCCATCCGGACCTCGTACGACGGACCCGTGTCCAGGACGTCCATGTCCGGGCGGTACGTGATGTCGCTCCGCTTCTGGCAGGACGCGGCAGCGGTCTCGCGGGCGGTGTTCTGTGTGTTGCAGCAGGTGTTCATATGAAAATCTCCTTGCGGTCTGTCTCTTGGCGGTCTGTCTTGGGACTGGTGTGAACGGCGCGTGTCAGTTGATCTCGACGACCGCGTCGGGCGTCGTCACCGCGCCGGTGATCGCGATGCGCTTGGGTTTCGCGCTCTCCGCGACGGGCAGCGTCACGCGCAGCACGCCGTCAACGAGCGTCGCGCTCACACGCTCCTCGTCGATCTCCACCGGCAGCGTCAGCTCACGGCTGAACTTCCGGCCCGTGCGCTCGGCGCGGAGCACGCGGGCGCCCTCGACGAGTGCGCTCGTGCGCTCGCCGCGGATGGTGAGCGTGTCGTGCTGGGCGAAGACGTGGAGCTCGTCCATCCTGCAGCCGGGGACCTCCGCTTCGACGACGATGTCGTCCCCGTCGCGCCACACGTTCAGCCCAGGCCAGCGCCCCGAGGCGCGGACGCTCGGCGACTGACGATCAAAGAGCCGGTCCATCTCGTGAGCGAGTGTGGATGCCGAGACGTCAATCGGGGTGTTTAAAAGGGTGCTCAACATGGTGCGTGCCTCCTGGAATTCGGGTGCGATGCGCACGCCGCCTAACCGGGCGGGTGTGCGAGAGAGAGGGATGCAACGGGCGTGCCAACGCCACCGGGGCTGTTTGGAGCCTTTGGTGGGGGCGGGTGTGTCATCACGGCAGCCCGCCTGCCGAGCTGGCAACGCCGAATGACATGTCACCCGGTTGACACCCCGCACCCCATCATCTTTACTAAGGCTTCAACCCGGTCCGGCCGCAACGCGGCGCAGGGCCGCTTCAGGGGCGTTCTGACCGAGCCAGCCGTCGCGAATTCGCGTCGGCCCCTCGTGAGGCCCGCCCGCCCGCGGGTCTGTCATTTCTGACAGCCGTGGGTCATAGATCGATCCCGACCCAACGCCGGCGACAGCGCCGACGCAGCACCCGTCCCCGACCCCGCTCTCGCGTCGCATCAACCCCCTTCGCCCCCGAGTCCCATGCCGCCAGTCCCCACACAGCGACGACCCCGATGCACCCGCATCGATGAACGCGCGCGATGTGCGGGTGTATTCATTCTCCCTCGCGCCTGAGCGGGCGTCCCGATCGATCGAGTGAAGCGGCCTGCGCGCCACGCACGCACGGGCATCACCACGCGCAGGGCGTCGGCCCGCACTGCGCGATCTCGATCGGAGCGGCCCTGTGCTCGACCCCATGTCAGTCACGGTGCACACCGTCCTCAACCCACCGCTCACCCTCGCCCAAGCGGGCGCGTCCTCGCTGAGCCCCACCGTCGCCGGCGCCATCGGTCTCGTCATCGGCGTCGTGATCACGATCGTTGCGCTCCGACTGCTCACCGGTCAGACCCTCCGCCGCGCACAGGGCGAGGCCGAGCAGATCAGGAAGCTCGCGGAGGCCGAGGCCCAGACCGCCGCCCAGCGTGCCGAGATCGACGCCGAGAAGCGTATCCTCGCCGATCGCGAGCGGTTCGAGAACGACATCCAGTCCGAGCGCGACGCCCTCCGCGACAAGGAGAAACGCCTCTCCAAGCGCGAGGACCAGTACGAGCGCAAGTCCGATGCCCTCACCATGAAGGAGGAGCGCGTCAGCGCCAAGGACAAGGAGCTCGACGACCAGCGCGAGTCCCTCAAGTCGCAGGAGGAGGAGCTCAAGACGGTCATCGAGCGGCAGAAGGACGAGCTGCTCCGCGTCGCGCAGATCTCCGCCGACGAGGCCAAGGACATCGTGCTCCGCAAGATCGAGGAGGACGCGACCGACGACGCCGCGAGCATCGTCCGCAAGACCACCGAGGACGCGCAGGCGGAGGCCCGCGACCGCGCAAGAGAGATCGTCCTCGGCGCGGTGCAGCGCTACGCGGGCGAGTTCGTCGCCGAGTCCACCGCGCGGTCGATCCCCATCCCGTCCGACGACGTGAAGGGGCGCATCATCGGGCGCGAGGGGCGGAATATCCGGGCGATCGAGAAGGCCGCCGGTGTGGACCTGATCGTGGATGACACGCCCGGCGTGATCGTGGTGAGCTGCTTCGACAAGGTGCGTCAGGCGGTCGCCGCCGAGGCGCTGGGTCTGCTGATCGAGGACGGGCGCATCCACCCGACGCGCATCGAGGAGGTCATCGAGAAGGTGCAGGCCGAATTCGGCGAGCGCATCACCAAACGCGGCCGCGACGCGGTCGCGGAGATGAAGCTACGGCGTGTGCATCCCAAGATCGCCGACGCGATGGGTCGCCTCGCCTACCGCACCAGCTACGGGCAGAACGTATTGCAGCACTCGATGGAAGTCGGGGCGATCTCCGGCATGATCGCCGACCTCCTGGGCCTCGACGGACGCATCGCCAAACGCTGCGGCTTCCTGCACGACATCGGCAAGGCGATGGACCACGAGCAGGAGGGCACCCACCCGCAGATCGGTCACGAGTTCGCCAAGCAGTACAACGAGACCGAGCCCGTGCTCAACGTCATCCTCGGGCACCACGGCGACGTCCCAGCGACGAGCTTCTACACACCCATCGTTATGGCGGCCGACGCCCTCTCGGGCGCCCGCCCCGGCGCGCGGCGCGAGAGCCTCGAGCGCTACATCAAGCGTCTCGAAGAGCTCCAGAACATCGCGCTGGACCAGGAGGGCGTCACCGAGGCGCACGCGATCCAGGCGGGGCGCGAGGTCCGCGTCATGGTGGATGCGCGGAAAGTTGACGACGACAAGGCCTTCTTCATCGCCAAAAAGATCGCCGACCGCGTGAGCGAAGAGATGACCTTCCCGGGCGAGATCCGCGTGACCGTGCTGCGCGAGACCCGCGCCGTGGAGCTCGCTCGATGAGCGTGCTCACGTCGATTCGCCGAGAAGGCCCTCGGCGCACGCCCGGGGTCGAACGGACCACCACGGGCGTGCGCCGGGGGCTTGTTGTCGGGCTGTTGTGCTCTTTCGCGATGCTGATGCTCCCGGGCCTCGCACACGCCGGCTCCGAGCGTGGGTACGACCCCGCGTTCATCCTCGCCGCGGGCGACGACGACCGCGCGTGGGCGATCACCAAGTCAGTCGGCGAGCGGGACCAGCCCTACACGCTCTTCCACCTCCCGCCCGCCGAGCCCTCGGGCGACCGTTTGGGCGCGTTGCGCCGCGTCGCCGGGCTCGCCGCCGCCCCCGACGCCATCACGGCGCGCAACGATGCGCTCGTTCTCGTCTTCCCGCCGACGACCGGCGACACGCCGCTCCGGCGCGTGCGCGAGTTCCGCGTGCAGGAGACGCCGACCGGCGTCGAGTTCATCGGCAGCGCGATCGTGCTGCCTCATCTGCCGGGGCGGGGCACGCTCCTGGGCGTCGCCGACACCGGCGAACGACTCCACGCGCTGCTCGCGACCGAGGGCGTCACTCGTCTGTACCTCCTCGAGGGCAGCGGCTGGACGGAGACGGCGCTGCCGGAGGCCATCGCGTCCGCTGCGGACGCCCGCCTCGCGAGCACGCCCAGCGATGTCGCGGTGCTTACAACGACAGACGACGAGACCCTGCTGTGGCGGCACACCTCGCTCGATGACCAGTGGTCATCAACACCGCTCGAACCCCTCCCCGGTGCCCAGCGCGTGATGCTCGCGGGCGGACGCCTCCTGCAGGTGGCGGCGCTCGAGGACGGCTTCCAGGTACTCGAGCGTGCCCGAGGAGTGGCGCTGCCCGACGGGACCGTCGCGAGCACCGACGCGCGCACGTTCCGCGTCGAAGGCGTGCCCGCGACCGCCGCGGTCACCCCCGCGCGGGGCGACCTCGCGTTCCTCTGGCCCGAGGGCGAGGAGACGATGCGCGTGAACCTCCGCATCGTGGATGCGCAGGGCCAGACGCTCTACGACGACTTCGCGGTCATGCGCGGCCCCGTCTCGCCCGCCGACGTGCAGGCCCTCGCGATCGCGATGCTCTGGCTCTGCATCGTCGTATTGGTCTTCGTCATCCGCACCGGTGGCGAACGCGAGCCGGTGATGCCCGAGGCCTTTGCGCTCGCGACCCCCTTCAAGCGTGCCGTCGCGTGGCTCATCGACCTCGTGCCGGGCTTCGTCATCGTCGCGCTGGTGTGGCCCGAGCTCCAAGCCGCGCCCCAGGGCCTCTTCGAGGCCGCCGGCCCGGGCGGGCCATGGCCGCTGGCGATCATCGTCGCCCAGGCGACGATCGTCGGCACCATCGGCGAAGCGTTGGCCGGGCGCACGCTCGGCAAGCTCCTGCTCAACATGCGCACCATCGACTACGACGGCAACAAGCCCAACTGGTGGCTCGCCTTCAGCCGCAACGTCGTCCGCTTCTTCGTCCCCCCCGTCGCGGCGTTCAGCGTCATCAACCCCACGATGGCCCACCCGCAGTCCTTCCAGACGCTCGTGGTGGTGAAGCGGCGTGAGGTCACCTGAGCATCAACCGGCGGACGCGGGCGTGCCCGCCGCGACCTCGTGGCACACGTGCGCCAGCGCATCGGTCGCGTAGCGCACCTGCTCTGTCTGGATAAACGGCCCGAGGCTGAAGCGCGTCGCGCCCGCCTGCTGCTTGCCCACGTCGTCCGGTGTGGTGCCGAACGTGCCGTGCGCCAGCGGCGCGCAGTGGAGGCCGCTGCGCGTGAGCACGCCGAAGTCGTCTTCGAGACGGCGCGAGAGTTCGTCCGGCGCGAGGCCGTCCACCGTCACGCTGAAGACGCCCACGCGCTCATGGACGGTGGGGGGGCCGAGCAGGCGCAGGCCCGGCAGCATCGTGCCGTCGCTTTGGCGCAGGCCTCGGAGGAAGACCTCGATCATCTCGCGCTCGTGCGCCCACAGGCGATCGACGCCCCGCTCGAGCAGCCAGCCGACGCCCTCGCTGAGTCCGATCAGCCCTATCGCGTTGTGCGAGCCGGGCTCGTACCGGTCCGGCATCGTCTCGGGCTGGCGGTCGCTCTCGCTCACGCTGCCGGTGCCGCCCCAGCGCACGGGGCGAAGCCGGCGCTCCAGCCCGGGCCTGATGTACAGCCCGCCCGTGCCCAGCGGCCCGAGCAGCCCCTTGTGACCGGGGAAGGCCAGCAGGTCGATGCCCATCGACTGCACGTCGATCGGTAGGTGACCGATCGTCTGCGCCGCGTCCACCAGCAACGGCACCGCGCACGCTCGGCACACCCGACCGATCGCGCCGATCGGCTGCAGGCTGCCGGTGACGTTGCTGGCGTGGACCGCCGCGACGAGCCGGGTGTCGGGGCGGATGGCGCGCCGGATGTCTTCGGGGTCCACAACGCCCGAGCACGGGTCCACCGGCACGCGCGTCTGCTCGATCGCGCCTCTGTCCATCAGCGCGTTGAAGGGGCGCAGCACCGAGTTGTGGTCCATGTGCGTCGTCACGACGTGGCACTTCTCGCGCCCGTCGAGCAGGCCACGGATCGCGAGGTTGAGCGCGTCCGAGGTGTTGAGCGTGAAGACCACGTGCGCCGGGTTCTCGCCGTTGATCAGCGTGTTGATCCGCTCCCGGCACGCCCACATCAGATCCGCGGCCTCACGCGACTCGGCGTACGCGCCGCGACCGGGCGATGCGCCGAGCGTCGTCGCGAACCGCGTCATCGCGTCGAGCACCGCCCGGGGCTTCGGGAAGCTGGTCGCGGCGTTGTCCATGTACAGCCGGCGCACGGGCGAGTCGGCGGCAGAGGGCTCAGATCGGGGGGACGCGGGGGGCATGCCCGGGATGGTACTGGCCCGGGCTGACGTGTCTCGATACGGCGCACTTTGTTCGGGTCTCTTCAGGGGAACGCAGAGATTTTCACGGGCGCAGGCCCAACCTGTCGGTAGAGTAAAGAGACAGGCGTTCCGACCCGCCGCACGGTTCGGGCGTCGTTGCATTCTCTACGCACCCCCACGGAGGTCTGTATGCGCACCCCGACCCTGCTCTCCCGCCTCGCTCTGATGAGCGCTGCGGGACTCGCCCTCACCCTCGCGCCGGTCGCGACGGCTGCCCCGGACGAGTTCGTAAAAGTCGCCAACGAGATGGGCGCCGCAACCCCCGGCACCATCCACGCCGAGGACATCCTCTTCCCCGCCCTGATGGAGATGGCGCAGCCGCCCATCGCGGTCGGCATCGGGCCCGAGCTCGACGCGATGCTGATGCTCCAACCCGGCGACAGCGCGTGGCGCCAGATGGAGTCGTGGGCCGAGGGTGACGAGCAGCAGGCGGTGCTCGAAGTGTTCAAGACGCTCACCGACCCGGACGCCAAGAAGGCGCACGTCTTCGACATCCCCTTCGGGATGGACGACACCGACCCCGCGTACCAGGCCGCGGGCCTCTGGATCGAGGTCCAGACGGACAACCTGGTCTCCTCCGCGAAGTACCACTACCTCGACAAGGTGGAGTGGGCCAGCGCGCTGGCCCTCTTCGAGACCATGCGTCTCGCAGAGCAGGGCGAGGGCAAAGCATCGCTCGATACGATGGTCAACCTCCTCCGCTTCGGTCGCCTCCTCGCCGAGCGTCCCAGCGTCGAGGAGGTGAAGGCCGCCTTCACCCTCATGCGCATCGCCTCCGAGCGCACACGCGACGTCGTGTACACGCACCCCGACAGCTTCGAGGCCGACGACCTCGTCGAGGCCGGCGAGGCCTTCGACGAGCGCATCCTCCGCCCCCGTCAGATCGCGATGCCCGGCGTCTCGCGCGTCGCCGCCCAGCAGCTCCTCGCGCGCACCTTCGAGAAGCAGGGCAACGTCAAGCCCGGCACCTTCGCGCAGACCTTCGCGATGCTCGAAGCCGACGACCGCCCCCTCCGCCGTCTCTCCGAGGCCGCCCGCTACCGCGGCGCCTCGC
>JAJDDE010000072.1 GCA_029260475.1 Phycisphaerales bacterium | reverse complement strand
GCTCGACGGTGACGCGCGTGTAGCCGAAGTCATCGTTGTTGAAGATCTTGGAGCGGTCGGAGGCGGCGAAGCGGCCGTAGCCCTTGACGATGTCGGCGATCTGGTCGGGCTCGGGGCCATCGGGGGCGTCTTGGCCCTCGCCGATCTTGCGGCGCTTGTCGCCCATGCTGCGGCGCATGGGGATGAAGATGTCGCGGGCGTCGAAGAGCTGGATCTTGCCCTTGCGTTTCTTGTCCTTGCGGTTGGTGACGATCCAGATGTAGGTGCCGATGCCGGTGTTGTAGAACATCTGCTCGGGGAGGGCGACGATGGCTTCGAGCCAGTCGTTCTCGATGATCCACTTGCGAATGTTGCTCTCGCCCGAGCCGGCCCCGCCAGTGAAGAGGGGCGAGCCGCTGAAGACGATGGCGAGGCGTGAGCCGTGCTTGTGCTGGTCGGGCTTGAGCGGCTCGAACTTATCGATCATGTGCTGGAGGAAAAGGAGCGAGCCGTCGTTGACGCGGGGGAGGCCCGCGCCGAAGCGGCCGTCGAAGCCGCGCTTCTCGTGCTCGCGTTTGATTTCCTTCTGCTGCTTCTTCCAGTCGACGCCGAAGGGCGGGTTGGCGATGAGGTAGTCGAAGGTCTGGCCGTCGAACTGGTCGTCGAGGAAGGTGTCGCCGTACTTGATGTTTTCGCCCGCGCCGTTGTGGGCGACCTCCTTGATGAGCATGTCGGAAGCGGCGGTGGCGAAGGCGCGTTTGTTGTAGTCCTGGCCGTAGGTGTAGAGCTTGGCTGAGAGATTGTGGCCGCGTTTCGGATTGTTGAGGTAGTTCTGTGCTTCGGCGAGCATTCCGCCGGTGCCGCAGGCGGGGTCGAGGATCTTGCGGACGGCCGCCCCGGTGAGCAGTTCGTCATCGTTGACGAAGAGCATGCTGACCATGAGGTTGATGACTTCGCGGGGCGTGAAGTGGTCTCCGGCGGTCTCGTTGGCCAGCTCGTTGAAGCGGCGGATGAGGTTCTCGAAGGCCTTGCCCATCTCGATGTTGTCGACCTTGTCCGGATGGAGATCGACATCAGCGAACTTGGAGGCGACGAGGAAGAGGATGTTGGACTCACGCATCCGCTCGATCTCGTTCGGAAACTCGAAGAACTCGAAGATGCGGCGGACGTTCGCGGAGAAGCCGTTGATATAGCTGACGAGGTGCTTGTCGATGTGGTCTGGGTCGCCCTTGAGCTTGGCGAAGTCGAGGGGCGAATGGTTGTGGAAGGGCTGGTCAGCGGCCTCGCTGAGGATCTTGTCGAGGGCCTCGCCGGTGTGTGGCTTGCGCTTGGCCTTATTCTTCTCGTAGGCGGCGAGGACCTTGTCTTTGGTCGGCGCGAGGACGCAATCGAATCGGCGGAGCACGGTCATGGGCAGCATGACGCGCTCGTACTGAGGCGGGCGGTACGGGCCACGGAGAAGGTCCGCGATCTGCCAGATGAGGTTGGAGATGTCTTGGTGGCTGGACATGCTGGGATTCGTCTCTTGCGACATCGGAATTGCCGAGTTCTGATTGACTCGGGCGGAAGTGTGATGAGTCAGTTATTCGCTGAGTCTCATGCCCTACTCATTGGAGCGTGCCGCCCAAAGTACCTGTGATTTCGGTTGGATGCTGAAGAAGGCACCGAACCCGGTGTGTGTAGCTCAAGCGCTCGCCGAGCAAGTCCGCGTGCCAGCTCCAGAAAATCGTGAATTCTGGAGTATCCAGCGCACCAAATCCCCCCGGTGAACAGATAGGTATTCATAGAGGGCCGTCGCTTTTCTGCGGCCCCGCACAGGGGATGAAACACGTTGATGACACGGGGACATGTGGGGGCGATGCGCGCGCCTGGGGACATCTGGGATTTTCCTGAAGCCGTCATTGACGCCTTGGCCTCGGGCCTAGCGCGTCTGCTGACCGCATCGGGGGGACACCGCCGCGATCTGTTGAACCTCTCTGAATCTCTCGGAGATGCGCTTGCAGAGGGGGCTGATCCAGTGCTCTGTGTGCACCACGGCGTACCCGATGGGCGGGCTGCCGGGGAGGCCGCATGAGCACAAGCATGAGCACAGACACGGACATCACCGCAGACATCGAGGCGCTGGGCACCATGACCACACGCGAACTCCGCGACCGCTACCACGAGGTCTTTGATGACCCATCGCGCTCGAACAACCGCCGCTGGCTGATCAGGCGGATCGCGTGGCGACTGCAGGCCCGCGAGCAGGGGGGTCTCTCCGAACGCGCCCTGGCACGCGCTCACATGCTGGCCCGTGACGAGGACCTGCGTGTGCGCCCGCCTCGTGACCGCGGCCCCCAGCTCGGCAGCCATCTCAGGACGGTGAGTGGCACGCTGGTGCGGCGCATCGATGAACGCGTCCCGATCCCCGGCACGGTGCTGAGGCGGATCTATCGGGGCGCAGAGCACCGCGTAACCGTGCTTCCCAACGGCTTCGAGCACGAGGGCACGGTCTACCGGTCCCTGAGCGCGGTGGCGCAGGCGATCACGGGCTCGCACTGGAACGGCTTCGGCTTCTTCGGCCTGACGAAGGGGTCGGCCAGATGAACGATCGCATCACCGAACACAAAGCACCCACCCCGATCCGCTGCGCGATCTACACGCGCAAGAGCACCGAGGAGGGCCTCGACCAGGATTTCAACACCCTCGACGCGCAGCGCGAGGCGGGCGAGTCGTACGTCGCGAGCCAGAAGTCCGAGGGGTGGGTGTGCAGGGAGGAGCGGTACGACGATGGCGGCTTCAGCGGCGGGAACACCGAGCGTCCGGCGCTCAAGCGTCTGCTGGCGGACATCGATTCGGGGCTGGTGGACTGCGTGGTGGTCTACAAGGTGGACCGCCTGAGCCGGTCGCTTTTGGACTTCGCCAGGATGACCGAGCGGTTTGATGCCCACGGCGTGAGCTTCGTGAGCGTGACCCAGCAGATCAACACCGCGACGTCCTCGGGGCGTCTGATGCTGAATGTGCTCCTGAGCTTCGCGCAGTTCGAGCGGGAGATCATCTCCGAGCGGACGCGCGACAAGATCGCCGCGGCGCGGAGGAAGGGCAAGTGGGCGGGTGGCAGGCCGGTGCTGGGCTACGACCTGGTCTCGCAGCCCGGCGGCTCGCGACTGCTCGTGAACGAGGCCGAGGCGGCGCTGGTGCGGCGGATCTTCGAGCTGTACCTCGACGGCGGCACGCTGCTGTCGATCGTGGCCGAGGCCAAGCGGCACGGGTGGACGACCAAGAGGTGGACGACGAAGGCGGGCAAGCCGATGGGCGGGCGCTCGATGGACAAGGGCGTGGTGCACGCGCTGCTCACGAACCCTGTCTACACGGGGAAGGTGCGGCACAAGGAGGAGCTCTTCGAGGGCGAGCACGATTCGATCGTGGGGGCGGACGTCTTCGGGCGGGCGCGGGCGCGGCTGCGCCTGAACGGCTCCACCGGCGGCTCCCTCGTGAGAAATACCCACGGCGCATTGCTGAAGGGCCTGGTGCGGTGCGCGGCGTGCGGCTGCGCGATGGGTCACCACTTCGCGAGCGCGGGGTCGGGCTCGAGCGCCAAGCGCTACCGCTACTACGTGTGTCAGAAGGCGCAGAAAGAGGGCTGGAGCGCCTGCCCCGGGCCCTCGCTACCCGCGGGCGATCTGGAGGGCTTCGTGCTGGAGCGCGTGAGGGCGGCGCTGAGCGGCGACGGTGTGATCGATGCGGTGGTGGCGCGTGCGATGTCGGTGCTCGCCGAGCGTGACATCTCGATGGTGATTGACCCGGACGAGGCGGTGGGCGCGGTCGAGGGCTTCGACGGCGTGTGGGGTGCGATGACGCAGCCCGAGCGCGAGTCGCTGATGCGGTCGCTGGTGGCGTGCGTCGCGTGGGACGCCGAGGCCGAGACGGTGAGCGTGACGTTTACCGAGGCGGTGCCGATCGACAACGACGAACATGCGACGGAGCAGGGGGAGGCGGCGTGAGCGCGACGGTGACGACGAGGGTGCACTTCAGCGTGTCGCGGCGGGGCGCGAAGCGGCTGGCGGTGGGGGAAGCGCCGGAGGCCGTGGACGCATCGCGGGGCCGTGTGCCGCGTGTGGCGAGGCTGATGGCGCTGGCGATCAAGATGGACCGGCTGCTGGCGGAGGGGGCGGTCCAGACGCAGTCAGAGCTGGCCGAGCTGGGGCACGTGTCGCGTGCCCGGGTCACGCAGATC
>JAJDDE010000071.1 GCA_029260475.1 Phycisphaerales bacterium | reverse complement strand
GGTCGGTGGGCAGGCCGTCGAGATACTCGGTCGTGAAGACAACGGCGTCCGCGATGGACTGGTGCTGGAACTGGCTGGCGAATGTCTCGGGATCGCACGCCATACCCTTCTCGTGCGCCTCGGGCACGAACGTCCGCACGTCGGACGCACGCTCGATCGTAAAGGGCGCATCCGGGGTCGGCGTGAAGAAGACCTGCGAGCCGCCCACACCGATGAGCGTGATGACCAGCGCGAGGACCGCGGCGATGCTGAGATACTTGCCGGCACCCGACCAGAAGGACCGGTCGGTCGTGTCGCCCATCGGGGTGGACACAACCTCATGATCGGCGGGAGCGTGTTGAGCATCGGAACCGGCCTCAGCCGCGAACATCGCCGCGACGCTCTGACGCAGCGCCTCGGGGGCGCGCACATCCTCGCCCATCACCCGCGCGACGCTGTCACGCAGGGCGTGCTCGAAGGCGACCTGAGCCTCGTCCGGCGTGCCGGCATCGGCACGCGGGATCTCGCCGTCGGCAAAGGCTCGGAGGCGAGAGGCGTCGTTCAGGTTGGTGAATTCGATGTTCATGTTCCGTTTGGTCATGGCCTGTGTACATGGTCCTGTGACACGCCAGCGGCGGAGGAGGCGAGTCTACGAGCGCCAACCCAATTCACCGGCGACTTCTTCCAACGAATCCGCGAGGACTTTCCGCGATCGGTGCAACCGGCTCATGATCGTCCCGATCGGCACATCCAGAATCGTCGCGATCTCGCGGTACTTCATGCCCTCAACGCCCCATAACAACAGCACCTCGCGGTGCTCAGGGCTGAGGTCGTCGATCGCCTTCTTGATCCGCTCGTCCACGTGGTCCCAGTCGAGCGATCGGAGGTCCCAGGCGGGCGGAGCCTCGTCCGGCGCGCTCTCACGCTCGTCGGCCTCGTAGAACTCCTCGACCGCCATCGGCCCCTTCTTCTCCCGCTTGATGCGCGAATAGAAGGTGTGGTGGAGGATCGTGAAGAGCCAGGACCGCATGCCCCCGCCCTTCTCCTCGAACCGCTCGCTGGCGCGGATCGCCTTGAGATACGTCTCCTGCACGAGGTCCGAGGCCTCGTCAGGGTGCTTCGCGAGCTGCAGCGCCATCCGATAGACGGCGTCCATGTGCTCGATTGCCAGTTTTTCGAAGGCTTGACGTTCCAAAGAGGCTCCATCGCGGTCGTAGAGGTGGCCCACAGTCTACGGGCGTTGCCGCGACGCGTTTCGAGGCCCCGGATCCTCAGCCCCCTTGGTCCTTCTCGAACCGGTCCCGAGCCCGTTTTTTTGCCGCGAGGAGGCCCTTGGTGGTGTCCTCGTCCTTCTCATCGGCCTTCTTGGGCGGCTCCGGTTTCGCTTGGGCTTGCCGCTTCTTCGCGCCGGGCTCCCCCATCTCCTCGAGCAGCTTGGCGCGCATCGCCTGACGCCGCTCATCGCGTTCCTGCTGTGCCCGTTTCGCCTTCGCGAGCGTCTGCTCGTCGGCGTGCTCTTCTGTGACCTTCTCCACCGGGCGGTGGCGCATCGGCGCTCGCTTGCGCGGCGTTTCGGCGGCACGCTCCGCCTTCTTCACCCCCGACCGGAGCCCAGAGAGCACCCCCGCCGCCCGCTCGGAGCGCGCGCGCACCGCGACGGTCGTCTGCTCACGCATCTGGTCCACGACCTCGCGCGACAGCAACCGGTCCCACGCGATACGCCGCGTCCCGACGTCGAGCACGAAGACCACCAGCGCCCACACCGCCAGCACCGGCCACAGCGGCGTCGAGGCACGCGTCGGCTCGAGGTCCGTGCGGTCGAAGAGCTCCCGAGCGGTCGATGTCTCCAGCGACAGGCGCCTCCCGCCGGTGCGCTCCGCGATGAGGCGCAGCGTGTTCACGTCCGAACGCAGGTTCGCGAGCTCCGGCCCGACCGAGCGCGTGACGCCACCGATCACCAGACCCCGCGTCGCCCCGCCCATCTGCGGCGTCAGTGCCACCGTGTAGTTCCCCTGCTCGGGCGCCTCGACCCGGGCCTCGTACGAGCCGGGCCCGACCTGCGCCAAACGCACCGCACGCTCCTGCCCGTCGGGCGACCACACCGAGCCGATCACCGTCAGCAGGTCCACCGGCGCACCGTCGGTCTCGAACGCGTCGAGGCGCAGCACGATCTCATCGCCCACCGTCTCGGTGGTCAGCTCGAAGCCAGAACCCCCCGCGGGGCGCGCGATCGTGCGCGCGATCCGTGTCCACATCCCCGCGTAACCACGCCACACCGGGCGGAGCCAGTCCATGATCCACTCGCCCTGCGTGCCCGACATGAACGCGCCGACCTGCCCCTGTCCCACGTACCAGTGCGCCAGCAGCGGCGTCGGCTCGTTCTCCACCAGGGTCGCCATTGCATAAGTAATGAGCGGATCGTCCTTCCGCTGCGTGATGTTGAGGCCGAAAACCGGGGGCGCGTCCGTCGGCAGCCCCGCGATCAGCGGCGAACCCGTGTTGAGGTACACGGGCGGGAAGGTGCCGAGTTTGATCGAGGGCGTCCGCGCCACCATGATCTCCTTCAGGAAGATCCGCGGCAGCGTGTTGGGGTCGATGACCGGGTAGTACGTCCCGCCGCCCGACTGCGCGATCAGGCGCAGCGATTCCGAAGCTTCTTGCAGGTTGTCCCCGATGCCGATCGTCGAGACGGTGATGCCGGAGCGGCGCATCTGCTGCCCGATCGCGAGGTCCATCTGCGCGCTGCGGTTCTGCGTCGCGCCGTCCGAGAGCACGATGATGTGCTTCACGTTCGCGTCCGCGCCCTCGAGCGCCCGCCCCGCCGCCTCGATCGCGGGGTACATATTCGTGCTGCCCCCGGGCATGATCGAACGCACGACCTGCCCGGAGAGCGCCGAGTTCTCGTTCTTCGCCAGGGGCACGGGCACCCAGTGGTTGCCGGCGAACGCGACCACCATCACCAGGTCCGACTTGTCCAGGCTGTTGATCGCCAGGGCGGTGCTCTCGTTGGCAATCTCCTGCTGCGAGCGCGACCCGCCCAGGACGCTCTGGCTCATCGAGCCCGACTGGTCGATTACGAACGCGATCGCGGCGCTCGGCGTGATGATCTCCTCGGGCAGGTCCAGCTCCACGGGCAGGATCTCTTCCAACGGGGTGTTGTTCCACGCACCGGCGCCGAACGAACGATCGCCCCCCGCCATCACCAGCCCGCCGCCGAGCGTCTGCACGTAGTCCACGAGGTTGCGCTGCACCTGCTCGGAGATGTCCGGTCGCGCGACGTTGTCCAGCACGATGAGGTCGTAGGTGAACAGGTCGAGCAGTTGGGTCGGGAGCTGCGCGGGGGTCAGCGACTCGGCGCGTATGCCCGCGGCCCGCAGCGTGCGCACGAGCTGCGTCTCGCCAGTCGCCGCCGCGTCGGACACCACGCCCACCACGCCCTGCCCGGGCGTCACCGTGAACGCCTCGCCCCGGTTGTTGGACGCGATGCCGTCGGTCCGCGGATCGTCGGGCGTGAAGACCGGCTCGAAGTTGTGAACGCGACCGGGCGACAGCTCGATCGTCAGCGGGATCACGTTGCGCCCCGCGACGAGGCGCACCGGGCGCGAGGAACCCTGCGAGCGCCCGTTCAGATCGACCAACTCCTTGTTGTAGAACAGATCGAGCGCGCCGCTCGCGGGGCCCGTGGACGTGAGCACCACGCGCACGACGACGGTCGAGCCCGTCGTCGCGCGGGGCGGCGCATCGACGCCCTCCACGAGCACCTCGCCCATCACGCGGTACGAGATCGGGATGACGTCCACGCTCGCGCCCTCGCCCGTGTGCGCAGCGAGACGCTCGATCTCGCGCGAGAGCGTGCCCGAGGTGTCGTTGCCGTCGGAGATCAGGACGATCTTCTTGCGCGCATCGGGCGGGAAGAGGGCCTCGGCGAAACGCAGCGCGCCGCCGATGTCCGTCCCCGACCCCGCGCTGAAGTCGAGCGACGATCCCGTCAACGGACCCGTGCGGGGCGTCGCGACCGCGACCTGCCCGCCGTCGAAGACGACCACGCCGAACAGGTCGTCAGGCCCGCGCCCCTCATCGATCGTCTCGAGCCACCGGTTGATCGCACCCGCCCAGCCCAGCGGCTGGCCCCGATCGTCCACGCCGAACTCGCCGAAGCGGTTGCCGAACGTGCGCACGGACTCCGAGACATCCACGAGCGCGATCACCGCGACGCGGTCGGTCTGGCGCACGCTGGCGGCCCCCGCGAGGATCATCGCCACCAGCGCCACCAGCACGCTCCGCGTCGCGACGCACGTCCACGCACGGCTCACGCTCATCGCGTGCTTCCAGCGGAGCCCCACCCACACGATCGGCGCCACGCAGAGCGCGAGCAGCAGCCACAGAGGATCGGCGAAGGTCAGGCCCATGCGCCCGATGGTAGGGGTCAGGCGACCGAGGGTTCAGGACGCAGCACGCGATCCACCCGCAGCACGATGGCGCTGGGCAGCGCCAGGAGGAACGCCCCCGCGTAGTGCGAGCCGCTGACGACGAGCGCCACCAGCGCGAAGGTGCCCTGATCCAGCCCCACCGCCATCGCGATCGTCGCGGTCACCATCTCCGCGACGCCCAGAGCGCCCGCCGGGGCGACGGCGACCACGAGGAAGTACGACGCCCCGAGCAGCAACGCGTGCTCCGGTTCGAGGGCCACGCCGACGACCGACGCCGCCAGCGCGAAGCGGGTGCCCTGCACGCCGATGTCCACCATGCGGAGCGCGTAGGTCGTGACCAGTGCGCGCGGGTCCGTCAGCACGCCCTCGGCCCCGAGCATCAGGCGGTGCAGCAGCCCCCAACGCATCGCGACACGGGCAGCGACGCACAGCGCCCCAAGCCCGAGCGCCGGCCCGATCACGAGCAGCGCCCACCACAGCGCCCCCTCCGCGATCAACCCCACCGCGCCCGCGGGCACCATGCATGCCAGCGTGAGCCCGCCGAACGCGCCCATCCAGGCGACGAGCGTCTTGAAGGAGAGCCCGTCCAGGCGGTGGTGCAGGCCGATGCGCACCACGAAACCCAGTTTGAAGGGCAGGATCGCGAGCAGCGTGGGGATCGCGTTGATGAGCACGACGCGTGAGAGGCGCACCGGCTCATCGCCCTGCAACGGTCGCAGCGCGACCCAGAAGAGCACGCCGTTGAGCGTGATGGTGATCGCGGTGAGCCCGAGCAGACCCGCGATCGCGCCGAGGGAGGCCTGCTTCAGACGTTCAAGGCTCTCGTGGTTGTCGCCGCCGAAGGCGAGGGTGATCGCCCAGTACGCGAGCCCGAGCCCGATCAGCGCCCCGATGATCTGGAGGGTGATGCGGAGGCCGTCCCATCGCCCGGCGCCGCTGGCGTGCTCCATCTCACCCAGCGGCCCGCCTCGCGGGGTCGCGAGCCCCGGGTCACCAGAGGGCTCAGATGGCTGATGTGCGGGCTCGTCGGGCATGGCGCGGAGGGTACTCAAGAGGCGCTGGGGCGGGCTGAGGACCCCCCGGAAGATTCTCGGACCGGAACGAACCAGAAATCCGAGCCAACCAACGTAAAACACTCCCCAACAACGGGTTACGACAAACCATCCCTAGCGATGATGCGTATATCAAGGCATCCTGAACGTGGAGTCAGAGCGAGACATCGGTCACACAGGGTCGATCTTTCGCGGCGGGACCTCGTGCTCCCGCCCACACAGACCGCAGCCGGTCTCTGAGGGCGGACGCACGCGTCCGGTGAGAAGTACAGGAGACCGAATCATGCGTAGAAATGACCAGCAACGCGATCGTTGTGCGCGATCACTCGCGCCCGGCATCATCCTCCTCGTCGTGGGCTGCGGAGCCGCGACGGCAGCGCCAGCCTGGGACGGCACGCCCGACGGTGTGCCAGCCGTGCAAGCGCACAGCGCCACCCTCAACGCCACCCGCCTCACCGAGGCGTCCATCGTCGATGACATCGACGAGCGCGAGTCCTTCATCGCGCCGGCGGCCTTCGAGGAACGCTTCGACCCGACCGGGCTCGACGCGCAGATGACCAGCGATCTGCTCAGCGACGCGATGATCGGCGGGCGCGACACCAGCGTCTACGCCGACCACACCGGCGCCACACCCTTCGCGCAAACCGTCCGATACGTCGAAGACTTCGAGGACGCCTCTGTGGAGCGCCCCGAGTGGGCGGGCCTGAAGGCGCGGTCCTTCGAGGGCATGAGCCGCGTCGCAGGCCCCTTCAAGAACAACGCGACGAGCCTGCACATGGACACGAAGGTCAACGAGCTGTACATGGTGCGCTTCGACCTCGCGCTCATCGGCGCCCGCATCGGCTCGCCCAGCGATTCGGACACACTCATCGTCGAGATCGACGGCGAGCCCATCCTCGAGCGCCCCATCCACGAGTTCACCATCGAGGCGCTCGCCAAGCGTGAGTCTTTCGCCGACCCGCTGATCGCGCCCAAGATCCAGCTCTTCTTCCGCGCGGGGCACCGCATCAGCACGATCACCTTCCGCTGCGCCGAGGCCGGCGGCCCGGGCGGCGAGATATGGGGCCTCGACAACGTCGTCGTAGACCGCGTGACCATGAACCCCGCCCAGCTCGAAGAGGCCGGCTTCTTCCCGCACGTCGGAGGCGGTGGCGGCGGCTACGCCCCGGGCAGCGGCAGAGGCCTCCCCGGGGGCGGAGGCGGTGGTGCCAGCAGCGGCGGAGGCGGCGGAGGCGGCAACCCCTTCAACCCGCGCGACGTCCGCTTCCCCGACCTCGGGGGGGGCGCCGGGGGGGGGCCC
>JAJDDE010000070.1 GCA_029260475.1 Phycisphaerales bacterium | reverse complement strand
GCCCTGGCCGGCGTGCCCGGGGAGCAGCGCGGGGTGGATGTTGACGATGCGTCCGCGCAAACGCTCGGTGATCGGCAGCAGGCGGAGGTACCCCGCGAGCACGACCCAACCGAACCCGTGTTCCTGGGCGAGTTCGTCGAGCCGGTCCGCGGTGAGATCACCCGCTTCAACGATCACCGGCAGGCCGCTCGCTCTCGCACGCTCGGCTCCGAGACACTCACGCGAGGCGACGACGATCGCGATCTCCGCGTCGAGATCTCCTCGTCGGATCGCGTCGTGCAGGGAGAGGAGCGTGCGCCCGCCCCCGGAGAGGAAGACGGCGATGCGCGGAGCGTGAGGGGTCACTTGAGCGCCTTGAGCGCGCTCACCTCATTGTCCATGATGGTGAGCACGCGATCGAGTCGAGACATTTTGACGAGTTCGCGGATCGGGGCGTCGATCGCGAAGAGCACCAGCCGCCCCTTCTCGGCTTCGCAGAGCTTGGTCAGCGTGATCAGCGTACCGAGCCCGAGCGAACCCAGCATCGTGACCTGCGCGAAGTCGATCGCGATGCGGTGCTGGTGGGCCGGCGCGTGGGCGAGGATCTCGGTCTGGAGGATCGGAGCCTCCCGCTGGCCGATGTGGGGACAGTCGATGCGCGCGACCAGCCGCCCTTCGACGGTCTGGACACGGACGATGCTGGCGTCGTGGTCGTGCATACCGGTGTGGAGGGTATCTCCAACGCCGACCGGACGCCATACACAGCGCTATCCTCCGTCGTGACAGACCCAGCACCCAGCACGACCCCCGCCCCCCCCCTCGCCGATCAGGACACCATCTCGGCGCTCAGCACGGGCGACCTGATCGACCGCTATGCGGCGGGCGTCCACTCCCTCGACCCCCGCCTGCTCCACGCAACGGATGAGCAGGCCTCCACCTACCTCCGCCCCGAGGCCGGTGCGGGGCGTTGGTCCTGCCGAGCACTGGTGGTACACCTCGCGGACTCCGAGATGGTGCTCATCCACCGGATGCGCCGGATCGCGTGCGAGGAGAAGCCGGTCCTCGCGATCTGGGACGAGGACACGTTCATCGATGCCTGTGTCAGCGACGGCTCGGAAGGCCAACCGCCGCCTCCCGTCGCGGGGGCGATCGGGACCATCCACTCGCTCCGACTCTGGACGCGTGATTGGCTCGGTACCCTCTCTACTGAGGCCTACGAGCGTACCGGCCTGCACCCCGAGCGCGGCGCCGTCTCGCTCCGCGACATCCTCGAGTACAGCGCGTGGCACATCGAGCACCACGCCCTGTTCCTGCGCAAGAAGCTCGACCTGCTGCTGGGCCCCGACCACGGGGGGGCTTGACGCGTGCACACGATCTTCGACGAGCGCCGTTATCTCATCCCGTTCCGTTCCATACTGCTGCCGCAGATCTTTACTGACACGCTGGTGATCGGGTGCGGCGCCGCGGGGCTGTCCGCGGCGGAGTCCGCGAGCACGCACGGCGACGTCATCGTCCTCGCGAAGGGCCCGATCGACCGTTCCAACACCGCGTGGGCGCAGGGCGGCATCGCGGGCGTGCTCGCCTCGGACGACTCGGTCGATGCGCACGTGCTCGACACGATGAACGCGGGGGCCGGGCTCTGCGACGCGCCCGTCGTGCGTTCGGTGATCCAGCGTTCCACCGACGCGCTCGAGCGCGTCATCGACATGGGCTTCCGCGTGGACCGGGTGGAGGACGGCTCCTTCGAACTCGCGCGCGAGGGGGGGCACTCGTTCCGACGGATTATCCACGCGGACGGCGACGCGACGGGTGCCGAGCTGAGCCGCGTGCTCGCACTGCGCGTGTCATCGCTCGATCGTGTGCGCGTCTTTGACCGGTGTTTCGTGCTGGACCTGCTGACCACCGGCCCCGAACCCGGTGCGCCCTGCCTCGGCGCGATCACCTGGCACCCCAAGCACGGGCTGCAGATGATCTGGTCCCGCGCGACGATCCTCGCGGCGGGCGGCGCCGGCGCGATCTGGCGTGAGACGACGAACCCGCCCGAGGCGACCGCCGACGGCATCGCGCTCGCGTACCGCGCGGGCGCGGAGGTCGCCGACCTCGCGTTCATGCAGTTCCACCCCACGACGCTCTACATCGCGGGTGCCTCGCGCACGCTGATATCCGAAGCGGTGCGGGGCGAGGGCGCGAAGCTGGTGGACGACGCCGGCGACCGATTCATGTTCGGCGCTCACGAACTCGCAGAACTCGCGCCCCGCGACGTGGTGAGCGCCGCGATCGGTGCGCACTGCGCGAGGCGTGGCCTCTCACACGTCTGGCTGGACTGCACAGAGATAGACGGCTTCGAACGCCGGTTCCCCTCCATCGCCAAGGCGCTCACCGACTTCGAGCTCGATCCGGCGCACGACCTCATCCCCGTCAACCCCGCGGCTCACTACATGGTCGGCGGCGTGCGCACTGATCAGACCGGGCGCACCAGCGTGCCGGGGCTGTACGCGGTGGGCGAGGTCGCCTGCACCGGGCTGCACGGCGCGAACCGTCTCGCGAGCAACTCGCTGCTGGAGGCGCTCGTCGTCGGCCTGAGCGCGGGGGAGGCCGCCCGGGAAATGACGAACGGGCACAACGCGTGGGGTGTGACCCCGCCCGCAGGGTCCGTGCGCGTGATCTCGGACATCCCGATCTCCGATCACGGCGAGCTCGATCTTTCTGACGTCCGCTCAAGCCTGCGATCGGCGATGTGGCGGAACGTCGGCGTCAGCCGTGACGGCCCGAAGATGAACGACGCGGTGGACATGCTCGGGTTCTGGGCCCGGTACACGCTCGACAAAATCTTTGACGAACCGGCTGGCTGGGAGGTGCAGAACATGCTCCTCGCGGGTGCCCTCGTCGCCCGGTCCGCCGCGGCACG
The DNA here is from genome assembly GCA_029260475.1 of Phycisphaerales bacterium. Taxonomy (GTDB): domain Bacteria; phylum Planctomycetota; class Phycisphaerae; order Phycisphaerales; family UBA1924; genus OFTM391. The sequence goes on along the minus strand of JAJDDE010000070.1, from coordinate 3,596 downwards.
CGAAGAATCTCGGGGCTGCCACAGGCGCAGCGACTTCGAGTCCGCCTCTCCAATAGCACAGCACGATGTCTGGACCCGCAACTCGTGCGAACCATCGTGGGTGCCGGCCGTCTCTACTCATGCCCGTGTCTGATCGCCTCTTCACCATCGCGATGCTCACACCGCTGCTCCTCGCCGGCTGCGTGGAGAAGGTGACTGGCGCTCGGGGCGGTCTCTACGGCCTCCCCGGGGCACAAGGCGGGTACGACGTGGAGGCGGGCACCGTCTCCACCGGCACCAGCGTCCAGCAGATCCTCCAGGCGTACCGCCCCTCCGACCCGACGCTCACGCCCATCGAGGACGAACCGCTGCGTTACACAAACGCCGAGGGCGACCTCGTCATCGAGTGTGTCAGCGGGCGGCACCTGATCTACCACATCACCGAGATGCTCAAGCGGGGCGAGCACGACCTGCTCTTCGAGTGGATCATCAGCGACGAGGCGAAGTTCCGGTACCGCGAGCTGCTCATCGACCCGCGCACCACGATCGACTACCTCGTCCAGCACGAACGAGACATCTTCTCGTTCTTCCTGCTGATGCCCGCAGCGGAACAGACACCGGGGGTGCGGATGACCACGCCCCAGCCGGGCGTCATCCGCCTGCGCCCGGAGATCGGGCGCCGATACACCGATGCGCGCTTCACAACCCTCGAGATGATCATCGAAGACGGGCGCTGCAAGCTGCTGACGATCTATTGAGGGTTGCGGGGAGAGTTCAGCAGTCCGAGCGACCGAACTCACCGCCAAAGACACCGAAATCGCCCAGGTCAACGTCGCCATCGCCATCGAAGTCGGCATCGGCGTTGTAATTGAGGTCACCGGTCATCGAGTTGAAGGCGCTGCCGAAGACGCCGAAGTCCCCGAGATCCACGTCGCCGTCGCCATCAAAATCGGCGACGCAGTTGGATTGCGGGGCGCATTCGACCGTCAAGCTGAGCGTCGCACGCCTGCCCGAGGAGAAGATGTTCTCCTTCGTGTAAAACGCGGCGAAGGCGCCCTCCATCGACTGGAACGCCGCGAACTGGAGCGACGTGACCATCACGCGCAGCTCGCCCGACGACAGCGCGCTCCGGAGGTACTCCTGCACCTCGGGGTCGGCGACGTCGATCGTGAAGCTCACCAGGGTGTTCGCGGGCACCAGTGCGCCGGGGACGACGGTCGCGATCTGTCCGACGGCGAAGGGGGATGGATCGAACGGATCGAGCGGGCCGATGCCGGTGGGGCTGCCGTTGACGTTGTTGGAGACGTCACGCGTATCGCCGTTGGCATCGAAGTCAACGGGGAAGGCGTTGCGCGACTCCCACGCGAGGAGCCCGAAAGGGGTGTTCTCAACGAACGTGCTCTGGTCGAAGCCGTTGCGGTAGTCCACGCCGAACATCTCAAGAGGCCGCCCGGGGTCGGCGTCGGGCGTGCCGCCCTCAGCCATCTGCAGGTAGCTGGTGTAGAGGTCGTAGCTGCTGTCGTACACGAAGTTGTTGTTGTTCGACACGGTGATCGTGATCACCGCCTCGGTCACGACGAGTTCCTCGGCGGGGCACATCGCCGTTTCGATCTCGGGCGCGAGGTCGAAGCCGAGCAGGAACTGGGCGTCACGCTGATCGAACGTGAACCCGTCGGTCATCTCGGCACCGATGACGCCGAAGACCGAGGCGGCTGTCCTCGAGCCGGGCGTTGCGTTGAGCGGGTAGTTCCAGCGGTCGAGGTCCGGTTGGCTTCGTGAGATGGTGATGGGGGACGCGCCGGATACCGCCCCGATGAGGGCCAGCGAAAACGCGGAGGGGACGAGGCGGTTGTTCACGGTGTGGGCCCGATCGATGAGGGAACCAAATTATCGCTGAATCGGATTCGTTTCTGTACTACCGGACAGGGTGCTCTTGAGACTCAGTCTCAATAGGCTAGGATTCGCCCATGCCTTTCGCCAGCCAGATTCGGAATTCCCGTCCCGGCTTCACGCTCGTCGAGTTGCTCGTGGTCATCGCGATCATCGCGCTGCTCATCGGTGTGCTCCTGCCGGTGGTCGCACGCGCCCGCGAGTGCGCGCTCTTCATGGGCGAGACGAGCGCCGGGCGGCAGATGATGGTGGGCTATCAGGGGTACGCCAACGACAACGACCAGCGCCTGATGCCCGGGTACCCCTCCAGTTCGATGATCACCTCCGGCGAGATCCGCGTGCTTGATGATCGGGGACGAAAGGTGAACGAACTCGACGGCGTGCCGATCGCCGCCGCCCAGCGGTACCCGTGGCGCCTGCTCCCCTACCTCGATTACACGATCCAAGGCCTCTACCGCGACGAGGACAAGGTCAGCGAATTCTACGACCAGCAGGAATACGCCTACGCGGTCTCCGTCGCGCCCCGCATGGGGCTGAACCAGTCCTTCCTTGGAGGCAGTTCCGACTCGGGCGACCCGCTGGGTTACGCCTTCCAGCCCGGGATCAGCGATCAGGTCGCGGACGTGTGGGGCCAGAACTGGTTCGCCAGGCGGACGGTGAACATCCGTCGCCCGTCGATGATCGCGGTCTTCGTGCAGTCCACCGGCAGTGATCCCTTCTCGGGCGTGACGTTGGACGGCTACTTCCGCGTCTCGGCGCCGTACACGGTCGAGCGCGTCTGGAGCGAAGCCGCGCCGGTGGGCGGAGCCGACGAGATCGCATCGAGCTACGGGAACGTGGACTTCCGCTACGCCAAGAAGGCCGCGGTCGCGCACGCCGACGGGCACGCCGAGGGCCTCAGCTTCGAGGAACTCAGCGATATGCGCCGCTGGGCCCCGCAGGCGGACGCCCCAGATTGGTCGCTACCGACGCCCTGATTACAACCGATTTTTCTGTACCACATCACGCATCCTGGAGGAGACACGATGCTCAAGACCCCCCTGAATCTCATCGGCGCCGTGAGCGTGCTGATGATCGCCCCCCTCGCGACCGCTCAACTGAGCGCGAGCTTCGTGGAGCCCGACTTCCGCCAAGACGCGAACACCTCGTACTCGCAGTGGGAAGACTTTACGAGCGCCTACACGCCCGGCCCCGCCGGCAACACACCGGACGTCGCATCGGGCCCCGGGCAGTTGTTCCAGGTCACAGCCCCCACGGCACCCCCCATGGGCGTGCCACTGCCCCCCATCTCGCTCTCCAGCGCCAACAACATCTACACCGGCTGGCAGGTCGGTGACTTCGTGCTCACCGCCGTGATCGGTGCCGACGTGCAGTCGGTGTCGCTCCAGGTCGCGGCCTCCGGCAACCGGTTCGACTGGGAGGCCTTCGGCCTTTCGGTCGGCATCGTGGCCCCCGACATGATCGTGGCCCCCGACATGATCGTCGCTCCGGACATGATCATCGCCAACTTCGACGAAGAGGTGCAGATCCCCACGCCCGGCGGGCTCGTGACCAGCTACAACCAGGTGTACCAACTGACCTGGGACCTCTCCGCGATGGACGGCGACGTGCGGAGTTTCCGGATCGATTTCGAGACCCAGGAGTCTTCGATCTCGCTGGACGCGATCGCCCTGGACGTCGCTTTCGCGCCGGCCCCCGGAGCCGCGGGCCTGCTCGGCATCGGCGCG
>JAJDDE010000069.1 GCA_029260475.1 Phycisphaerales bacterium | reverse complement strand
GGTGACGTCCCCCACCGCCGCTCCATCGGAGAGGCCGAGGATGACCTGCTGGTAGGCCATGCGAGCGGCCTCGGGGTTGTCGAGGTCGGCTTCTGTTTCAGCGACGCCGAGCCAGCCGGCGACGCCGACGGCGTGCGTCGGGAAGCGGTTGGCGATGTTGCGGAAGCGGTCGCGCGCGATCTCGGTCTGGCCCTCGGCACGCTCGATGCGCGCGAGCAGCACACCCACGCGCCCGGCATCGGGGTCTGTGGATTCGAGCAACTCCTCGCCCAGTTCGAGGTGCTTGCGGGCCTCTTCGAGCAGGCCCATATCGGAGTAGGCCTCGCCGAGCAGCGCGAAGAGACGGGCGGATTGCGGCGACATGCGCGTCTTCTGACGCTGGATCTCCGGGAGCAACCGGCGCAGCGCGTCCTCGGGGTACCCGGCCTCGATGCTCAGGCGGCTCTGCCGCACGACCGCCCACAGGCGGTCTTCCTCGGTGCCGGTCGGATCGTTACGCAGGCGGGCGAGCAGGTCGAAGGACCGCTCACGGTCCGCGTCGGTCGCGATGGCCTGCAGCCCGTGCTCGATGACCGCCTGGTAGATCTCACGCCGCTTCTCTGCGAGGCCCTCCCCGATCGCGTGCGCCTCCTGCGCGGCCTTCGCGAACGCGCCCATCTCCAGGTGCGTGTCGGCGAGGCGGTAGCGCTGCACGTCGGTCGGCTCGTGGTCGTAGCGCGAGCGCGCGACGGTGTAGTTGTCCACGATGGCCTTGTGGTTCTCGGCGAGGTCGATGTCCTCCGCGCGAGCGAGCAGGTAGAGCGTGTCGGCGCGCAGGGCCCAGAACCGGGCGAGGTCCAGGGAGGTGATCGCGGGGTCCTCGAGGTTGCCGAGGATGGGGCCGTTGAGCACCTCCATCGCGCCGGTGTACTGGCGCGCTTCGAGGCGCGCTTCCACCGAGTCCAGCGCGCCGGGGAAGTCGGCGGTGGGCGTCTTCTGGACGTAGAGCGAGATCGCCACCGCGATCATGCCGACCGCCAGCAGCAGCGAGGGGAACTGCCAAAGATCACCCATGCCGCGCAGCGGCGAGGACTTCAGCGAGATCGATGGGATCGGCAGTTTGGAGAGCAGGCCTTTCTTGGCCTCGCCCTCCGCGGCTTCGGCTCCCTCTTGGGGCTCGGTCGTGTTGTCCGGTTCATCGGGCATGTGGCTCGCTCCGCGGGCACGCAACAACCGCCGCACGGTGCGGAGGTCCGTGGGGAGATATCGGCTGTTTGGCGACCGGGCTGGAATGCGAGCGGGCCATGCAAGCCCGAGAATCCCGGGAACCAGCACATCTGCCTAGCGTATCGAGGTCCAAGGCGATTCCACCGTTAGTCTGAACAATGGGGCTCATGATGATTCGACTCGCAAGCGCACCCGTGACCGGAACGATTCTTCTGACGCTGAGCGCCCCGCTTGTCTCCGCTCAATTAATGCTCACGGTGGACGAAACGACGGAGACGCTCGTTATCAGCGGAAACAATGACATCAAGTTGGTTGAGAATCCCGGGCCAGGGACGTTGTTCGTCCAACTGGTCCGATGGGGACGCGCGAGCGACTTCACAGAGCAAGACATCATCGAACTCCCCGACGGTATTCTGGAGACCACCACGCCGTACGACTACGCGACTTTCACGATCAGCAGCACCGGGGATCACGAACTCCGGATCGCCTGGCCCGAATCGTCGCCCGTGGACCAGATCATCACCGGGACAGGTACTCCCGCCTCGTACGGATCCGCGAGCGAAGACGGGAAACTCGCGCTGGAGGCAGCCGACAGGAACTACTCCGTCGCTGATGCAAGCGGCATCTACCGCGATCTGATTATCGATTCACCGACTGCGGTGCTCGATACCCTCATCCTGAATCTGACAGCCAAAATCGAAATCCAGAATAAGAGCGGTGGCGTGTCTCTGTATGACTTTAAGCCATTTTACAGATTCACAGACCGCTTTATCAACAGCGCAGAACTCCCGAGCAGACGCCACCTGCAGGCGGTCCGTAGCCCGCACAATGCATTCACCACGACAGATGGGGATATGCTGCTCGAATTATTGAACGGCGTCTGGGGCTTCGACGTCGAGATCGATCCCGGCGTCGTGCGCAGCTATGAGGTTGATCTCGAATTCGATGCCGAGATCGAGGACTTTGCTCACTTCGAGGTACACAACGCTGCGGACGGCGATCAGTTCGTCTCGCCGCTCATGTTCTCATACACCATCCCAGATGGCCCGCTCGGCACGCCGACGGTCGAGGACCCCATGCGATTCACACTCGTGCAGACCGCGCCGAGCAACTTGTTCAGCGTGCGGGACATCGTGCAATTTTCTGCTGATACAGAAGAGTGGACTGCCAACCACATGCCCGAACGTCCGGACTTTGCAACTCGGTACGAATTGCGCGGTCCATACGTGTTTTACGACGCGCCATTGAGCGGAGAAACTATGCACGCACAGGACGTGTCCTTCGAGGTGGGGGACTCGAGAGTCGTGCTCATCTCTTCAAAAGAGATATCGATGACACGCTCAATCAACGCCTGCGTCGCGGACCTGAATCTCTCGGGCAACGTGGACTTGACGGACTTCTTCATCTTCGCTGAAGAGTTCGACAGAAGCGATTGCAGCTTCGAGACGCCTTGCCGCTTCGACTTCGACAACGACGGCGATGTCGACCTGGGCGATTTTGGCGTCTTTGCGAGTCAATTCGGGCGCACCGACTGCGTCCCCTGACGGTGCCTCAGGGCACGATGTTGTCCCTGGGTCCCGCGCCAGCGGCGCTCGTCGAGATGGGGACGTCAGAATTCAATGTCGTTAAGGGCGTTGCGGTGCAATCATCGATGATGTTTCGGTAGAGGAAACAGCGACCTGCAGCGATCATCGAGACGGCGCTGTTGCTCATGCCAAGGAAGACGTTGTCCTCGATCACGATGTGAGCAGACGCGTGTCCCGAGAATGAAGTGACGCCGACCTGCCCTTCGTGGAATGTGCAATCGCGGATGACGCAGCGCCGATCCGTAGCAATGTGGGTCGTGTTGTCTTCGAACTGGCAGTTCTCAACGCGTCCGAGGACACCGACATTCAGGCCGCTGAGATTGTCGACGAAGCGGCAACGCTCGACGTAAGGGCCGTTGAGGAGATCCACGCCGATGGTGCCGCACTCGGAAACGAAGAGATCAGAGATGTGGGCGCTCGCGAACGCTGAGGAAATCAAGACCACTTGGTTCACCGCGCGGGCGCTGATGCCGGTATCCCACCCGCTGATCGTGCCGCCGGTGACGCGCAGATTCGTGTACCTCACGCCGAGCGTCGCTTCATCGGTCGGCGGGATAGGCGCGATTCCGATGGACATCCCGCCTGACCCTTGCAGCGCAAAGCCGTTGAGATCGACGAGCACGTTGTTCGCGCCGACCTCGATCGCGGTGACGCCCGCGGGTGGCTCGAGATCGCTCGTGAGGCGATACACGCCCGGCTCATCGATCACGATCGGGAAGACAGTGCCCTGCTGATTGAGTAGCCGCGCATCCGTGCCCGTGATCGGTCCGGGCGGCGGATCGAGTGGTCCACCCGTCGCGATGCTCGATACGAGCACCGCGCTGGTCACGACGGCGATCATCACGAGCAGGGCTGTCCGGGGATTGACTGCATGTACGGCTGGGGGCATGTCGGGTCTCCTTGTTGAGGAAACCTACAACCACGCGGCCGTAAAGCAATGACTCTGCGGGACGCGAAGAGGCCTCAGCCCTCTGAAGTCACCCCGTAGGACGACCAGCGCCGCTGCACGCGCTCGATCGTCGCCTCGTCCATCCGCAGCATCGGCGGCCAATCGCGCACCGGTTGGCCTTCGCGGTCCTCGCCGGTCACCTTGGGCGTCGCGTCGAAGGCGAGCGTGCGCGAGTGCCGGTAGGCGTCACGACCGGGGTCGGTGTTGGCGCACCAGTGGAAGAGGCAGTTGTCGGGGTCCGATGGGTCCGCCTCCGTGCCGACCACGACGACGAATGGCGGGAGCGTGACGCCGGGGAGCGTGAAGAGGTGATCGATGACACGCCGGCCGCGCAACGCGATGTCGTGATGGTGGGCGGGGTCGTCGGTGGGCTTGTTGATCTGGAGGAAGAGCCAGCCGCGGGCGAGCCCGTCGGGGAGCGACGCGCCAAGCACGTACTCAATCCCCTTGATATCGCGCATGAGCGCGTTCGCCTGGGCCTCGGTGAGCGCGTACTCACCCTCGAGGGTGTCCTCGACGCCCACGTTGTTGGCGTTCTCGCCCGTCCGCTTGGGCGTGCAGTCGAAGCCCATCTTGGTGCCGCCGCCCAAAAATGGTGCGGCGTGGTCGAGGATGTCGAGCGGGCCCAGCACCGTTTCCACGTCTCGGATCGGGTGGCAGTTCATCGCGGCGGCGCGGAGCACCGCGAAGGTGTCGTGCGGATCGACGGTGCCGTCCACGATGAAGAGCGTCTTGGTCCACGACATCTGCCCCGCGCCCCAGACCGCGTGCATCGTGCGCCGGCCCTGCAGCGGGTACGCCTTCTCGATCTTCAGCACCGCGCAGTTGTGGAATGCTCCGAACATCGGCAGGTCGTAGTCCACGATGTCCGGGATGATCGTCTTGAGCAGCGGGCGCATGATGCGCTCGGTCGCTTTGCCTAGGAAGTAGTCCTCCTGCGGCGGCAGCCCCACCACGGTCGTCGGGTAGACCGCGTCCTCCCGGTGCGTGATCGCGGTGACCTCAACGATCGGGTAGCGGTCGGGCAGCGAATAGAAACCGGTGTGATCACCGAACGGGCCCTCGAAGACGGCGCCCGGGCCCAGCTCGTCGCCGGTGCGTGGATCGAAGCTGATGGGCCCGGCCTCGTGGCTCACCCATCCTTCTATAACGATCTCCGAATCCGCGGGCACCCACAGCGGCACCGTCTTGCAGCGGCACATCTTCACGCCCTTGCCCTGCAGGAAACCCGCCATGAGCAGCTCGGAGATGCCGGGGGGGAGCGGACACGTCGCGGCGTAGGGCATCACGCTGGGCCCGCCCAGCGCGATCGCGACGGGCATGCGCTCGCCACGCTTCTTCCACGAGCGCCAATGCGCTGCGCCGTCGTGATGGACGTGCCAGTGCATCGCGACGCGGTTCTTCTCGAG
>JAJDDE010000068.1 GCA_029260475.1 Phycisphaerales bacterium | reverse complement strand
TCCGAGTGCCTCGGCGCGGGCACCGGGTGCGGCTGGTGCGTCCCCTTCCTCAAGCACCTCCACGACCAGCACCAGAAGGGCGAATCGCCCGACATGCGCGTCTCCCCCGAGCAGTACATGAAGAGCCGCGCGACCTACCGCGTGACCAACGAGCGCGAGATCCTGCCCGAGACCGACACGGACGCCCCCGACGACGCATGACAGCGCATGAGCTTGCGGTAGCATCACCCATCCGGTGAACCTCCTCGACACCATCCTCGGCCTCGCGCAGATCCTCCTCGTTGGCCTCACCCTCGCGGTCATCGGGATCACCTGGCTCACGCTCCGCACGCTGCGCAACCCCAGCCGGCGCACGTACGCCTGGGCCACCGCGCGCAACCGCCCGGGCACGCCCGAAGAACTCGATCCGCCCCACGCGTTCACCGAACGCGAGTTCGATACCGATGCCGGCCCCATCAACGCCTGGGAGATCCCGGGAGAAGCGCCCGAGGGCGTCGTCGTCGTGCTCTGCCCGGGCTGGGGCGATTCGTGCCTGGGCGTTCTGCCGCGCCTGAGCGCGCTCCTGCCCCACGCGCGCCTCGTCGTGCCTTTCGACCCGCCGGGGCACGGCGACACACCCACGAGCGCCGGTAAGACCAGCCTGGGCATCAAAGAGCCCGGGATCATCCGCGACATCGTGCGCACGCTCAGCGCAGAACACACCGATGCGCGCTTCGTGCTCATGGGCTGGTCGATGGGCGCGGGCGCGTCGATCGCCGCGGCGGCGAAGCCCGGCGATGCGCCGATCGCTGGCGTCATCGCCGAGGCGCCCTATGACCTCGCGCCCACGCCCGCGCGCAACGTGGTGCGCCTCTCGGGCCTGCCCTGGCGCCTCAACGTGCCGCTGGCGTACTTCGTCCTCGCGCTCCGCCTGGGCAAGGGCCTCGCCCCGAGCGTCTTCTCGCGCACCGCCCACGCCGCCAAGATGCCCGCCTCGGTGCCCCTCCTCGTCCTGCACGGCGGCGCCGACGCCATCAGCCCGCCCGAAGACGGACGCGCCATCGCGGATGCCGCCCCCAGCGCCACGCTCGCGATGATCGAGGGCGCCGGGCATAACAACCTCTGGACCGACGACCGCTATAAAGGTGCGAGCGCCGAGGCGGTTCAGGCGTTCTTGGGCCGTGTTGCGGCATCTGGCTCCTCCGACGTGGGACCGGGGGTGGACGGTCTCGTGGGCGCATAGACTCTTTCCATGCCCAGCGACACCATCACGCCCCGCCTCGATTTCAAGCGCACCCCCGTCGACCGCGTCATGGCGGACCAGCGGGCCGCCAGCTTCACCACGCGGTCCATCAAGACGACCGCGAAGGACGCCGGACTGCTCTTGGCGATCTCGATGGTGGACCTCACCACCCTCGAGGGCAAGGACTCCCCCGAGAAGGTCCGCGCCCTGTGCCAGAAGGCGCGCCGGCCCGACCCCGGCTTCCGCAACGCCGCGGGGAAGAACGACACGCCGCATGTCGGCGCGGTCTGCGTCTACCCCGAGCTGGTCGGCGTCGCCAAGGAAGCGCTCAAGGGCACGAGCATCGGCATCGCCTCGGTCGCCACCGGCTTCCCCAGCGGGCAGTACCCGCTGGACATCCGCCTGAAGGACGCCGAGCGCGCCATCGACGCCGGGGCCACCGAGATCGACATGGTCATCGCCCGCGGCACCTTCCTCAAGGGCGACCTCAAGACCGTCGCCACCGAGATCGCGCGCACGAAAGAGGTCTGCGACGGGCGCGCGCACCTGAAGGTGATCCTGGAGACGGGCGAGCTCGAGACGTACGACAACGTGCGCCTCGCCAGCGACCTCGCGATCCACGCGGGCCTCACCGAGTACGACTTCATCAAGACGAGCACCGGCAAGGTGAGCCCCGCCGCCACGATGCCGGTGACGCTGATCATGCTCGAGGCGATCCGCGACCACTACCTGGCGACGGGCGTGAAGATCGGCATGAAACCCGCCGGCGGCATCCGCACCTCCAAGCAGGCCCTGCACTACCTCGTGATGGTGAAGGAAACCCTCGGCGACGAATGGCTCACGCCCAGCCTCTTCCGCTTCGGCGCGAGCTCGCTGCTGGATGATCTATTGCTGCAACGCCGCAAGCTCGCGACGGGGCGGTATCACGCGATGTTTGATCTGCCGGGGGCGTGAGCGTGCAATGGAACACGGGCGCTAGACCGGGGTGAGTGTACGGACGAACCCTGCGGCTCGGACGGCGTACGACGATAGAGGTCGCATGCCGAATTCCCAATCGACATTCACGCAACGGTGGTACAAAACAGCACTGATCGCCTCGATTCTCATGGGAGTCGCAGGCGTGGTGATTCTTACGCCTCACATAATCATGGGCGTCATTGAGGGCCCGCCGTGTCGTAATGACCACCTGCTTCGCGTTGAGAACGTCCGCCTGTACGGAGACCCGATCCTCGAACGAATCGCCAAATACAGAACGACACACGGCGTGTACCCGCACTCGCTCGCGGACATGTATCGGGATGGTGAACTCTTCCCGACGCCCGATATCGGGAGCGGTGTGTGGGAGTATTCGTCATATTCCGATGGGTTTTGTCTCAGCATCGGGTGCCCGCCAGACCAGTATCCCAACGTTCATTACTGCACGTCCTCCGGCGAATGGCGTCAAGATTTTTGAAGCTCATCATCGAGAACGCGATATCGCCACCGTCATCCTCCGCAGGCGTTGAGCAGTAGGGAAGTATGCAGATTGAACCCCCAAAGCGATCAAGGCTTGTCGCCCAACTCGCCGTGACGCTACTTCTGTACGCGCTGATTGGATGCGCCATCGCGTGGTACTTCATCAACGCGCCGTGTATGAACGCTTCCCCCGAAGAGGCCCCGTGCCAATGCTGCGGCGAGAAGGCCACCGCCGCGATGGGCACGCTCGCCGAGCCGATCATCCAGAAGCTCGCGGCGTACCACGCCGAGCACGGCGCGTACCCGCCCCGCCTCGAAGACGTCGATCTCGCGACGAATCACGGCAACAGCGCCGCTCCCCACTGGGTGTACGAACCCGCCGAGGGCGGCTACGCGCTCACCTACCGCTGCGGACTCGGCATGCCCACCGGCCGCTTCGCGTACGACCCGGGCACCGGAATTTGGGGGCGTGATGGCACCACGCGGTGATGATCCGACCATGCGCCGCATTTCGTGCACCGCGAGATATGCACGTCGCCAGGAACGCCGCTTGCGTTCGGTGCGGGCCAAGAATGGCCACGTCATTTCGGTTGTGACGATACATCGTGAGGGTCAAACAACCGGAGGAACGCCCAATGAAATGGACTCTCTTTGGAATCGCTGCGATCGTCATGGTGCCCCCCACAGCGAGCGCTCAGCTCGATGCGCCGTGGCTGACACCCGTGCTCTTGCGGGGCCAGCAGGTGATCGAGCCCGGGCTCTTCGTCGATCACATCTCGGAGTATCACCTCCGCTCCGCCGAGACGGGCGTCTTCTTGCTGCGCGTCGATGGCAGCGAGCGCATCTTCGGTCTGGTCGCGAAGAGCGGCGAGGAATTCAGGTTCGTCGCACGCAACGGTGAAGCGGCGCCGGGTGGTTTCGTCGAACGGCTCAGGATGCCGCGCCGGGGTCAGTTCTTTATCAACGCGGACACCGCCGTTGCATTCAGCGCCAGGACGGACACCGATCTCTACACCCTGCCGCCCGCCGCTGGCATCTGGTACGACCAAGGCAGTGGCCTCACGCTGCTCACCAAGACAGGGAGACCGGCGCCGGGCACGGACGGTTCCTTCATCGTCGGGCTCTCGCAGTACGACACGCTCGAGGAGTTCGATCTGCTCGGCCTCAGCGACGACGGCGAAGTCGCGTTCCACGCCTACATCGGCGGTGATGGCATCGATGACACCAACAACCAGGGCGTTTGGCGCGGGCAGCCCGATGACATCAGGTACGTCATGCGTCTGGGCGACCCCGCGCCGGGAACCCAAGGCGTCTTCACCGCGATTAACAGGGCCTTCGCGCTCCCGAGCGATGTCTCCAGCCACGGCCTGGTGATCCTCGCCGAGACGGATGACGCAACCGCGACATCGGGTGTGTGGGTGCACGACGGCAACGTGTTCGAGCCTCGCCTGCTGATCGGGATGTCAGCCCCGGGGATCGACGGGACATTCGAGTGGTTCGGTGACGTCACCGTGAACCGCCGCGGTCAGTACGCCTTCCGGGCGGCCGTGGTCGATGCGGAAGGCCAGAGCACGACCACGCTGTGGGCCGATCGTGGTGACGGGCCCGAGCTCGTGCGATCCGCAGCTGCGGGCGCGGGGCCTTTCGATGCGCAGGTGCGCTCCTTGTTTGGCCCCACGATCGGGCCCAACGGTGAGGTAGGATACCTGCTCTCGCTGCGCGGCCCCATCGGTACGCCCAACTCCCCTTTCGCCGTCGCGATCGTGGATGACGGCGTGCGCGAAACCGTGCTCGCGGTGCAGCACCGCCCGGCGCCCCTCACCGGTGACGTCGCGACGCTGATGCACTGGCCCGGATTCGACGCGACGGGGCGCCCCTACTGGTCGCTCGGTCTCGGAGAGAATGCGCGGGCTGACGGGGTGGTGTACACCATGAGCGACAGCGGCGAGCCGCGCGTGCTCATCCGCAACGAGATCTGCCTCGACATCAACCCGGACCCCGCGCTACAGGAGTTCCGTGCCTTCACACGCTTCAGCATCGACACCTACAGCGAGGTCAACGCGGTACACATCGGTTTGAATGCTGAGCACGCGGTTGCTCGCGGCGTGTACATCGCCGATCTCGGGGTGTTCACGAGCGGCTGCCTCGCCGATCTCGACAAGGACGGCGATGTGGACCTCGCGGACTTCGCGATCTTCAGCGGGCAGTTCGCACTCCCGGTGTGCGACTGCGGCGACCCGTGCGGGGCCGACTTCGATGGGAACGGGGCCGTTGACCTAGGCGACTTCGGCCTCTTCGGACGAGAATTCGGGCGTGTGGATTGCCTTCAGTAGAGGACACGGATCTTCACCCTCGGTCCGACCACACCGTCACCGACCTCCCCGTAAGCCCATCCGTCAGCCGCGCCACGCGTCGCCACGCGCCGAGGCCCACCTCGTCGCGCGGCGGCTCCACGCCCACGCCCCCCGCTTTGATCGCGTCGCGGTAGCGGCGCTCCACGCTGTCCACACGCACGATCACGGTGTCGCCCTGGTCCTCGACCGTGGCCCACGTCGCGCCCAGTGCGCGCGCGAGGCGGGGGTCGAGGGGGAGTTGGCCGCGCGGGTCGTGTTCTTCTGTGGTGGGGTCGGTCACGTGAGGCGCGCTTCGAGCGCGTCGAGCGTGCGCGCGTAGACGGTCTCGGGGTCGGCGCTCGCATCGATGACCACGTTGTAGGAAGGCTCGTCGCGCGCCTCGTCGAGGTAGCCCTGGCGGACCTTGGCGTGGAAGGCGCTGCCCTTGCTCTCCATGCGGTCCAGCAGCGGGTTCAGGCGGCTGGCGGCGGTCTGCTCGTCCACGTCGTACATGAGGACGAGGTCGGGCCACACGTCGCCGCACGCGGCCTTCGCGACGTCCATGATCTCATCGCGGGGCAGGCCCCCCGCCCGCCCCTGGTAGACGAGCGTGCTGGTGACGTAGCGATCGGCGAGCACGAGGGCGCCGCGGTCGAGGCAGGGCTTGAGCTTCTCGGCGACGAGCTGGGCGCGGCTGGCCATGTACAGCATCATCTCCGTGCGCAGCGCCATCTCTTCGTGGTCCGTGTCGAGCAGGATGTCGCGGACGCGCTCGCCGATCCGCGTGCCCCCCGGCTCGCGCACCTCGCACACCTCCAGCCCGTTGGCGCGGGCGAGGTCCGAGAGGCGGCGGTACTGCGTGGTCTTGCCCGAGCCGTCGGGCCCCTCGACGACGAGGAACCGCCCGCGCATGAGGCCCGCGAGGCGTTGGCCGCGTGGGCCGCCCGCGCTTCCCTGCGCTGTTGACGGCGAATCGTTCACGCCTGAGAAGATACCCGCCCGCTCACGCGCCGTGCAGCGCGAAGGGGGCTCTATCCCGCTCAGAAACCACGAATTTCACACCATCGAGCGATTCCGATAGGCGACGGGCGAGCGTGGGCATGTAGGGGCGTTCGGTGTTGGAGTGCCCCGCGAGGATGACGCCGCAGCCCGCGTCGAGGGCCGCCAGCGCCTCGTGGTGGCTCATCTCGCCCGTCACGAAGCAGGTGCAGCCATCGGCGATCGCGCTCTCCACGAGGCTCGCGCCGGAGCCGGGGCAGACGCCGATGCGCTGGACAGGCGTCCCGGCGTCCGCGACCTTCACCGCGTCTACACCCAAGGCCGTGCGCACGCGCTCCGCGATCTCGCTGATACGCGCGGGGGACGCGAGTGTGACAGCCCGCCCCGCGCCGATCGTCACATCCGGCTTCGACGCCAGGGGGATCACGTCGAAGGCGGGCTCTTCGTAGGGATGCGCGCTGTTGAGCGCAACGATCGCGCGTCCGAGCGCGTGGGTTGGGCAGACCATCTCGAGTCGGAGCTCCGGGACGTGCTCGAGCCGGCCCCGCTCGCCGACCGCCGGGTTGGTCGTGCCGTCGCCGATGAAGGTGCCGGTGCCGGGCTGCTGGAAGGAGCACCCGGTGTACGCCCCGATCACGCCCGCGCCGGCCTCTGCCAGCGCCTCGCACACCGCGCCCGCGTGCTCCGTCGGTACGAAGGTGACGATCTTCACCTCGCCAGAGCCGTGCTGGTGCGCCGAGAGCGCGCGCAGGTCGCGCCCCGTGTCGCCATCGGCGAGCGTCGTGCGCGACAGCCATTCGGCGAGGCCGTCGGGTGCCGCATCGAGCGCGGTGTGGGGGGAGAGCACAGCCATCCCGGCGCGCACGCAGCGCAGCAGGCCCTTCTCTCGGGGCGTCGCGCCGGTGAGGCGCTTGATGCCCTTGAAGATCGGCGGGTGGTAGGCGACGACGGCGCTCGCACCGAATTCGAGCGCCTCGGCGGCGACGTCCGCCGTGAGATCGATGGTCACGAGCACGGGGCCGTCCGAGAGGGGCTCGTCGTAGTCGCCGACGAGCAGGCCCACGTTGTCCCACGCCTCGGCGTAGGGGGAGGGCGCGATGCCTTCGAGGGCGCAGGCGAGATGTCCGACGGTCTTCATGAGAGCAGCCTACCGAACGATGGGTGGACTGGTCTTCGATCACGGCGTGCCACCAGTGGCACACGGGGTGTGAGCACCACACAGCAACGCGCGGCAGCGTGGCACCGGTCCTTTCCGGGTGGCATGGTCAAGTGCTCTGACTTGGCCATGTGAAACAACAGTGCCGCTCTAAAGCATCCAGTGCCGTGGGTTGAGGCTCTGCGAACCCCACGAAGTTGTGCTCACATACGCCAGCCGCCGTGGGGTTCGCGGCGCTCAACC
>JAJDDE010000067.1 GCA_029260475.1 Phycisphaerales bacterium | reverse complement strand
CAGGTGGATGCTCATGGGGTGTCCCGTCGGAAACATGGCGGGGCGATTCGGATGCGGTACGGTACCCGCATGATCGAATCAGGACGCATCGTGAGGCTCATCGCGACCGGGCTCGCCCTCGCCTCGGTCGCGGTCTCCCTCGGGGCCTGCGCCCAGAGCCGCCAGACCGGCGGCTCCGCGGACGCGGTCGCCCTCTACGAGATGGGACAGACCGAAGAGGCGTATCGGGCGGCGTTGCGCGAGGAGCGTGGTGCCTCCGGAGCCGCTCGCGAGCGCGCGGCGCTCACCGCGGGCCTTTCTGCGCACGCGATGAACCGGGACGCCGAGGCCTCGCGCTGGCTCCGCCCGCTGAGCCGGTCGCGCGACCAGCGCATCGCGGGGCGCGCCGACGCGACGCTGGGCCTCATCGCGATGGCCGACTCGGACCACGAGCGTGCCGCGTCGCTGCTCGAACGCGCCGGTCGGCTGCTCAAGGGCGAGGCCGGCGCGCGGGCTCACTTCCACGCCGCCGAGGCGTACGCGCTCTCGGGGCGCCCGGAGACCGCCCGCCTGCACCTCCGCTTGGCCCTCGCGTCCAGCACGGACGCCGCGCTGCGCTCGACCATCCGGGAGCGCCTTGGCGAATTCTCGTACACCGTGCAGATGGGCGCCTTCTCGAGCATGACCAACGCCCAGCGCGCCGCCGACAACGTCCGGCGTAGCGCCGCGTCGATCGGCCTGGGTGAGCCGATGATCGTGGAGCACACCACCGCCGCCGGCAGCCGCTTATGGCTCGTGCACGTCGGTCGGTTCACATCGCTGGACGACGCGACCCGTGCGCGCGTGCGCCTCGGGCGTCAGGGCGTGGTGACGTCGCTCAAGCGCTGATCATGCTTCAGAGAGACAAATCGCCGGCAGTGCGGAGGCGGTCCCATGTCCACCCGCCCCGCTCCAGATGCAACCGGAATTTGGAAACGTAGGCGGCTCGCCTCGATCCACACTGCCCAGACCTCTCAGGAACGGCATCGGCACTGGCTATTGTTCACAGATGATTCGTTTCACCGCAACACTCTTTCGCCCAAGGGCGACCGCCGGCTCGAAAGCCGTCACTTGGTTTTTTCTTTCTCTACCCAAGAGTGCGAGCGACAAGCTCCCGGCGCGGGGCCTGGTGTCGGTCGAAGGCACATTCAACGGCTACGCCTTTCAAGCCACGCTTCAGCCGGACGGCCAAGGAGGCCATTGGCTCAAGGTGCCTCGAAAACTGCATGAGGGTGCGGGCGCAACGGTGGGGGATGTCGTGACACTGAAAATGGCGCCTATGTCCGTAGAACCGGAGCCCACGGTACCCACGGATCTGCGGAAGGCTCTCGCCGGCGATCCGAAGGCCAAGGCGGTGTGGAAGGACATCACGCCCCTGGCACGTCGAGATTGGATCCAATGGATCACCTCCGGCAAGCGGGCAGAGACCCGTAGGGTGAGGATCGACAAAGCCTGCGGCATGCTCGCCAACGGGAAGCGGCGCCCGTGCTGCTTCGATCGGTCAGGGATGTATGACAAGAGCCTCAGTCGTCCCGAGGCCGACGAGGGGTGATACTGCGCTATGCGCCGAAGCGGAGAGCCGTTCAACGAAGCGGGCATGCGTCCGAAGCTGTGGGGCAATGCTCCGGTATGTGATGGGCGTATTCACCACCCCTGACCATCGGTTTGCAAGCGGGTGACTGGCTTGCAGACGACGGATCACCCGTTCCCAGTGGCACACTTCGTTCGAGCTTTGATCAACAGGCGTCCTGTCATGCGGGCCAGTTCGGTCCCGTGCGTACCGGCGGCAAACTCGGAGCGATCGATTCGATCGCCTGTTGCTGTTTGGGCGTGAGATCATTCGGCACCATCACCGTCGGGCGCACGATGAGGTCGCCCTTCGTGCCAGAGCCGTCTTCGAGACCCTGACCGCGCAGGCGCAGCTTCGCGCCGCTGCTGGTGCCTGGGGGCACCGTGAGGTCCGCCTTGCCGCTGAGCGTGGGGATGGTGATCGTCGCGCCGAGCGTCGCCTCCGCGATCGTCAGGGGCAGCGTGAGCACCAGATGGAGGCCGTCGCGCTCGAAGAGCGGGTGGTCGCCCACGCGGATGGTCAGGATGAGATCGCCCGCAGCGCCGCCCGAGGCGGAGGGGGTGCCTTTGCCGCGGAGTCGCAGCTTCGAGCCTTCGACGCTCGCGCGCGGCACCTTCACCTCCACGGACTCCATCGCGCCGCCGGCGCGGAGTCGCAGCGGCACCGATCCGCCCTTGGCTGCGGTCATGAAATCCACATCGATCTCGCGCATCAGGTCGCGCCCGCGCTCGCGCCGGGGCTCGGCCCGAGCCGCGCCCGCCCGGCTGCGGAAACCGGAGAAGGGGGAGCGTCCGCGTGCGCGTCCGCTCCCGCCGAAGCCGCCGCCGAACATCTCCTCGAAGATGGAGCCGACGTCGATGTCGTCGAGGTTGATCCCCTCTGGCCCGCTCCGCTGGGTGGCGGCGTGCCCGAATCGGTCGTACTTCTGCTTCTTCTCGGGGTCCGAGAGCACCGCGTACGCCTCGGTCAGCTCTTTGAACTTGACCTCGGCGTCGGGCGCCTTGTTGACGTCCGGGTGGAGGCTCCGCGCGAGCTTGCGGTACGCCGCCTTGATCTCGTCGGGTGAGGCGTTCTTGGTGACGCCGAGGATGTCGTAGTAGTCTCGTTGAGCGGGCATGGCACCAACGATACGCGCGCTCAGGCGTTCGCGCCGGGCAGCGGCAGTTGTGCGCACGCCCGCAGCGCCGTTTCCGCACCCGCCCAGGGGTCTTTGAGGCCACGCGTATCGATCACGATGGGGCCGGTGTACCCGCCCGAAAAGAGTGAGAGCAGGTAGGCCAGGGTGTCCAGGTGCCCGTCTCCGAGCGGGCAGCGGCCCGCATCGTCAGCGTCGCTGATGCGGGCGGTGCCCAGCCGCTTCGCATAACGGGCGGCGAGTGTGGGGGCGTCATCCGGCGACACACGCAGCACAGACGCGGGATCAAAACCGGGCGTGATCGCGGGAGGGGGGTCCTCGAGCGGGGGCCACGCCAGGTCCGCGATCGTCACGTTCCGGGCGTCCGCCCGCTCCGCGATCGCCCCGACCGCCTGCGACGACGCCTCGTCACGAGCCAGCGTGGTCGTCAGCACGCTCGGGGCTCCGGCGAGCTCCGCGATGTCGGCGGTGAACGCGATCGCCTCGAGGTATGCCTCGGTCGCGCGATCGCTGCGAGCCGGGTCGCCCAGGTGCTTGGGTGGGATAAAGAGGTCCACGCCCGAGCAGGCGAGGTCGGCCCGCCGGAGCGCTGCGGCGAGGTCGCGCCGTGCCGATCGACCCAGGGCGCGCGGCTTGAGCCCCGGCGCGTTGCACGAGAGGCTCAGCCCCCGGCAGCCCATCGCCGCGACGCGGTCCACCACGCTCCGGAGGGTCGGCGCGGAGACCTCTGGCAGGCCCGAGAGGCTCAGGGCGATGGTGTTGGGCTGTGCGAGAGGGTCATTCACGATGCTCATCTATAGGGGCTCAGCGGGCGGCAAGAAAATCCGGCGATTGGGCTTGCGGATCGCACAAAAGGTTGTACTATTACTACCTTATGTCGCCCGATGACACCGATCTCGTCTTCAAGGTCCTCGCCCACCACGCACGGCGCACGATGCTGGATGTGGTGAAGCGATCGCCCGGCTGCGCGGTCTCGGAGGTGGAGGGGCACATCGAGCTGTCGCGTGTGGAGGTGCTCAGGCACCTGCGCGTGCTGGAGCGTGCGGGGCTTATCACGAGCCGTAAAGAGGGTCGTGTGAGGCGGCTGTACGTCAACGCGGTCCCGATCCAGATGATCCACGAGCGGTGGACGACGGAGTGGAGCTCGTTCTGGTCGAGCAAGCTCACCCGCGTGAAGTACCGCATCGAAGAGGGGCGAAAGGGCAAGCATGGGCGCATCGAGCAAGAAGGCACAGACCACGATCACACCCGAGCGGATGATCTTCCGGATCGTGATCGCGGGGACCAAAGACGCCATCTGGCGTGAGATCACCAAAACGGACGAGCTGCAGGCGACGATGTTCAACATGCGACTGCACACGCCCGCGCTCGAGCCGGGCCAGCCGCTGCAGATGCGCACCGCCAACGCCAAGTACACGGGCGTCGTCGGGACGATCGAGGAAGTGGACCGCCCGAACCGCTTCGTCCACACGCTCCGGTTCACCGACGGCAACGACCCCGCCTGCCGCATCACCTACGAACTGAAGGACGCGGACGGTGGCGTGGAATTCACGCTCATCGTCGATGACTACGAGGCGGGCTCAAAGGCCGATAAGTCGCTGCGTCGCGGCGGACCGATGATCGTTCAGACGCTCAAATCTGTGGTCGAGACGGGCAAGGCCCCGCTGAGCACTCGAGCGCTGTACGCGGTCTTCGGGCTGCTGGCGCCGCTCACGCCCAAGCGGATGAAGAGCGAGCACTGGCCCTTGGACAACTCGAGCGTGGAGAGAAAGTCATGAGAACAGCAATCGCGGTGATCGTGGGGTTCGTGGTGTGGACGGCGCTGCGATTCGGAGCGGTGGGGGCGCTGTACAGCGCGTTCCCGGGCGGGTTCGACGAAGCAGGTGCCCCGACGACAGCGATCGTCTCGTGGCTCGTGCTGCTCTCGACGCTGCCGGTGTCGATCGTCGCGGGTTGGGTCTGTGCGCGCATCGGGCGGCCTCGCGGCGTGCGCGCCGCGGTCATCCTGACCGGCGTGCAGATCGCGATCGGCGCTGCGGTGCAGAGCGGGTACCTCGACGTGCTGCCCTGGTGGTGGCACGCCCTCTTCCTGGCGCAGCTGCCCCTCGGGATCCTGCTCGGCGCATTCTTGAGTGAGGGGCGTCGGGGCGCTGCTGCGGGGCGGGCGACGTAGCATCCCCTCTCACGAAGGAGACGGGCATGCCCACGCTGCGGATCATCATCGAATCGGTCAACGCCCTGGTGCTGGGCCTGTGGGCCGGCGCGCTCGCGATGGTCGGTGTCGCCGCCGCCTTCGCGTTCCCGACGATGAAGAGCCTCGACCCGGCGCTGCCCGGCTACGCGTCGTACACGGGAGAGCACTGGCGGCTCGCGGCAGGGGCCATCATGAACCCGCTCTTCGGCGTGGTCGGCCTGATCGGGAAGGTCTCGTTCCTGGTCGTGTGTGTGCTGCTCGCGGTGCTGCTGGCGAAGAAACACGTGTCGTTCAGATCGCGGACGTTCGGAGTCCGAACAGTGATGTGGCTCGCGCTGGGCGCACTGACGCTCTACGTCGATCGCGTGCTGTGGTCGCCCATGAACGAGCTCTTCGAGGCCCACCAACAGTTCGCGCTGGCGGGCAACAACGAAGGGTCCGTCCGCGTGATGGCAGAGTTCGATGCGCTGCACGCCAAAGCATCCCCGCTCATGGGCGCACAGCTCGTGATTATTGTTTCGCTGCTCGTCGCGAGTCTCGTGGACGCCTTCCGATCCCCTCAGGCCGACGTCGCATGACCACAACCGTGCGCACACCAGATAACCCACGCGGCTTGCGCGATCTCCCCTTCGCGCTCCCCGAGGTGTCGGACAGCGAGAAGGCCCGCGCCCGGCGCATCTTCAACGACCTCGAAGAGCGCTACCCCGATGCGCACTGCGAGTTGGAGTACACGCAGCCGCACGAGCTGCTCATCGCGACGATCCTGAGCGCGCAGGCGACGGACGTCGGCGTGAACAAGGCGACGCCGGGCCTCTTCGAGGCGTTCCCGACGCCCGCGGCCTACGCCGCCAGTTCGCCCGAGGAGATCCAGCGGTACATCAAAACGATCGGACTCTTCCGGAACAAAGCGAAGTCGGTGCACGCATCGATGACGCGGATCATCGAGGAGTTCGATGGCGAGGTGCCCCGCGTGATGGAGGACCTGCTCTCGCTGCGGGGTGTGGCGCGGAAAACCGCGGGCGTGGTGCTGAGCGAGGCGTTCGGCATCATGGAAGGCGTGGTCGTCGATACGCACGTCGAGCGGATCAGCAAGCGGTTCGGGCTCGTGCCGGAGGAGGCGACGGTCGCGATGACCGAGCGGTACCTCATGGCCCTCTTCCCGAGGCCAAAGTGGGGCCTGCTCAGCCACCTGCTGATTTTTCACGGCAGGCGCTCCTGCAAGGCCCGTGGGGGCGACTGCGCACAGGACCCGATCTGTGTGCGATACTGCTCGGAGTCCAAGGCGAAGCGTGAGGAGGCCAGGGCGTGAGCAGGCTCGACCGATTGATGACGTTGCACGAGACGGACCCCGCGGACGCGGACGTCCCGTACATGATCGCGCAGGAGCGTGCCAAGCTGGGCGACCACGCCGGCGCGCTCGAGTGGTACGACGCGTGTCTGAAGAGCGACCCGTCGTACCACTACGCCTACTACCACAAGGCGCGGTCGCAGGAGGCGCTCGAAGACGGCGACGGCGCGCGGGCGACGCTCGAAACGGGTCTCGGCGTCGCGAAGCGCGATCAGAACGCCAAGGCGACGGGCGAGATCCAGTCCTTCCTGGGCGAGCTGGGCGCGTGAGCGACGAACGGTACGGGCCCGCGAAGAAGAAACGCCCCCGCGCGACGGTGCGCGATCGTCTGCGGGCGATCGAGGAAGCGCCCACCGGGGAGAAGATCACGCGTGTGCGCCCGGTCAGCGGTGGCGAGATGTGGACGATCACCCTCGAGAGCAAGGCCAACTTCCGGCTGGGCAGCACGGTGCTGATGGACCTTCAGCTCGGCGTCGGGGAGGTGTGGTCGCCCGAGGTCGCGCTGCGTGCGCGCACCATGCAGGGTCTGGCGCTTGCGCGCCACGACGGGCTGATGATCGTGCAGCGCCGCGCGGTGACGAGCAAGGGCCTGGTGGACAAGCTCGCGCAGAAGGGGCACACGCGTGAGGACGCGGCGCTCGCCGCCGAGGCCCTCGAGCGCGTGGGGCTGATCGACGACGCACGAGTCGCGGAGGCCGCCGCCCGCTCCGCGGCTCGGAAAGGGGACGTCGGCGCGCGCCTGCTGGAGCAGAAACTGCGACAGCGGGGCGTGGGGATGGAGGACGCGAAGAAGGCGGCGGCCGACGCGCTCGAAGGGCGCGACCCGATGGAGGATGCGTTGGCGTTCGCCCGCAAAAAAGCGAGATCTTCGATGGGGCGCGTGGACCACGTCGCCGCGACGCGCCGGATCAACGGCGCTCTCGCTCGCCGCGGCTTCGATTCGAGTGTCTGCCGCGAGGCGACGAAACGCGCGCTGCGTGAATTGGCCGAAGGCGGCTACGATGACGACTGATCCTCAACGAAGGGACCGCCCCGTGCGCACCACCGCCGCTCTTTCGCTTCTCGCTCTGCCCGCGCTCATCGCCTCGGGATGCGCGTCGCCCAACAACACGAGGCCCACCGTCGGCGCGGGCTTTGTCGATGCCGATGGCCCGGTCGTGGTGTTGCCCGCGGTGGCCGACATCCCCGACCCCGTCGCGCTGACCGACGCGGGGCCCTCGGTGACCGGGCTCGATCGCTCGGACTGGGCCCGTGTCGAGATGGTCATCCCGAACGACCACACCGAGCACGCGCTGAGCGGCGTGTACCTGCGTTCGTGGAACGGCGTGGACTACGCCGGCGCGGCGTACCCGACGCTCGATACGGCCCTCGGGCAGGAATCGGACTCGAATGATCTTCTGTTCGAGTGGATCGCCTGGCCCTTCAAGCTCGTCCGCGACGATATCGCCAGCTGGCAGCAGGTCACCGAATCGGAGCGGGGCGTGAACTACTCGCCGCGCTACGACGGGTACGAGCGCGCCGGTGGCTGATCTGGAGATCACGCCCGAAGACGTCAAGCGATTGCTCACCCAGTCGCCCGAGGCGGTGCTGCTGGTGGACTGCCGGCGTGATGACGAGGTCGCGATCTGCGCGATCGTCGGCGCGCTGCACGTGCCGTTGCAGGAGATCGCTCATCGCGCCGACGACATCCTGGATGAGGCGGGCGAGCGCGTCGTGATCGTGTACTGCCATCACGGCGTGCGCTCAGTCGGCGCTGTCGCGATGCTGAAGGCGTCGGGCGTTGCGAACGCCCGTTCGATGGCCGGCGGCATCGATGCGTGGAGCACGCGCATCGACCCGGCGGTCCCGACATACTGAGCCAGACCGCTCGGTCTGCTTACGGGTTCGCCGAGGGCAGCTGCACCTGCAGGAGCACACGCGGGAGCTCGCCCGGTGAGTCCACGTTCGAGCGGTCGTAGAGCACGAACCAGCGCGACTGGTAGGCGGGGGCGAATTCCTCGGCCTCCATCTGCTGGGCGAGGGTGTCGCCCGGGTTGAGCGTGATGGATTCGATGACGTTGGGGTCGTACGCGCGGAGGACGAACCAGGCGCCGTAGACGTCCGAGCGGGTCTCGACGATGTTGGCGAGGGCGCGATAGAGGGCGATGCGCTCGGCCTGACCGTTCTCCGGAACGGTGTAGCCGTCGCGGTCGTCGATCGCGAAGGCACCGGACGACAACGCCGAGGAGGCGGGATCGAGGCCGAGCTCGCGGACGAATCCCGGCAGGGCGTCGGGGGTCCCGAAGTAGTCGCCGAAGGAGGGGTTGGGTTGAGCCGCGAAATTCTGCGTGGGGTCCGAAGCGGTCCACGAGTCGAGGATCGCCAGTTCACCGGTTGCGGCGAAACCGCGCCCCAGGTTCGAGAACCCGCCGCCCTGGCCCCGACCGTTGGCGAACTGCGTGCGGTCGCGCCGACGGAGGCTGAAGTCGTTGGCGCTGGTGCCGGGGTCCGAGGGGATGAGCGCCTTGGTGAGGTTCGTGAGGATCTCGGGGGTGACAACGCTGATGGCGTCGCTGACGATGCTCAGCACGTCCGAGCCGAGATCGGGGTCAACCGCATCGCGGTAGGCCATGATCGCGCGGGCGCGGACGCCGGTCGCGGGGATAGCGAGGTTGTTGGCGTAGTTGGCCCACGGCGCGACCCAAGGGAGCGACTCGAGGACGCGCTGGGTTGCGGTGTTGATGTTGATGCGACCGTTGAAACGGTCGCCCGAAGCGTTGGGGTTGAGCGCCTCGAAGGGCTCGAAGATGCGGAGTGCCAGGGGCAGCGCGAGGGACTCGTCGGGGATGACGCCCTCAGGGGAGGGGTTGGGATAGAAGCCGCTGGCACCGTTGCCCGCGAGGCCCGGGAGGCTGGAGGTGAGGTCCAGGAGGCCAAGCGTCTGCGTGCGGAAACCCGAGGAGCGGGCCTCGGCGGCGAGTTGCTGACCGGCGGTGACCCAGGAGTCCACGCGATCGAGGCGGTGGTTGATGCAGAAGTGCGCGTGCTTGGAGACGAGCGCGATGTCCGCCTTGGAGAAGGGCGCCTGGTTCGGGATGAGCACCTCCCACGCGGGGACGGCGGCCATGAAGTCGTCGTCGGCGAAGGTGCGATTGGCGATGTTGATCGAGTTCAGCGCGGCGTTGAACTGCTCGCCCTTGATGACGGTGCTCAGGGTCGAGAACTCGGTCTTGAAGCCGTTGGTCATCACGCCGGGCGGCAGGAGTTCTTCGAGCCAGACGAAGGCCATGGGGCCGCTGGCACCGGTGGGTGCGGTCGGATCGTTGGCGACTTCCATGGTCGATGCGGGGCCGAAATCGAGCACCGCGGTGGAGAGGCCCGAGCCGGCGGGGGTCGCGATCGGCTTGGAGAGCGAACCGCTCACCGCGAGGCGACCGCGCACCGTCGGGTTGGGGTTGGTGATCAAGAGGAGGCGGATGGCGGCGGGGTCGTACCCGACGCTGTTGGTGGTGCCGGTGAGCACGGGCAGCGCCGAGCCGGGGAAGACCGTGCTGGCGGTACCGGAGGGCGAGGTGCTGCCGAATTCTTCGAGCAGGGTGGTCGGGCCGTTGAGCGCGCGGGGGAATTCGGTGCCGCGATCGCCCGAGAGCGTGTCGATGACGGCGGGGGCCTCGAGCGTGGAGATGGTGCGCATCAGGAGGATGCGCGGGCCGGCATCGCCCGGGCCGGCGCCCGCCCATTCATCAAAGAAGACGGGGTCGGTGTTGCCCAATCCGGGGTCATCCGCGGGGTTCACGATGTCCAGATCGAACCAGCCGTTCTCGAGGATCCGGTTGGTGAACCCGTCGGTCGCGTCGGTGAAGAGCGTGCCGTCGGCGGCGTCGATCACGTACGCGAACGTCGCGGCTCCGCCCGCGGGGATCTGCACGCCTCTGGGGCTGAGCTTGAGCGGGCGGGCGGCGGGGTCGTCGATGCGATCCCCCGCGCTCGCGGGGTTCAGGATCCAGATCTCGAGATCGTTGATCACCGTCGCGGGGATCGCGTCGGGCCACGGGTTGACGAGCTGGAAGGCGATGATGGAGCCGACCTGATCGTCGGCGGACGCGGGGACGATGAGGTTCGGAGCGCCGTCGTTCCCGCCCGCTGTGTCAACGGAGCCGGCGTTGGTGTAGACCGCCATCGAGAAGGCTTCGCTGAGGAAGGGCTGCTGCTCGAGGCCGATGACGGTGAGCCCCGCGCCGCGTGTGGGGTCGAAGAGCTCGGGCTGCAACATGCCGTTCAGCCCACCGTTGAGAAATTCGATGGTGCCGCCGGCGCTCGTCTGGTCGTCGTAGTAGAGGTTCTCGGCATCGGCGTCGAGGATCTTGCGACCGACCACGCGCTCGTCGAGCAGCTTGGAGGGGATCTCGCCGAAGCGGAATCGCGTGCCCACGCCGACCTGGCCGTTGGTCAGTTCGCTCTCCGAATCGCCAACGAAGTTGAGGGCCGGGTCCTCGGCGGCGGTGGCGCCGGATTGCGTCGCGAAGAACCGCACGACGGTGGGGCGGCTGTCCGTGTCGAAGGCGTCGGTGATGTTCGCCGAGAGCTTGAGCGAGGTGAGCAGGGCGTACGAGGCGGCGGTGATGTTGGCCTCTGTCCCGGGGACGAGGCTCAGGCCCGCGTTGTCAAACCCGCCCGCGACGAGCCCGGAGCCGTCGCTGAGCATGCGCTCGGCTTCGCCGCCCAAGCCACCGCCGTAATGGAACGTGGGGTTCAGGAAGGCGTCGTTGAGCGCCGCCGGATCGGTCGGATCTCCCGGCGTCCCCGAAGCACCGCTCGCGAGGCGGGCGCCGTTGAGGATGTTGGCACCGTTGCGATCGAAGAGCGTGCGGCTGGGGCGGATGAGCTCGCCGGTCAGCACCTCGTTGACCGCCAGGGGCATGAGCGACCAGACGCAGGCCTCGAAGATGTCACGGGTCTCGCCCGAGGCGAGGTCGATGCGGTTGTGCTCGTCCTTGCCGAGATAGACGTTGCGCCCGTCAGGGTCGGTCGCGTCGAGGTTGAGGTAGGGGATCGGCGAGAACTTCGCGGTCCCGCTTTCCGTGGTCATCTGGTTGCGTGTGCCGTAACGGATCTCACGCGAGGTGGGGAGCGGCACCGGGTTCATCGTGGAGGGGAACCGGCGCGCATCGGCGTCCTGCCGCGCGGACACGAGGGGGCCGAAGACCATCTGGTTCGGATCGTTGGGCGAGGGCAGGTACCCGCTGGCGCCGACGGGGCCGTCGATGCGCTCTTCGAGGCGTGAGATGAGCGAGCGCCGGCTGGTGCCCCAGAAGGAGACGAGGTCGATCATCTCGCTGACGGGGTAGCTGCGAGCGCCGGGCGACGTCGGGCTGTCCGGGTTCGCCCCCGCGTTGAGGTAGTGAGCATCGCGGTAGGACTGCGGGATCGCGCCGGTGACGCCGTTGCTGGGGTTGAAGATCACGACGTTGCTCGCGTTCACGCCGTTGAGCTGCTCGATCGCGACCTCGTAGAGGCCGATGCCCTCAGCGAGGTGGTTGGAGAAGGCCTGGTTGGCGAGCTGATCAACGAAGACGCTCTTCGCGAGATTGCCGTCGGGCTGGTTGATCGTGAAGTCATAGCGTCGCGCGCCGTACCAGTTCAGGCCCGGCTGGTCAGCCGCGGTGGTCCCGAGCACGCGGAAGAAGTCCACGTCGGCGGGGGTGCGTCCGGTGGGCAGTCGGTCCTGCTGGCCCGAGAGCGCGGCGGTGTCGGCGCCGTAGTTCGTGGTGGTGGCGGTGTTGATGTTCACGAGCCCCGACATGTC
>JAJDDE010000066.1 GCA_029260475.1 Phycisphaerales bacterium | reverse complement strand
GCACCCGGTCCGCATCGACCGTCTCCGTCACCTCCCCCGGAGCGCCGTCCATAAGCACCACCGAACCCACGCCCAGGCCCTTGCTCGTCAGCGCCGAGCCCGTGCCACCGAGCACACCGCCCGGCGCGTCGTACGCCTCGTTCGTAGCCTCCACCACCCGCTGCCCCGCCCACGCCACATCGTGGAACAGCCGAGGCTCCCGCACCAACAGGTCACGGTCCGTCGCGAACATGACACACCCCTTTCGCTGAGCGTCCGTCTGAAAGCGCCCGCGCGAGCCGCCAGGCCCGCGCGAGCGACGAGAGAAGAGAACCGTCCTTCACGACGCCGTCAGGCCCTTGATCATGCCGTGCGCCGATTCGTTCATCAGCTCCAGTGTGTACTCGCCGATCACCTGACCGACGTCGCTGTCACCCGTGGACGCGAGCCGCTTGAAGTGGAAGCTGCGCCCCTTCAGCGGCATCACGCTGATGCGCGAGCTGTCCAGGAACAGCACCGCGTCCGAGGGCATCCAGCGCGACATCACCACGCGGCACACACCGAAGTCGCTCTCGTACGCACTTATCACGTCCTTGTACGACGTGTCCGTCGGCAGGAACCCGCGCTGATCGCCCACGAACCGGTTGATCTCGCGCTTCCGCTCGCCCCCGACGAGGATCGTGTCGAGCTGCCCAGCGCTGTTCTGCCACACCGCCCGCATCGCGGCGTTCAGCACCGACTCCGTCAGCACCGTGCCGCCGACGCCGTCCCCCTGCTGGAACCCATCGACACCCGGCTCGAAGACGTTGCTCGTGACCATCGACAGGATGCCGTTCATCGTGCGCCGCACCGCCTGCCCGCCCTCGGGCGTCGCCGCCGGCGCCACACCGTTGATCACGCAGTTCTCCAGATCACGCAGCAGCTCGCGCAGCCGCTCCTGCATCTGGTAGTCCAGCTCGTCGCGCACGCCGATCGTCTGGGCCGCCCGCTGCGAGCCCGACACCTCGACCGACGACGTGAAGATCTGCGTGTAGTTGCGCTTGCGCGTGCGCATCGTCGAGCGCGAGTCGCTGCGCTCTGCGCCCTCCAGCGCCGCGTTGCCCAGGATCAGCAACGCCTGCCCGTCCGAGAGCGCCTCGGGCGTCGTGCCGCCGTACCCGCGGACGACCTGCAAGTCCGAACCCGCTGTCCCGGCCACCAGCATCACCTCCAGACTCCCCGCCGCCCGCACCTGATCACCCGCCCGGAAGTACGACGCATTGGCGACGCCGAACTGCGTCGCCCCCGTCGCGCTCGGGCTGAACGACTGCTCGTCCACCGCATCCTCGTTCGGTAGCAGCCCGTCCTCGAGCCACTCGTGCACCGTGCTCGAGGCCGGTTTCCGCGGATCACCCAGGTGATCGAGCAGCGCCGTCTCGTACGGGCTCACGATCCCGATGACATCCGACACGTCCTCCGCCAGCTCGGGCAGACTCGCCCCGCCGTCGTACGTCGCCTTACCAGTAAACGCCATGGTCCATCGCTCCTTCTTTGTGTTCGTGCTTCAACAACCCACCGCCCCCTCGCCCGTCCCCCTCGTGCCCGACAACCGACCCGGCGCGCCCGCAGGTACCGCAGCAGCTCGCCACGATCGCCCGTGGTCATCGCCTTCGAGTGCATCGACGCCAGCTCGTCTCCCTCGCTCGCCGGCGCCTCCCGCGGCGCCAGCGCCGCGCCGTTCCCCAGCCCGGTGCCCGGTGCGCCCGAGCCGGGGGCGAACAGGAAGGGCTTGCGCCGCTTCAACGACGCCACCGCCTCCTCGATCTCCAGCTCCGGCTGTTGCTCCAATTCGTTTGCGATAAGCACGCGCCCCGTCTCCGCGTCGATGACACCCGAGTGCATCAGCGCCGACTCGATGCGCCGCTCCAGGGCACCCACGTCCAGCGCCCGCTGGGCACTCGCGAGCTGCTGCTCGAGCTCTCCGATGCGCACCGCGAGCTGAGCGGCCCCGCCCCTCGCTTTCCCCGCGTCGGCAGCGCCGCCCGCCAGCCCGCCACCGGCACCGCTCGAGGAATCCGTCGCCGGCCCGCCGCCCTTCTTGTCGTCCTTCGCGCCGTCATCAACCGTGCCCTTGGCCATCACAGGCTCCTTGTCTTGTCGTGATCACTCCCGCCGGCACCCGCGCCCAGCGCGAGCCCCAGCCCCTCGAACACCTCGCCCGGGCTCGCGCCCAGTTCGAGCTTGCTCCGCGCCGAGCGCAGCCGTTCTTCTTCCGTGGTCGGGATGGGGTCGGGCCAGCGGAACCGCACGCGCCGCTCGGACTCGGTCGTCTCCAGCACGCCCGCGCTCTCCAACGCGCCGAGCACCAGCTCCGCGCAGCGCGCAAGACCCCGCCCGTACGTCCGCCTGCGCTGCGCGGTCTTCGTGAGCACGCCCAGCAGGGTCATCCGCAGCGCGTTCACGCTCGACAGGTGCCCCAGCTTCGCCCGCACCACGCCCAGCACGACGGGCGACACCGCCGACGCCTTGTCCAGGGCCTCGCGGAGCTCGTCGATGTGCGCCTCCTCGCTGGGCGACGCCCCGTCGCCGCCGAAGGCGTTCACCGAGGCGTCCGGGTTGTCCGTCAGCCACACCTTGCCAGGCCCTACCTCCAGTTCGCTCACGCCGTCCAGGCCCTTGGCGAGGTACATATTGAAGCTCTGCAGCGTCACGCGGTGGGCCCGATCGCTCAGGCGCGTGTTCAGCTCGTCCTGCAGCGCAATCAGCGGCGCCACCTCGCCCGCACCCGCGTACGCGAAGGGCACGCTCTGGTGCTGCACGTGCACCACCGGCAGCACGCCCAGGCGGTTGGGCGCGTCCGTCTGGGTTTCCCCATCGACGAAGACGCGCCGGCGCCGCGCGCTCAGCACCTCCATCACCTCGCGCTCCTCCTCGCCCGGCACGCCCCGCACCGCGGCGCGGATGATGTACGCATCGATATCCCGGTAGTCGCGCTCGGAGACCAACGCCACCCCGCGCGTCGGCTCCACGATCTCGATACGGACCAGTCGCGCCAGCTCGAGCACGAGGCCCTCGCCGCCCCGCGCGATCTCGTCGCGCGTCAGCCGCTGCGCCCGCTCGAACATCGCGTCGGTGCGCACCACGAGGTCCACCCAGCCGTGGACGGCGCCGATGAGCGCCATGTCGCGGATCAGCACCTCGCCCCCCGACGCCTCGAACGACGCCGCCACCACGCGTGCCGCCAGGCCCGCGTGCCCCCCCTGCTCACCCCCTGGCCCCGACTCGATCTCGGGCATCCGCCCGAAGGCCATGTCCACGAACGCATCCACGCGCCACGCGATGTCGTTCTCGATCACCGCGCGGGGGCGCTCGGCGCGGTCGTCGTCCCGGTCCCGCCGGCGGCGCAATCGCGCCGGCAGGCCCTCGGACTGCCACGCCTCGCGCACCACGCGCCCCGAGGCGTCCACACGCACCCGCTCCGCGTTCTGGTAGTACCCCCACACCCGCTCGCACGCCGGCACCACCCGGGCCGCGTGCTCCTTGAGCAGACGATCGAGCACCGGGCGCGTCAGGCCCACGTCCGCGAACGCCGCGAGGTCCGCGCCGCCCTCCCGCTTCACCCGGCGCTTCTCGTTCCGACGCAGCGTCGCTCTGGACCCCATCTCGTGCTCCGATCGCGGGCGTGTGGATCGGGGCGCGGCACTCGCGCACCCCTCAACCAACCAGAGATCGGCACCTCTCTGCGCGCACGCGCCGCGTCATCACCACGGCGGCGCCGTGCGCACAGGGCGCGCGCTGCACCGAGATGTGGGGCCTCACGGCACCCACAGCGGGCCACGAAGAAAACTCAACGATTCTCGAAAACGTCATCGGACCGCGGCACGCCCGTGCGCACACACTCAGCCCGGGACCGTTCTCAACCCCCCACCAGCTCCCCGCGCTCCTCGAACCCCACGCGAGGCTTGCGTATCTCGTTGTCGAACAGCAGTTCCGCTATCGCACCGGGCAGCACGTACGTCACCTCGCCACGAAGCTCGTACACCATCAACGCGGGCAACCCCACGCCCTCGCCGAACGGCACCGAGACCGGCAGGTACACCAGCCCCGTCGAGCCCGCGGGCAGCGTCGCCTCCGCGGACCGCTGACCCGTGAAGACCGTCTGCCCCTCCAGCACCAGGCGGTACCGCACCTCGCGCAGCGGCAGCGGGAAGCCGTTGTCGTTCATGCCCTCCAGCGTGAACGTCACCACGTACCCCTGATCCGACTCGCTCGTCAGCTCCGCCTCGAGCACGCGGAAGCCCGGCGCCTTCGCGCTCGAGCAGCCCCCGAAGAGCGCGGCGCTAGAGAGAACCGAAACACCAGCAATAACTTGGAGAGCACGCATGCCCCCAAGCGTACCATCGCCCCCGTGCCGCGCCCGCTCCCTCACGCCCTCGACGAGAACGCCCCGCCCACCCCGCTGGGCACACTCCTCGCGAGGCTCGCCTCGCTGGGCTGGAACCACAAGAGGGCCGCGGCCCCCGCCCTCCTCGCCGCGACCGGTGCCAAGGTCGCTGTCGTCGCCGCCGCCTTCACCCAGGGCCTTGCGATCGACACCATCACCCAGCTCGCCCCAAAGAAGGACAACCCGTCGCCGAGCCTCGCGGACGTCACCGCGCTGGACCCGCTCCCCGCCTTCCTAGCGCCCCCAGAGAGCTGGACGTCAACGCAGATCATCTTGGCCCTTGCGATCGCGGTCCTCGCCCTGGGCGTCCTCCTGGGCTTCCTTCGCTACGCCCAGCGCGTCACGGACGAGCACTTCGCGCAGGCCTGCCT
This sequence comes from Phycisphaerales bacterium, assembly GCA_029260475.1. GTDB lineage: Bacteria > Planctomycetota > Phycisphaerae > Phycisphaerales > UBA1924 > OFTM391. The sequence continues at coordinate 1,334 of JAJDDE010000066.1, read as the reverse complement.
CGTGGACCTCCGCGCCCGCCTCTACCGCACGCTCCAACGCCTGAGCTTCGATTTCTTCGACGCCGCCGACTCCGGGCAGCTCATCAACCGCGTCACGGGCGACGTCCACTCGGTGCGCATGTTCATCCAGGGCGTGATGGTCCGCGCCCTCATCGCGCTCGTCACCGCGATCGTCTTCTTCGTGATCCTGTTCAGCATCCATCCGATGCTCACGCTCGTCGCGCTCGCCGCCTTCCCCGCACAGGCGATCGTCATGGCCCGGTACGGGCGCGTGACCAAGCCCAAGTTCAAGAAGCAGGCCGAGCTGGTTGACCACCTCATCCACCGCTTCCAGGAGTCCATCGCGGGCGTCCGCGTGATCCGCTCCTTCGGGGCCGAGCGGGCCGCCATCGATCGCCTCAACGAATCCTCTGCCAATGCGCGCGACCACAGGCTCAAGCTCGCTGCTGACCAGGCGAAGGCCATCCCCATCGTCCAGGCGACCGGCATCTTTACCAGCGCCCTCCTCCTGGGCTTCGGCGTCGGCGCCATCCTCCACGACCGCGCCCAGGACGTCGCGAACCCCTTCACCCTCGGCACGCTCTGGATCTTCTTCCGGCTCACCCGCCAACTCGCCGGCGAGTTGGAGTCCATCGTCATGGTCGTCGCACAGGCACCCGAAGCCATGGCCGGCGCCGAGCGCGTCTTCAAGCTCCTCGACGAAGAACCGACGATCGCAGACAGAAGCGATCTTTCTGATGGTGGCACCGCGTGCCACGGCGCGCCCTCCATCACCTTCACGAATGTCTCCTTCGCCTACGAGCCGGGCAGCCCCGTCCTCACGGATGTCTCCTTCACCGCGCCCGCCGGCAGCACCATCGCCATCGTCGGTGCCACCGGCAGCGGCAAGTCCACCCTCCTCGCCCTCCTCTGCCGCTTCTACGACCCGGACACCGGCACCATCGCCGCGGGCGGCACCGACCTCCGCGACATCCCTCTCCAAGAGCACCGCGGGCGGCTCGGCGTCGTCTTCCAGGAGCCCTTCCTCTTCTCCAACACCGTCACCGAGAACACCGCCTTCGCCGATCCCGGTGCCGACACCGACCGCCTGACCGACGCCCTCCGAGACGCCGACGCGCTGGAGTTCGTGGACGACCTCGACGAGGGCCTCGACACCGTCATCGGCGAGCGGGGCGTCTCCCTCTCGGGCGGGCAGCGCCAACGCCTCACCATCGCCCGCGCGCTCGTCAAAGACCCCGACATCCTCATCCTCGACGACGCGACCGGGGCGGTGGACCCCCTCACCGAAGCGCGCATCCAGACCGCGCTGGACACCCACCGCGCCGCCGCCAACC
>JAJDDE010000065.1 GCA_029260475.1 Phycisphaerales bacterium | reverse complement strand
GTCGTCCCTCTGTGGATGTGGTGATGCCAGTGTGGTGGCAGACCGTGTGGGGGCTTTCGCTTGCGGGGTGGGGATTGCTGGGTGTCTGGCTCACATCGGCGACCGTGAATGCGCAGGGGTTCGGCGATGTGTGGCAGATCGAACTCTATCGCGTCGGGTCGTTCCTGGGGGTGTGGTCGGTGGTCACGACGCTTCTGATCCACGCGGCTCTACGTCCGGACGAGACGCAGAGGGCAGAGGGTGCAGCGTTGGAGTTGCTGTCTGCGCAGTGCCCGTCGTGCGCGCACCCCTTCCTCGATGGTGGGCTCGTGGATGAAGCCGGGCTGCCCGAAGGGACAGGGGCGTGTCCGCGGTGCGGCGCGGTCTGGTCGATGCGGCGCGTCCGGAGGACGCCCAATGGGGAGCGTTGGCACACGGTGACACGTGAGATGCTGCTCCGCTCCGCGCTGTGGGAGCAGCGCATGTTCGGTGTGCCAGGGCTAATCGAAGGGGATCCGGATCGCGAGCATCTCGGGCGTGTGCGGGAGGCATGGGGTGCTGTGTGGGCACGCGTGGGGGTGGTGCGTCCGGTGCCGTGGCGGTTTGGTGCGCTGGTGTTTCTCGTCTGTGTGTACTGGTCTGTGTCGTGGTGGGGGATCGGTGCACGGTGGATCATTGAGCAGGGGTTCTTCTTCGGTGTCGTCCTGCCGGTGCTTGCGGCGGCGGTGGCGTGGTGGTGCGTGGGGTGGCTGTGGAGCGGAGTGCGCGCGAAGCGTGCCCGGCGCGCGGTGGTGTCTGAACGGATATCCCGCGGCGTCTGCCCCGCCTGCGCGGGGGTGCTCGGTGGGGGTGGGAGCGATCGTCGGGCGTGCTGGTCGTGCGGCACGGCGTGGGATACGGCGAGCGGGCGGGTGTATCTCGAATCGAAGTAGGCTGGACGCGCGTCGCGACGCGAGCGCTACACATCACCGGGCTTGCGCCCGGCGTTCGTTGAGAGCACGCTCGGTCAGGCTCGTTTGATCACGTTCGCAGGTTTGTAGGGCTTATCCAGCACCTTCTTCGCATCCGCACCCAGCCAGTTCTCAAGCGCGGCGGCGTACACCGTGCGGAAGTCGATGGTGTGCTTGAGGTCGCCCTGGTCGAGGTCGGTGAGGCTGGGGTAGCGGGAGTGCAGGCCCGGGTTGACCATGGGGCCCATGAGGAACATGGGGGCGGCTGTGCCGTGATCGGTGCCGTTGGAGGCGTTCTGTCCGACGCGCCGGCCGAACTCGCTGAACATCATGGTCATGACGCGCCCGTCGTTGCCCTGGGCTTGCAGGTCGTTGTAAAACGCGCGGAGGCTGGAGCCGACCTGGTTCATGAGGTTGGAGTGCGAGCCGTTGACGCCGCCCTGGCCGCGGTGGGTGTCGAAGCCGCCGAGGGTGACGTAGTAGACGCGGGTCTCGAGGCCGGCGCGGATCATGGAGCCGACCATCGCGAGCTGGCGGGCGAGGCCGTTGCCGGGATAGTTGACGAGGGGTCGCTGGTCCATCGCGTTTCTGATCTTGTCGCTGGCGACGCGCGCGTCCATCGCGGTGCGCATGAGGAAGGCGTGCTCGGGGGACATCTCTTCGATCTCTTGGTCCACCTCGGTGTGGACGATGTCGTCGTAGGGCTGGTTGAGGGCGTCGTGGAGCTCGCGCCCTGTCCAGCGGAAGAGGTCGGCGGTCTCGAAGGAGACGGGCTTGTACTCGCGCCCGATCATGGCGCTGGGGGCCTCGCGTCCGATGGTGATGCCGGCGTGGCCTTCCAGGGCGGCCTTGTCGGCGTCGGGGTTGCCGTGACACTGGGCGTCGAAGTACTTGCCGAGCCATCCCTCGCCGACGCCGCTGGAGTCGGCGGTGTGCCATATGTCCATGGAGGCGAAGTGGGAGCGGTTGGGGTTGGGGTAGCCGGCGCCCTGGACGATGGCGGCGAGGCCGTCGTCGTAGAGGGACTTGAGGCCGTCGAGGCTGGGGTGGAGGCCGACGTCGCTGTTGCGGCTGAGGCGCAGGACCTGATCGCGCGGGATGGCGATGCCGGGACGGGCGTTGTAGTAGGCGTCGTCGGCAAAGGGGATGAGGGTGTTGAGGCCGTCGTTGCCGCCGCCGAGCTGGACCACGACGAGGACGCGGTCTTCGGGGACGCCGGCCTGGGAGGAGAGCCCCAGCGGGCGCGTCATCGCGAGGGCTGACTTCTGGATGAAGTAGGGGACGGTGAGCGATGCGGAGGCGAGGGTGACGCCACGGGCGAGGAAGGCGCGCCGGGTGTAGGAGTGGGCGTTGTGGAGGTCCATGTGTGTGGTCCCGGTGAGTGGGGCGTGGGGAGCCCCCGGGCTTCCGCCCGGGGTTCCTGCGATGGGCAGGGTTACTTGAGTTGGTACTCGGGGAGGGCGGCGATGAGGGCGAGCAGGCCGGTGATGACGCCCTTGGTGACGCGCCCGCCCGCGTTGTCGATGAACGTCTTGAGGGTGTTGATGCGCGTCTGGGAGGGTGTGCCGGCGAGGGTGACGTTCAGGAGGTAGCGGACGACCTTGTCGGGGTCGCGCTGGGCGCCGGGGTCGGACTTCTCGAGGTCATCGAGGAGGGGCGCGGGGTCGTAGGGATCGGTGGCGGCGGTGGCGTCGAGGCCCGCGGGCGTGCGCCCGGTGAGGAGGTAGGTGACCGCGTTCTGGCGCACGTAGATGGTGCTGGTGTTGATCCAGGTGCGCTCGCCCGACCAGCCGGCGACGTTGGGGGGCTGGAAGAGGGTCTGCCCCATAAGGCCCATCGCGTCGTTGAGGACGGTGAGGTCGCGGACGGGGGTGTTGAGGGTGCGGACGGCGCCGACGACGAGCTCGGCGGGGGACTTGATGGAGTTGGCCCGAAGGATGGGGTCGTAGAAGTGCTCGGAGAGGAAGAGCTGTTTGAGGACGGGCTTGATGCTGTAGCGGGCCTTGCGCATGGTCGAGGCGAGCTGCCTGATGACGCGGAGGGTGACGCGCCCGTGCTCGGAGCGTTCTTCGGGGAATTCGCCGGTGAAGTGGCGGTAGAGCTTCTGGCTGATGTACTGGGCGCAGGCGGGCTGCTCGAGGATGGCGCGGACGAAGCCGTCGCCGTCGAGGTTGCCCTGCTTGCCCAGGACGCGCTTGATGGTGGCGTCGTGCTGATCGTCGTTGAAGTAGAAGTCGTTGCCCTCGTAGGTGTACCCGGTGAGGGCCTTGGCGCCGTTCTTGATGTCGTTCTCGGAGTAGGAGCCCTCGCCCAGGCTGAAGAGTTCCATGATCTCGCGGGCGAGGTTCTCGTTGGGTGAGCGTGCGCGGTTGGTGTCGTTGTCGAGGTACTTCAGCATCGCGGGGTCGCGGATGATGCGGAAGAGGAGGTCGCCGAAGTTGCCCAAGGCGAGTTCGCGGAACATGCGGTTCTGCATGTAGAGGTGGATGGAGTTCTCGACCTTGCGGTAGCCGGAGGCGAAGTGGCTGTGCCAGAAGAGGGTCATCTTCTCTTCGAGGGGCTTGGGGGTCTCGATCATGCGGGCGAGCCACCACTGCTGCATATCGCGGATCTGCTCGCGGTCGCTGCGCTGCATCTGCTGGCGGCGCTGGCGGAAGCGTGCCGCGGCGTCTTCATCGCCGCTGCGGAGGGCCTCGCGGTACTGCTGCTGCTCGCGCTGGGTGAGGGGGCGCATGATGTCGGCGGCGAAACTCTCGGCGCCGTTGTCGGGGTATGTGGTGATGGCCTCGGTGTTGAGGAGGTGGTCTACGGCCTTCTCGGGGCCCCAGTCGGCGAGGGCGCGGATCTGCTGAGGCGTGCCGCCGAAGCCGGCCCGGTTCAGGAGGTGCTTGGCGTGGTCGTAGGTGAAGGCGTCGTCGGCGATCGGGCGGAGGGAGGCGGTGGGGACCCGGGGCTCGGGCCGGCGGGGTTCGCGGGGCTCGGCTTGGGCTTGGGTCATGTGGGGGCCTCCTTGGTGGGCCGAACGAGGCGGGGTGGGCGCGATTGCGTGTGCCTGTAGGGTCATCGTCCCATGAAGCGTTTCCGATGCAAGTGGTGACGGTGGAAGGTGGGCTGGGATGTGCGTTTGGGAGGTGGGCGGGTGGGGGAATCCTGTGGATCGGTGGCGGACGGCGTGTGTTTGGGCGATAGACTTGATCTCGATGGAATCGTGCATATCCACAACTGAGCCCGGGGACGGGCGTGTGATCACGGAGGGTCGTCGGCTTTCGCCGGGCCTGTCGGTGTTCGTGCTGCTGGCGCTGCTTTCTGCGGCGCCCGGCGCGTTTGCTGTGGAGTGCGCGCCGAACTCGGTGCGGACCACGATGGGGCCCTGTGTGGTGCCCGTGATCGTGGTGTCGCGCGAGGTGGAGGAGCCGGCGCTGTGGCGTCCCGAGGCGGTGGTGCGCGAGCGCATCGCTCGGGATGGCGTGGTGCGTGTGGTGCCCCTCACGGTGCGTGAGGCGCTGCTGAACCTGCCGCCGCCCGCATCGGTGTGATCGCGCGGGCCCGCGAGAGCGGGCGTGCGCTGCTACGGCGCGTCGTGACAGTACAGACACAGTTGGGCGGATCGGTGCGCGGGGTTGTTGCCCCGCGGTCGCACGCGATCGCCTCCATCGGATCACAGAACACCTTTGAGCGCGCTCGAGCGCGCAGGAGCCCACGCAATGGCTTCGAGCGATATCCCGGTTGTCGGCACCATGATCAACAAGGTCTTCGGCACGCGTAACGAGCGCGTGGTGAAGAAGTTCGTGCAGCGCGTCCAGTCGGTCGCGGCACTCGAAGAGAAGTACGCCTCTCTCACGGACGCGGAGCTCCGGGCCCGCACCGAGTCGTTCCGCGAGCGGATCGACGGCGGCGAGCCGACCGCGAAGCTGCTGGACGACATCCTCGCCTGCGCCCGCGAGGCGATGGACCGGCACGTGGGCATCCGCAACATGTTCAACCCGGAGATGGAGGGCGTGTTCCCGCTCGACAAACTCCCCGCCGAGGCGCGTCGCCTGTTCGATGAGACCAAGGCGCAGATGGACGCGGCGGACTCGCTGGTCCCCGCGACGGCGATGGAGGTGCCTGACGACGTGCTGCAGAAGGTGCGGGCGGGCGAGGTGACCCCGGACGGCCGGGTGCTCGGCTGCCTGGACATCATCCCGGGCTGGCGGTATGTGGACATCCCGATCGAGCTGTACCGCGCGGTGCGCGAGATCTTCCCGAAGTCCAAGCCGCCCTTCCGCAGCCGCCCGTTTAACGTGCAGATCATCGGCGCGATGGTGCTGTACTCGGGCAAGATCGCGGAGATGAAGACGGGTGAGGGCAAGACGATCGTCGCGCCGCTCGCCTCGTACATCGCGGCGATCGAGGGGCGCAAGGTCCACGTGGTCACCGTGAACGACTATCTCGTGCAGCGTGACCGCGACTGGACCTTCCCCTTCTTCCGAGGCGTTGGCCTCACGGTCGGCGCGATCCACCCGCAGCACACGCAGCCCGAGGAGATCAAGAGGAGCATGTACGCCTGCGACGTGGTGTACGGCACGACCTCGGAGTTCGGCTTCGACTACCTGCGTGACAATATGAAGCCGTCCGTGGACAGCCAGGTGCAGCGCGTGCGCGAGTTCGCTGTGGTGGACGAGGTGGACTCGATCCTGATCGACGAGGCGCGAACGCCGCTGATCATCTCCGGTCCCGCGCACGAGGAATCACCCCGCTACGAGCTGGCGGACCAGCTCGCCAAGCACCTCTTCACGCTGCACAAGCCCTGGGCGGATGCGGACGAGCGGGTGGACAACGCGAAGAAGGCGATCAAGGGCACCGAGGGCGACATCCGCAACGTGCGCGACAAGTCCGAGGTGGCGCCGCTGGAGCAGAAGCTCGAGGAGCTGCGTCGGCAGCTCCCGGATCTGGAGGCGGAGCGTGATCGTTTCGTGCAGTACTACGAGGTGAAGAAGGAGCGTAAGAGCGCTTCGCTCACCCACGATGGCACGAGCGAGGCGCAGAAGAAGGCGGGCGTTGGCTCGTTCTACGTGGGCGACAACATGGACCTGCCGCACCTGGTGGAGCAGGCGCTGCGTGCGCACGCGGTGTACGAGCGTGATGTGGATTACATCGTGGCGCCGACGCAGGACCCGAACTCTGGGCGCCAGGAACCCGACGTGGTGATCGTGGACCAGTCCACCGGTCGCCCGATGGTGGGGCGTCAGTGGTCGGACGGTTTGCACCAGGCGTGCCAGTGCAAGGAGGGCGTGAAGATCCGCCCCGAGACGCAGACGGTGGCGTCGGTGACGATCCAGAACTTCTTCAAGATGTACGACCGCCTGGCGGGCATGACGGGCACCGCGGACACCGAGGCGCAGGAGTTCAACGACATCTACAAGCTCGATGTGGTGTCGATCCCGACGAACGTGCCGATCGAACGGCGCGACTTCGACGACACGGTGTACCTCACGCAGAAGGACAAGTGGGAGTCGATCGCGGATGAGATCAAGGCGTTCCACGACATGGGCAGGCCCGTGCTGGTGGGCACGACCAGCGTCGAGAAGAGCGAGCTGGTAAGCCGCATGCTCACGAGCCGTCACAACATCAAGCACGAGGTGCTGAACGCCAAGCAGCACGAGCGCGAGGCGGACATCGTGCTGAACGCGGGTCAGCTCGGCGCGGTGATGATCGCGACGAACATGGCGGGTCGCGGCACGGACATCAAGCTCGGGAAGATCTCGCGCGAGGACCTCGTGGAGCACTGGAAGCGGCGCGGCATCGCGCCGAAGGAGCTGACCGCGGCGGACGACGAGCGCACGATGCGCGACAAGGTGTACCGCAAGGTGGCTGTGAAGGAACTGGGGCTCCAGAAGCGCGAGGTCGAGGAGCTGGGCTTCGAAGACCTGGAGCTGCGGCTCCTTCGGAAATGGTGCGCCGAGCACACGTGGGCGGAAGAGAAGAAGGCGAGCACGATGAGCGCCGAGCAGTGCCGCAAGGAGATCGACGCGCAGGGGCGCTTCGGGCTGCACGACCTGAAGTGGATCGATTCTGTGGAAGAGCTGGGCGGCCTGCACGTGGTGGGCACCGAGCGGCACGAATCGCGCCGTATCGATAACCAGCTGCGCGGCCGCTCGGGTCGTCAGGGCGACAACGGCTCGTCGCGGTTCTTCGTCTCGCTCGACGACGAGCTGATGAAGATGTTCGCGGGCCCCGCGACGCTCAACATCCTCAGCAAGCTGGGCATGAAGGAGGGCGACGCGATCGAGCACCCGATGCTCTCGAAGGCGATCGTGCGTGCGCAGCGGAAGGTGGAGGAGCGCAACTTCCAGATCCGCAAGCAGATCCTGGACTACGACGAGGTGCTCGAGCATCAGCGTCAGGACTTCTACGGCACGCGCCAGCGCGTGCTCGACGGGCGCAATGTCCGCGGCATCATCTTCGCGTACATCGAGGAGGCGTCCGCCGCTGCGGTGGAGCGGTACCTGGACCGCGATTTCGCGAACGAGCGGATCGCGGAGTACGCCTCGGAGGTGCTGGGGGTCTCGATCCCGATGGAGTCCTTGCGGAACAAGGAGGGGGACGAGATCTTCGAGACGATCCGCAAGATCGCCAACCGCGAGGCGCAGGTCGAGGTGGACCTCACGCTGGGCGAGTACATCCCGGAGGGGGCGATGGTCGAGGACATCGACACGAAGGGCCTCGAGGAGTGGGCGTCCTCGCGCTTCGGCGCGGAGATCACCTCTGAGGAAGCGCTCTCGGGCGACATCCGGATGATCAAGAACAAGATGCTCGACGCCGCGGAACAGCAGATCGAGGGGACCGACCTTGCCGGCGTGAAGGAGTTCACGGTGCTGCACTACGGCGCACACCAACTCGTGGACTGGCTGAAGCGGTCTGTGCGTGTGGACATGCCGTTGACGGAGATCACCGAGACGGAGGACCGGGAGGCGCTGGTCAACAAGGTGCTCGACCGCGTCGCGGACGTCTACGACAAGCGCGAGGTGACGTACCCGGTTGAGTTCACGATGAACATGACGATGGCGCAGATGCGCGAGGACCCGGACAAGGCGGCGGCGCAGCTCGCGGGCTGGGCGCAGACGCGGTTCGGGCTGGAGTGGACGGCGGAGACCGTGAAGTCCACGATGCCGCAGGAGCTGCAGCGTCAGCTCCTGGAGGCGTCAGAGGAGTTTGTTCGCTCGGACAAGATGGAAGAGGCGCAGGAGGCGGCGATCGCGGACCTCTCCGAAGAGGGGCTGAAGAAGCACTTCGCGGAGGTGTACAGCGTGCGTCTGCCGCTGTGGCTGCTGCGCCTGCGCGGCGAGCGGCTGGAGAACGCGGTGCGTGCACGCGTGGAAGCGCAGCTCCGCGCCGAGCTGGTGTGGTTCGAGCAGACGGTCATGCTGCAGGTGCTGGACCCGAAGTGGAAGGACCACCTGTACGCGATGGACCAGATGCGCGCGACGATCGGCTACCAGTCGTTCAGCCAGAAGGACCCGCGGATCGAGTTCAAGCGCGAGGGTGCTCGTCTGTATGGCGAGTTCCAAGAGGGCATCCAGGACCGCGTGGCGAACATGATCTTCAATGCGCAAGTGAGGCCTCAGGGCCAGCGCCCGGCGCAGAGCCAGCGTCCTGCACCGCGCCCGGCGCCGAAACCGGCGACGCCCGCTCAGCGCGTGCAGGGAGCTTCTGGCAACGTGGGCGGCAGCGGGTTCGGCGGGAGTTCGATCGCGGGGCCCGGGTTCGGGTGAACCGCCACTCGGCGTGGGGCTCACTCCGCTCGACCCACGGCACATCGTGCGTGATGGGTCCCGGGCACCCCGGCGGTTTACTCGCTCGAGAGCTTGACGAACTGGTCGTAGAGGTCCTTGTAGTGGCCCTCTGCGCTCAGGAGTTCGTTGTGCGTGCCGCGCTGGGTGATCTGGGCGTGATCGAGGACGAGGATGGTGTCGGCGCGCCGGACCGTCGAGAGCCGGTGTGCCACGACGACGCAGGTGCGACCCTGCATCAGGCGCTCAAGGGCGAGCTGGATGCGGTGCTCCGTGAAGGTGTCCACGGCTGAGGTGGCCTCGTCGAGCATGAGGATGCGCGGGTCGGCGCACATGGCACGCGCGAAACAGACGAGCTGGCGTTGGCCCAGGGAGAGGTGCGCGCCGCGCTCACCGACCTCGGTGTTCAGGGCGTTGGGGAGTGCCTCGAAGATATCGAGGCAGGCCAGACGCTCGCAGGCGTGCCGGACCTCTTCGTCGGTGGCTTCGGGGCGTGCGAAGCGGATGTTGTCGGCGATGGTGCCTCCGAAGAGGAAGTTGTCCTGGAGGACGAGGCCGGTTTGCTTGTGCAGCGAATCGAGGGTGACGGACTCGATGGGTCGGTTGTCGATGGTGATGCCGCCGCGCTGGTGCGCGTAGAGGCGTGCGATGAGCGAGACGATGGAGGTCTTGCCGCTCCCGGTGTGCCCGACGAGCGCGACGGTCTGACCGGGCTTGGCGGTGAAGGTGATGTCCTTGAGGATGGGCTTGTCGGGGTCGTAGCCGAAGGTGACGCCGTCGAACTCGATGCGCGCGCCCCGGTCGGTGCGGGGGAGGTCCTGTGCATCCGGGGCGTCGGTGACCTCGGGGGGCGTGTCGAGGAGGCTGAAGATGCGCTCGCCGCCGGCCATCGCCTGGAGCGTGGTGTTGTAGAGCTCTGCGAGGACGATGATCGAGGTGAAAAAACCGCCCGTGTAGAGGAGGAAACCGACGAGGTCGGAGTAGCCCATATCGCCCTGCACGACGCGGTAGCCGCCCAGGGCGATGATGACGGCGGCGACGAGTTGGTTGGTGGTGTCGAAGAGGGGGATGTAGACGCCGTGTACACGGGCGGCGTGCATGTTGTTGGCGCGGTGGTAGCCAAGGAGGTTGCGGAAGAGCTGGAGGTTGTAGCTCTCGCGGGTGAAGGCGTGCGTGACGCGGATGCCGCTGACGGTCTCGGCGACGTTGGCGGTGATGCGCGAGTGCGACTCCTGCACGGTGCGGTAGGCGGTGTGCAGCTTCTTGCGGAAGATGTTGTTGGCGTAGTAGAGCACGGGCGCGACGGTGAGGACGGCGAGCGCGAGCACCCAGTCGGTGAAGAGCATGAGGAGGGTGAGCATGCCCGCCTCGGCGACGTGGATGAGCGTGCGGGGGATGACCTGGCTGACGGCGGCGCGGACGGCGTTGACGTCGGTGGTGCCGCGGGAGAGGACGCGTCCCATCTTGGTTTTGTCGAAGAAGCCCATGTGGAGCTTCTGGGTGTGCGTGAAGATGTCGGCGCGGAGGTCGAAGCAGACGTACTCGGCGAGCCGGTTGACGGCGATCATGCGGATGCCCATGACGACGTAGAACGCGAGCGCGACCAGGGCGATGAGGCTCGCGCCCATTACGGCACCCTGCACGGGCGTGAGGCTCGTGTGCCGCTCGAGGCGCTCGGGTTCCTCCAGCGTCCAGCGGATGGTCTCTTTGATGAGCCACGGGACGCTGACGTAGATGAACGAGATGAGGATGGCGAGGCCGATGATCACGATCTGGAGCTTCTTGTAGCGCATCATGCGCTTGAAGAGGCGCGTCGCGACGACCTTACTGGTCGCGAAGTCCGCCTCCTGCCTGGCGGCCTTCTCGCTCGCGCGATCGTGGGCGGGGTCGGGCATCGCGACGAGCGCTTTGGGCGGGCGGGTGCTGGGGGTCATCGGTCGTCCCCCGGTTCCTGGAGGCCGTCGAGCGATTGGTCATCGAGGGCGAGCTGGATGAGAGCGGCGTCTTTGTAGTGGCCCGGCTCGTTCATGAGTTCGTCGTGCGTGCCCTGGGCGACGAGGCGGCCCTTGTCGAGCACGAGGATCGTGTCGGCCTTGCGCAGCGTGCTGAGGCGATGGGCGACGATGAAGGTGGTGCGCGGGCGGTTGGCGGCGGC
>JAJDDE010000064.1 GCA_029260475.1 Phycisphaerales bacterium | reverse complement strand
GTTGGGTGGTCGATCGATTAGTTGTCGGCGCGGAGGAGCACGAAGGTGCCCTTGATGCCGCCATCGACGAGCTGGTACTCCATGACCGAGTCGCCGATGTACTTGGCGAGGTTCTTCATGTCGGGCATGCCGCCCATCGGGTTGGCCTCCATCATCGACTCGCGCATCTGCTGCTTCATCTCTTCGTCGTCGAAGTCGCCGAACATCTGATCGATCTGCTTGTCGATGATCTTGTCCATGTTCTTGGCGGTCCACGCCTGGTAGGCGAGGGTCTCTTCCATGTTCTGGTACGCGAAGGAGAGGCCGTTGTTGGAGAGGGCCTTCATCGCGTTCTGGAAGCCCTTGTCGTTCGCGAAGGCCGAGTCGCCGTTGGCGGCCTGGCGCATCGCGCCCTCCACCGCGTTGTCCGGGCCGACGAACATGTAGCCGAAGCCGAAGCCGATGGAGGCGCCGCCGGAACCGATCGGCAGCATGCCGCCGCCGCCCTCTGGCATGGACCAGATCTGGTTGCCCTGGAAGTCACGCCCCTCGAGGCCGGCCATCGGCGCCATCTGCGCGAAGGCGTTGGTGATGGCGTTGGCGTCCTTCGTGCCGATCGCGACCAGGACCTCCTGCGAATCCACGTCGAAGGGGCGGCGGTACGTCTGGGTGATGAAGATCTCGGGGCCGAGCTGCGCGAGCAGCGGCTGCACGCTGGGCTCGATCATGCCGAGCATCTGGCCCTGCTGCGCGATCTCCGGGGGCATGTTGTTGAGGGCCTGCTTGATCGCGGGGAAGAGGCCCGCGAGGTCCACCTGGAACATGCTGATGCTCGCGGCGTCCTGGCTCACGAACGACGGCACCTTGAACGCCTTGTCGGGCACGTTCAAGAGGCCCATCAGGCCACGCAGGCGAGGCGCCGAGACGAAGAGCTCGCCCACCGTGTCGCCCTTCTCGTGATCGAAGGAGACCGTCATCGAAGCGCCGCGGACCTCGGAGAGGCCGACCGCGTCGAGGATCGTCATGATCGGAGGCACGCCCATCATCGCGAGCTGGTTCTCGTCGTCGCCCGCCATGCTGTCGGCCATGTCGTAGAGCGGGCCGTTGATGAGCACCGCGTAGGCGTCGTACGAGTTGCCCGCTGGCTTGAGGCGTGAGTAGGCGGCGGTGCCCGACGCGTTGTCGAAGCCCACGCCCTCGATGCGCGAGAGCGCGTTCTCCATGTCGCCCAGGCTCGTCGAGAGCATGAGGACCTCGCCGTGACGGGCGTAGAAAAACTCCTCGGGGCCGGCGCTCATGCCGCCCGCCTCGTTCGCCCACTCGTCATCGCCCCATTCGTCGTCGTCCCAGTCATCGCCCGCGGCGTCGTCCACCTCCACCTCGGTGGGGCGCACGGTGTAGATCTGGGCCTCGCCCATCGCCTCCTTCGAGTAGGTGAGCGAGTCCTCGTCTTCGCCCGCCTCGAAGGCGCGCACGATCATGTCGTGCATCTTCACAGCGTCGTCGCCGAACTCGGCGCTCACGAGGAAGTGGGCCGGCATCGCGTCGTTGCCCTGTGCGCCCTCCTTGGTGGCGTTGAGCCACACCGCCATGCCCATCATGCCGCTGGGCTCGGAGAAGTCTTCGGCGCTCGCGTCGATGGAGTCCAGGAAGCCCTGGAACTCGGACATCGGCTCCTCGATCAGCTCGCCGAACCATTGCCGCATCTCGGGGTCATTGAAGAGGGCGAAGCTGCCGGTCTTCTTGAAGCTGGCGATGGTGCTCTTGGCGTTGTCAACGCCCAGGATGAGAAAGGCCTCTTCGGGCGCGAGGTCCGCGATGGTGAGCTGCTGCGCCGAGGCTCCGGCGCAGGTCATAATCAAACAGGCGATCGAAACGGTCCGCATTGGTGGGCTCCTCGGGGGCGACGCCAGCGTTTGCGCGGCGTCGGTTGTGTTCGGTGGAAAGCTATGGGCTTTGGTTGGGAAACGGTGTGAGTCGGTTTCAGTCGTTCGCGCTGTCGTCGTCCAGCAGCGGGGGGGCGCCACGCTTCACGCGCATCGGGGCCTCGTGGTAGTTGTAGCCGCTGTTGGGGTTGTCCTTGTCGTAGGCGAAGGCGCTGCGGTTACGCACGAAGTCACGCACGTACCGGGCGGGGATCGCGAAGCCCAGGCCGTCGGACTGCAGCATGCCCATGTTGGTGACGCCGATCACCTCGCCGCGCGAGTTGAAGAGCGGGCCGCCCGAGTTGCCGGGGTTGATCTCGGCGGTCGTCTGCACGAACGTGAGCCCCTCGAAGTTGCGCTGCGTCGTCGCGATGACGCCCGTGGAGAGCGAACGCTCCAGGCCCAGCGGGTTGCCGATCGCGAAGACCTCCTCGCCCGCCTCGAGCTCCTCTGTGCCCTGCATCGGCGCGACGGGGAACTTCTCCCCGTCGGGGTGCGTGAGCTTCACGAGCGCGAGGTCCAGGTGGTCGTTCACCGCGATGATCTCGATGTCGTCGATCGTCATGCGCTTGAACTGGTCGCTGCCCTCCTGCTTGAGGAAGACGGTCGCCTTGAGGTCGGTCTCGCCCTGGATGACGTGCGCGTTGGTGATCGCGAAGCCGTCGGGGTGGATGATGAACCCCGAGCCGAGGCCGCCGGGCGTGGACACCTTGATCACGGCGCTGCCGATCTGGTGCGCGAGTTCCTTGGGGGAACTCTCGGGCAGGTCGCGCGCCACGGTGAACAGGTCGTCGGCGAACGCGGCGCCCGCGTTGGTCTCCGTCTTCTCGGCACGCAGGATCGAAGCGACGTCCGCGCGCGGCACCGCCAGCACGTCGAAGCCGAGGTCGATCCAGATCGTCTCGCTCGTCTCCTTCAGGATGGGCGCTGTGACGGCGCGTCCGTCCTTAAACGTGATCGTGTCCACGTTGGGGGCCGCGGCCTGCGCGAGGGCCGCGCCGCAGAGGAGGGTCAGAACGCCGGCGGTCATCGAGATCCGTCTCATGAAGGCTCCGTTTCGGGGCAATATCGAATGGGGTATCGGGGTCGGGGTGGTGGGCAGAAAGTACCCGGAAAAATGGGCGGAACAGGCCGCCCGAAGGATCACTCGCTCGCGACGCCCCTCGGGGGCATCGGTACACTGACGGACGAGGCCTCCTCCTACGGATGCGGATGCCGCCAGCACTGAATCATACGATCATGCCCACGAGAGGCTGCGACAAGTCTCGCGGGGCGAAGGATGCGACACGATGAAATGTACTTCTCTCCTGCGGGGCGCCGGCGCCCTGCTGCTCCTCACCCCATCCATCGCCCTCGCCCAGCAGGACCTCGCGGGGTATTTCGGGTTCGACGACCCGAGAATCATCGTTGTCGATGATGGCATGGGCCCCGCCCTCGCCGCCGACCTCGATCAGGACGGCCTGACGGACCTCCTGGTCGTCAACGACCGCAAGAGCCGTATCGAGGTCTACCGCCAGCGCCGCGTCGCCCGGACCGAGGCAGAGATGGAGCGCTCCGGCAAGACCAACGAATTGCCCCGCTCGCCCTACTACGACCGCGTGGACATCTCCGTCGGGCACGCGATCTCTGGCCTCCGCGTCCACGATGTGGACAACGACGGCCTGCTCGACATCATGTACGCCGGCATCCCTTCCGAAGTCGTCTTCATGCGTCAGACCGCGCCCATGACCTTCGAGGCCGAGCAGAAGCGCCGCGTGCGGGGCCTCTCCGCCGGGCAGGACGGCTTCGTGATCGCCGACGTCCAGGGCAACGCCGAGCCCGAGCTCTGCTGCATCGTCAGCGGCAAGATCCACATCTACGACCTCACCTCGACCGGTATCACGGGCGAGCCCACCAAGCTCGGTTCCGGGGGCCAGCTCGCCGCCTTCTTCGTCGAGGACTACAACGGCGACGGCATGAACGACATTTGCGCGATCGTGCCCGATGACGACGCGCCGATCCGACTGTGGCTCCAGCGCTGGGACAGCAACGGCCGCGCCGGCGCACCGTCTCGGAAGGCGGGCCAGCTCGGTGCCGAGCTGCGATTCGAGATGCCCGGCCTCATCGAGGCCGAGCCCGTCCGCTTCCCGGAGCTGGACGCCGCCTCCCTCGCGGTGATCGAGCGCGCGAGCCGGCGCATCGTCCTCTACGACTTCGTCACCGAGGCGATCAATCCGATCAACTTCGATAAGAAAGCGACAGGCGCTCAGCGCGACGCCACCGCCGAAGTCATCGCCTTCGCCTCCGAGGACGACGAGCGATCGATCGTCACCGCCGATATCGATCGCGACGGCCTGGACGACCTCATCGTCACCGACGCCGACGCGAACGCCGTCGTGCTCTACCACCAGACCAAGGGCGCCGGCTTCTCCGCGGGCGAGGTCTTCTCCGCGTTCAAAGAGCCCAAGGCCATCGGCGTGGGCCAGTGGGACGGCAGCGGCCCGCTCGAGGTCTTCGTGCTCTCCGAAGAGGAGAAGACCGTCGGCGTCAGCCGCTACGACCAGAGCACCGGCCGTCTCGGTTTCCCGCAGCCGGTCGCCCTCGCGACCGCGGGCGCCGAGCCCGTCGCGATGAGCGTCGTCCCCGGCACGGGCACCGACTACCTCGCGGTCGTCGTCCGCGACCGTCGCGACCACACGCTCGAACTGCACAACCAAGAGGGCCAGGTCGCGACCGTGGAGCTCGAGGGCGTCAACCGCCCGCCGCAATCCATGCTCGCCGGCGAGTTCGATTCCGAGCCGGGCTTCGACCTGCTGCTCTTCACGCCCAACGAACCCCTCGTCATGATCGTGGGCGGCGAGACGCCCCGGGTGCTCAAGGGCGAGTCCATGCCGCAGTTCGGCCTCGTGCAGGCCGCCGGCCCGACGAACACCGCGATGCTGGACGTGGACGGAGACGGTGATCAGGAGCTGCTCATCGCCGACGAGAACTTCGTCCGCGCCTGCGCCTTCGACAGCACCGCCGGCTGGCGCGTCGTCGATCAGATCACACTGCCCGACCCGAGCACCCGCCTCACCAGCCTCTCCACGATGGAAGAGAACGGGCGTCAGATCATCGTGGCCTCCGACCAGGCCAACCGCCGACTCGTCATGATGACCAAGCAGGACGGTGCCTGGGGCGTCGCCGAATCGCTGGGCCTCACCGGTATCAACCCGAGCTCCATCACCGCCGGGCGGTTCACCGGCGACGACGCGATGAGCGTGGTCGCCTTCGCGGGCGACGCCTTCGGCCTCGTCCGCCTCTCGGGCGAGCGCGTTGCGCTCGAGGACTTCGCCACCTACCGCTCCGACGAGGACGACCGCCTCGAGCACGAAGCCGAGTTCGGCGACATCAACGGCGACGGCTTCCTCGACATGATCGTCCTCGACGCACGCGAGCAGATGTGCCAGATCTTCACGCTCTCAGCGAGCCGCAAGCTCTTCTTCGCCACCGAGTTCCGGGTCTTCGAGTCCCGCCTCTTCAGCCGGGGCGACTCGCGGAGCTTCGAGCCCTCCAACGCGATCATCGCGGACATGAACGGCGACGGCGCCGACGACCTCGTCCTCGAGGTCCACGACCGGTACATCATCTACCCCCAGGCCACCGGCCCCTGAACCGGAGCACGCGCCGATGAAGTTCACCCTCGAACGCACGATCAACGCGCCCCGCAAGGACGTCTACCGCGCGTTGACGGACCTCACTCGCTGGCCCGAGCGCATCGAGTCCATCGTGCGCATCGAGCCGGCAGGGCAGGGCGACGGGCCGCTGGCCTTCGAGGAGGGCGTCTCGTTCAAGGAGACGCGCGTGATGTTCGGCAAGGAGCACACGGAGACCATGACCATCCGCGACATCCGTCCGGACACGGGCTACGCCCTCACCGCCTGCTCCTGCGGCGCCGACCACCGCTACACCCACACGCTGAGCGACAGACCAGACGGGAACACCGCGGTGAGGATCGAGGCCGACTGCAGGGGGCAGAGCCTCTTCGCCAAAGCGATGGGCGCGATCATGGGCCCCGTCATGAAGGGCTCGATGGTCAAGTGCATGCAGCGAGACCTCGACTCCATCGGGCGCTCGCTCGAACAAGAACGCGCCGGTTGATCACCGCGACATCCCAGAAACGAAACAACGCCCCGCGATCGCGGGGCGTTGTCGTTGAATATCAGAGTGGATGACGGAACTTCTCGATCAGTTGTCGAAGTTCGCGTCCGGGTCCTGGTTGGAGTTGAAGGCGCTCACGCTCGTGAGGATGTTGCCGACCAGGTTGCCCGTGGAGAGCGAGAAGCCGGCGTTGTCGTAGTTGCGGTTGCACGAGAGCAGGTTGCGATCGCCGTCGAGCCGGATACCGAAGAAGGCGCTGCCGCCACCGACAACGGTGTTGCGTTTCACGACCGCGTCGTTGCCGATGATCATCACGCCGGCACCGAACGCGGCGCCCTGGCCGTTGTTCACGTAGATGCGGTTGTTCTGGACGACGCAGCGGTCGCCCGCCTGCACGCCGTCGCCGCCGTTGACGTCATCGACGTGCGAATCGATGAACACGCAGTCCGAGCCGAGCCACACGCCGTCGCCCGTGGAGTTCTCCACGCGGACGCGCTTGATCTCCGCACGGGTGTGGGCCTCGATGCCCTCGGCGCCCGTGCTGCCGATGTAGGTGTCGCTGAGCGTCAGGCGCGACTCCGGCGCGCTGTACACGCCTTCCTTGTACGTGTTGGTGATCTCCATGTCGCTGGCCCGGACCTTGCCGGGCCCCGACAGCCGGAGCCCCACACCGTCCCAGCCGCCCGCGGTCCCGGTGTCCGCGATCGACACGTCACGCAGCGTCGCGGCGCGACCGGTGTTCAGCGCCACGCCCGCGTTCTTCGTCTCCACGACCTCGATCATCTCGATGAGGATCGTGTCGGCCACAGAATCGATGCCGCGCGACCCCGACCGGCGCAGCGTGCCGTTCTTGATGACCACGCGGTCCGCGAGGCCGTCGATCCAGATGAGATCATCCGAGCTGTTCCCGCCATCGATCGTGTGACCCATGAGATCGATCGTGACCGGCGCTGCGAGGATCTTGATGCCGATCAGGTTGGCACCGACAGCGACATCGTCGGGCAGGTAGTACGAACCGGGCTCCGTGATCGTGAACCGGGCACCCGCTTGTGGCACCAGGAACCGATCCGACAAGGGCGTGCGGGGCTCGATCTCGTCGAGCGTCTTCATCGTGCCACCGATGAACCCAGAGGGTGGCTGCAGCTTCGCGGGGCTCGTCGCCTGGGGGGGCGGGGTCGTCCCGATCGCGTACGCGCCCACTCCCGCAAGGAGGGTGACCGCGAGCCAAGGCTGTACCGCAGACGCGGCGTTGCCGTTTGAACGAATCATGGAATCGTCTCCCACTCACTCCACCCGCCCGAGCACCACAGCCCAGACAGGTACAGGTCGTGCCACGGCTTGCGCCGCCTCGGAACCTGTCATCGCCCCGTTCCGGGGTCGTCATTTATGATGAACTAGCGAACGCCGGAATTCAAGGGGATGTAGACGGATTGCGCCGTCTTGCGCGAATTGTGCGCATAGGGGGTATCGGACGCGATCCGATGCTGACGTGTCCTTGGTTCCACAAGTCCGGATCAATATTGGACTTGCGGGCAATTTACCCTACCCAAAGTGCCCATTTGAACACCACCCGAACCGGGGCCAGTCATCGACCGTGAGATGGTTGAGATCGCTCAGTCCGAGAGCAAGAAGAGCGGTCGGGCGAGGCGCAGCGCGTCGTGGACAGGCCCGAAACGGCCCTCGTCGAGCGTGATCGTCATCGTCTGGGCGTCTGACGGCAGCGCAATGTTGATCGATGCGATCGGCGACTCGCGCCCCAGCGCCGTCCGCGATGCTTCGACACCATCGACCGCGAAGACGACCTGGCAATCCGCCCACGCGGAGTCCGGGTAGGCGAGCGTCACGCTGCACGCGAACCGAGCCGCGCCGTCGGGCAAGGCGTAGGCCACGCGCATCGGGCTCCCCATGAGCACGTCGAACGCGCCGAGGGCCGGGGCCTCATCGAGCAGCGCGTCATCGGGATGAACACCAAGCGTGATCGTCGCCCCGGGCGTGTCGCTGACCACGCGATCTGGCGTCAGATCGCTCAGCGGCACGAGGCGGTCCGCGTCGAACGCGATCGCGCGGAGCGAGGTGAGCGGTCGCGTGTTCCACGCCGCGTCCGCCGTCCCGTCGGCGCCGTCGCCGAAGGTCACCCACCGCCCGCCAGAGGTCTGCACCGACCGATCCCCGAGCACCGAGCCGTCGTCGAACCACGCGCGCGTCGGGGCGCTGGGCTCTGTCGGGTTCGCGAAGACCATCGCGTGGACACGCTCCATCTCGAGCGTCAGCAGCGAGCCGTCGTCGCGTTCGAGCTCAACGCCCGAGCCGACGCCCGCGATGAACCCCCCGATGATGTCGCCGTTCGTGAGCAGCAGCGTGTCGGTGTTCACGCTCTTGGGCAGCGTGAGACGCACCGACGCGGGCGCACCCTCGCGGACCACGAACGCCAGATCGTCGAGATCGAACTCGAGCACCGTCCCGTCCCCGATCCACATCACGCTCTCCGCGACGGTGACGCCCTCGAAGGTTTCCTCCGCGGAGTCCTCGACGTAGACGCCGATGCCGCCCGGGTAGCGCCGCTGGTCGGTGGTCGCCAGCACGCCCAGCGCCGAGGCCTGGGCCCGCATGCTCGCGCGTTCGATGGGCATGTCCTCCCCGATCGGCAGGTCGCGCACCCCGATGCCCAGGCGCAGGTCCGTGCGAGGGTTGATCCGCACCAGAGCCACGAACTCGCCCGCCTCGAACACCACGGGGCGACCGCGCTGGTCCTCGCCCGCGACGCCGCCGTCGAGGATCGAGGTCACGCGCACCATCGAGGGGCGCAGCTCCCCATCGAGCGCCATCATCGTGACGCCCGTCGGCAACCCGCCCCCGTCGCGCGCGTCGGCCTCCTGCGTAGCGAAGGCGACGCCCGGTGCGATCCAGAGCGCGAGAACGGCGGCGGCGGTGGTGGGGGGCATGGTCATTTCTGGAAGATCGGCAGGTATCGGTTGGGCATCTGAAGGATGATCAGGGACATGCTGGTCGCGTAGGCGTCGCCGTACACGTCGCTCCAGTCCCCTTCTTCGGTCTGTCGCTCCAGCAACTCGTCCCGGATCGCGGGCCACCACTTCGCCCAGTGCTCGCCCCCCGCGAGGAACATCGCCTGGGCCGCGTAGTAGTGCCCGTAGAAGTAGTGCGAGCCGCCCCCGGGACGCCCGTTGGGCCCCGCCTGCCCGGGCAGCGCGGTCTGCTCGAGGTAGTTGAGCCCGTTGACGAGCTCCTCGCCCTCGTAGACGCCCGCGTAGTAGAGGCTCGCGACGCCCGCCGCCGAGCGGGGCCAGGCGCTGCCGCCTCGCCCGAGCTGGTAGCGGAACCCGCCGTCGTCGGCCTGGCACAGGCGCACGTACTCCACCGCGCGGTCGATGGTGGCCTTTGGGATCTCGATGCCCGCGTTGCGAGCGGCCCGCAACGCCATGATCTGGCAGATGGTCACGGAGATGTCCGCGTCGGCGGGCGTCGGGTTGTAACGCCAGCCGCCCTCGTCGTTCTGCGACTCCACGATCAGGCGGCAGGCACGCACAAGCGTGTCGTGCAGGCGGCGCGAGCGCTCCTCGTCGCCCCCGCCCTTGGTCATGCCGTACACCTCGCCCAGGAAGAGCGCCGCGAAGCCGTGCCCGTACATCGGCCCGTGCGAGACGTCCTCGCCCGCGAGCAGGCCGGTCTCCTGCACGTTGTCGAGGATGTAGTCGAGCCCGAGCTCCACCTCGTCGGCGTACCGCCCGCGCCCGGGCGCGTTGCCGTCGGCCATGAAGGCGAGGCAGGCGAGGGCCGTGATGCCCACGTGCCGCTCGAAGCGCGCGACTGGGAAGGCCCCGTCATCGCTCTGCATCGCCGCGAGGGTCTCCAGCCCCCGCTCGATCGCGTCCTGCAGTTCGGGCGTGATCTCCGCGCCGTCGATCGATGCGGGCACACCATCGCCCTCGACACCGATCGGCGGGGCCGCCTCCTGCGCCGACCCGATCGCACACATCGCGCCGAGCGTTCCGATCACCATCCATCGCTTCACTTGGACGCCTCCTCAGCCAGCCGGCGGTAGTACGCCTCGGTCAACGCCTCGTAGAGCGTGCTGAAATAATCGCTCGAGCCCTCGACGAGGCGCTCGCGCACACGCGAGGGCAGGTCGCCCCAGCCCGCGCTCGACGAATCGATCACGTCCCGAGCGCCCTCCTCGAAGGGGATGTCGGCGATGCCGTCCTCGCGGTCGGTGTTGTTCCCGGGCTGCTGCGGCTGCTGTTGCTGCTGACGCTGGCCCTGTTGCTGCTGCTGGTTCTGCTGCTGTTGCTGC
The DNA here is from genome assembly GCA_029260475.1 of Phycisphaerales bacterium. Lineage (GTDB taxonomy): Bacteria > Planctomycetota > Phycisphaerae > Phycisphaerales > UBA1924 > OFTM391. The sequence continues at coordinate 28,951 of JAJDDE010000064.1, read as the reverse complement.
TGTTGTTGCTGACTCTGCTGTTGTTGCTGCTGCTGCTGTTGCTGTTGCTGCTGCTCGGCGAACTGGATGAGCACGTCGAGCTTGCTGATGATCTCGGACTGCAGACGCTGCGTGACCACGCCCGTGTCCCTCACCTCACCGATGCGGAAGGACGCCTCTTTCATCTGCTGGGCCGCCTGCACGAGGGCATCGCGTGCCTCCTGCTGCGTGAGCGCCTTCTCGAGCTCGATGTCCGCACCGTCGGGCAGCGCCTCGGCGTCGTCCGACGCCGTCGCGTCATCGTCCGCGGTGCCTTCCAGGCCCAGGAGGTCGTCGAGGCTGCCGAGCCCGCCCTGCTCCTCGACGGGTTCCGCGTTCTCGGTCGCGGGCTCCTCCGCGGGCGCGGGTTCGCTCTCTTGGGCGTACGCGCCGAAGCCGATCGCGCACCCCGCCACCATCGCCAGCAACCATGTCGCGGTCGTCGGAGTCTTCATGATTCGGTTCCTTGCTCGGTGCCGTCGCCATCGAGGCCATCGGCCGGTTCGGCGTCGTCCAACGGCGAACGCCCGCCGTTCTCAGGAAGGAAGTCCAGCGGCACGGGGCTCTCGGTGATCTTCTCGATGAGGTCCGCCGCGATACCCGCGAGTTCGTTCTGCTCCGCCGCCAGTGCGCTCAGGTCGCCCAAGAGCGACTCGCCACCCCCGTCCACCATCGCGGTGTCGTCGGCGATCATGATCTGGAGCTCGCGCAGCAGCCGCAGCTGCCCCAGGTCCTCGAACAATTGCTCGGGCTGGCCCTGTCCGCCGCCTCCACCGCCGCCGCCTTCCTGCGGGCCCGCGTCGTTCTGGAAGGGGTCGTCTTCCTGCTCGGGGTCCTCGAGCGATTCGAGGAGGTCCGCCAGCGTGTCCACGATCGCGTCCTGCCGGCGCACCGCGCCGGTCGCCGACGCGACGGACATCGCCTCTTCGGCCTGTTCGCTCAGACGCGCCATGCGCCGGTGCGCGTAGTCGTACACGCGCGCCTCGGCCATCTCCTCGGCGCCGTCGCGGATCTGTTCGAGCTTCTCGCGGACCTCGACCTGCGACGGGCCGAGCTGGCGGAGACGCACGCGGTCGCGACGGCTGAGCTCCTCCATCTCCGCGAAGGGGCGGGTCCGCTCGCGCAGCGTGACCTGGAGCTCCAGCGCCTCGCGGTACGCCCGCTTGAGCTCGCGCTTGCGCTCCTCCATCTCCTCCTGCTCGAGCTGCTCTTCGAGCGCCTCGGTCGCTTCGAGCGCCTGGGCGAGCAGTTCGAGCGAACGCCCTTCGAGGGCCGCGGCTCCGTCGATCGATGCGGGCTCACCCCGGAGCTTGCCGATCGCGCCGGCCTGTGCGTCCAGCGCGCGGTCGAGCAGGTTCGCGACGCCCGAGAGCTCGGGCCCCGTGGCGCGCGCTTCGGCGCTCACGGCGCTGGTGTTGTCGGCGAGCTGCACCATGTTCAGCGCGAGCTCGCGTGCCGGGGTGCCGCCCGCCTCGAGCAACGCGATCTGGTCGGTCTGGCTGTCGATGAGCGCCTGGATCGACTGCTCGAGCGAGAAGAGCGCCCGTCGCAACTGTTCCTTGCGGTTGCGCTCGCTCTCGTCCAGGTCCTCCAGCATCTCCTCGAGGGCCTCAGCCGCCTCCTCCTGGTTCTGCTGCGCCTCGGAGGTCTGGTTCTGCTGCGCCTGCTCGGCCGCCTCCTGCATGCTCTGCGTCGTCTGCCGCTGCTCGGCCCGCTGCGCCGCCTGTCGCAGCGCCTCGGCGCCCGCGGGGTCGCTCTCGCGCATCGCCTGCTCGCGTGCGCGCAGGTCTTCGAGCAACTGCTCGGTGTCCTCCGCCAGCTCCTCCTGCTCGCGGACGATGTCCTCGAGCTCGCGCCGCTGCGCCTCGCTGAGTTCCTCGGGCGTGAGGCCCGCGGTCTCCTGCCCGAGCTGGCCGGTCTGCTGCTGGATCTCACGCTGCTGCTCGAGGAGCTGGGTGATCTGGTTGCGGACGACCCAGTTGTCCTCGCCTCGATCGAGCATCTCGATGAGGTCGGCGAGTTCCTGCTCCGTCCGGAGCTGCTCGTCTGCGACAGCCCGGGCCTCCTCCTCGGGGAGCGAGGCGTCGGTCTCCTGGGGGTCCAACGCGGCGCGCGCCTGGGACAGGCTCTGCGCGGCGCTCGACGCGCTCTGCGCCGCGCGTTCGGTCGCGTTCTGCGCCTCCTCGAGAAGCTCCGAGAGTGCCTGATTATCCAGGCGGTTCTCGTCCACGCGCTCCGCGATATTCTCGAGCTCTTCGAGGCGCTGCTCGAGCCGCTGGGCTACCTGCGCCTGGGCGCGGGTCGTGGTGCGCTCGGCGCCGCGCTCGCCCGTCGCCTCGCGCAGGTCCGCCTGCTGCTGCTCGAGACGGATCGCGCCCTCGCGCACGCCCGCGAGCGCTTCGCGCACCTCACGGACGAACTCGTCCTCCCCGATGATCTTCAGCACGCGACCCGACGAACGCGTCGGTGCACGGGCCTCGCCGTTCGCGTCCACGAACAGGTCACTCGCCAGCGCCGCCAGCAGCACCTCGTCGCCCGGCTCCAGCCCGAGCTCCGCGAGATCCAACGACGCGCGCACCGCGCGGGCCGTCGCTTTCTCCTCGACCGTGCCGTCTTCCAGCGAGACCTCCGTGACCGTCTGGAAGCCGCCCTGGGACTCCATCGCGCCGCCGGGCCCGCTCTCCACATTCCGCTTCCACGTCTGACGCTCCAGCGCCACGCGGCTCAGCCCCACGTCGTCACGCCCCTCCGCCTCCACGTCCACGACCGCGCCCGGGAGCACCGTCATGTCGCGCTCGGGCGTCGTGATCGTCGAAGCCGCCGCGCGGTCCGGCACCGCGTCGAAGCGGTACACGCTCGTGTCCACCGAGGCGATGCCGTACTCGTCCACGAGGGGGAGCACGAACCGCGTGGTGTCGTTCAGGATCATCTCGACGGACCACGCGTTGTCAGACGCCTGGAAGGACGTGACCCGTGCGCTCGATCCGAGGGCGCTGCGCAGCGTCTCGAGCGAGGGCGCCTGGCCCTCCTCGTCATCGCCCGCCGCCAGCAGCACGCCCGCGCGGTTAAAGGAGATATCGAGCTCCACGCGCGAGCCGGCGAGCGACGCGGGGGCCGCGGCCCGCTCGTCGTACCCGGGCCCGAGGTCCAGCGCCTCGCCCGTGCGCTCGGCGCCGCCCGTCGCGTACACCGGCGGCGTGATCCGCACCGAGGCCGAGGCGACCGCCGGCGGCTCAACGAGCCTGACCCGCGTCCACTCGGTCGCGTCGTCTTCGGTCTCCAGCCGGTATTCCATCGCGCTGCCCGAGGGCTCGATGAGCCGTTCGAAGAGGTATCCGCCCTCTTGATCGCCCTGCATCGTGAGCAGCGCACGCTGCGTGCGCCCTGACTGACCATTGGAGTCGAACGAGCGGTAGCGCACCGCGACGTCCTCGGCTTCCGGATCGCGCCGCCACTTCGTCAGCAGGCCTCGAACCGGCAGCGCCTCTTCGAGCGAGTGAACGCGTTCGTCGTGCAGCCGCGTCGCGTCGGCGATGCCAGTCCGCTTGGGCCACGTCGCGTCCGTCCAGGGCGTGAAGATGCGTTGGGCACCGATCGTCCACAGGCTCGGTGCGAGCAGGGCGGGTACGAGAACAAGCAGGAGCGCCAGCACGCTCGCGCTGGCGGCGCGAGCGGCGGGGGTCGTGTTGATGATCGCCAGGGCGTCGGTCGCCTTGAACGCACGCAGCGCATCGGTGACGACGCGCGCCGCCAGCGCGTCGTGCGTGGGCCCCGCGCCGACACCCTCGCCCGCCGAGCCGGCGACGCCCGAGAGGTCCATCGCGGAGGCGAGCAGGCCCTCGGTCTCCGGGCGCGCGTGCTCCACGCGGAGTGCCACGTCCGTCAGCGAGGGGCAGAACCGCGCCGCGGGCAGGACGAATTTCCAGACCGCCCAGACCACGAACCCGATCACGCCGAGCCACGCCGCGACGCGGAGTGCCGACGGGAACCGCAGCCACGCGTCCAGCAACCCGCCCAAAAGCGCCGCGATCAGCACCAGCGCCACCAGCAGCCCGATCCGGCGGACCAGCAGCAGCAGGCGGGCCCTCGAGCGGACGCGCGCGAGCGCCTCCACGAGGGCCTTCGCTGAGGGTGTCTTTGGGCGGGGTGTGTGCGTGGTTTCGGGCATGGTCTTCCGCCTTGACGGTACCGACCAAGGGGTGGCCGGTCACCGTTCTTCCATCTCTATCGGCCCGTCCGAAACCCTTCGGACGCACCCCTATGACGTGGAGCGCCCAGCGGGCGTTCCGGGTCACACGAACTTCAACAGCCGCCTGCCGACCCACTCGCTGGTCACGAGCAGGAGGATCAGGATCATCGCCAGAGGCGTGTCCCACAGCGATTCCGCACGCTCGGAGAGCACACGGAGTTTTCTGTTCGGGAAGAGGTCGGTGAGGGATGCCGCGGCCGCGGGTGTCACGACCACGCCTCCTGTTTCCGAGGCCAGAGCCGCGAGCGCGTGGTGGTCCGTCTCCGGACGGCGCAGCTCGTCCTGCGGCAGGCTCACCTCGATCCGCTCGGTCACGCCCTCCTCCGACACGGCGCTGGCGAGCAGCGGGTCGTCCGGGCGGGCCGTCCACACGCCCGGCGCGGGCGGCTGCCAGGAGGTGAGGTACACGCGCGGGTCATCGGCGTCGCGTTTGAGCGTGACTTCGACGGTCGTGGCACCGCCCGTGACGGGGTCGCCCGCCTGCTCGACGCGCTCGAGCGTCACGCGGATCTCGCGCGGCGCCACATCGATCAGCGACTGGTCCAGCAGTTCGAGGCGCAGGCGCACCGGGCGCTCCACGATCGCGCGCGTCGGTGTCGCTTCGAAGACCAACGCACGCCCCGAACGCGAGAGCGACTCGCGACCGAGCATGCGGATCAGCGGCACCCAGAACCGTTCGTACAACACCTCGGCGCGCCCGTAGCGGTACCGCCAGAGCTCGTCCGTCGCGATGTACACGCTGCGCCCGGCGCCGTACCGCATGGTCAGCGCGATGGGTGTGCGGTCGCCGGTCACGATCGACGTCGCCTCAGCGAGCACGTCCGCAGTGGGCTTCACACCCTCTGGGTCGATCGCCTGTCCGTAATAGAAGGTGCTCCAGCCCGTTGATGGATCGTCGAGCACGCTGGGCCACGGGTCGGTGGGGTCTTCGGAGAGCCGCAAGACGCCCAGCCGGTCCGCGTCGGCGGTGGGGGACATGACGAAGGGATCGATGAGGCGCGTGCCATCGGCGCCGTTGCGGTTGAAGGGCAGCAGGTCACCCAGCTCGGTATCGAACCAGCGCGAGGGGGTGGAGGCCTCGCCGCCGATCCACAGCAGGCCAGCGCCGCGCGTCGCGACGTGGTCGCGCAGCTGTTCGAGCTGTTCGATGCGCAGCACGTCGGGGCGCACGTCACCGATGATCACCACATCGAACTCTTCCCAGTCCTCGGGCGAGCCGGGCAGGGTGGTGAGCTCGATGTCGCCTTCCTGCGTGTAGCGCCGGTCCGCCGCGAGCATGAGGCCGCTGGAGAGGATCGAGGCCTCGCGGAGCAGCAGGTTGCGGAGGAACCGCTGCTCCCAGCGGGGGTAGCCGTCGATGTAGAGCACCCGCAGGGGGCGATCCACGAGCTCGAGCGAGAAATCCACGCGGTTGTTGTCCGCGACGAGGTCCGCGCCGTCTGGGATCGCTTCGACAGACCACGAGGCGTCGCCCGCCCGCTCCGCCTTGTGCGTCAGGGTGACCAGATCGTCCAGGTCGCCCGGCTCAACGCGTCGTTCGTCGAGCACCAACCCCGTCGCGTTGTCCACCAGACGCACCGTGACCGGTTGGTCCGGCGCGGCGCCCAGGGTGTCCAAGTCCACGCGCACCGGCGTGACGTCGCCCGCGAAGGCGGCGCGCGGCGCGTCCACCGAGCGGATCGCGATGTCGCCCACCGGATCGGGCGAACCAAGCGCTACCGCGTGGACCGGCACGCGCTCGGCGCGCAGGCGACGCAGCGCGGAGCGGGTCGGAGAGTCCACGCTGCGACCGTCCGTGATCAGCACGACCGAAGACAAAGGACGGGCCGCGGCACGCGCGAGCGCCTGATCCAGCGCCGCGCCGAGCGCCGTCGCCTGCCCGTCGGGCTCGCCCAGGCGCAGCGATTGCCCCGACTCGAGATCGAAGGCACCAGAATCGAACCCGAGCCACACGACTGTGCGCTCGTTGGCGATCTCTTTGAACGCGGGCCACGCGTCGCGGAGCGCCTCACTGAGCTGCGCCTCACGCGTGACGCGCGGGCCGCCGTTGTTCTGGACGTCGGGGATCGTCATGGACGCGCTACGGTCCACCAGCACGAGCACCCAGTCGCGCTCCACGCTCTCGTCCACGCGCGCGAGCTTGGGGCCCGCTATCAGCACCGCCAGCAGGATCAGCAGGGCGGCGCGGAGGACCGCGAGCGTGCCGCGGCCCGAGCGCGAGCCCGTCATCTTCGTGTAGCTCCAGCCCGCTAGCGCGATCGCGCCGACCACGATCATCAGCCACGCCCAGCCCGGGAGCGGGCGTTCGAAGCCCAGGCGCACGCCCTCAGCGCCGAATTGCAGGGTGTCCAGGTCCAGCAGCCACTCGATCACGCGATGACCCCCCTCGACAAGCCGGGTTCGCGCCACGCATGGGCGAACCAGCGGGCCAACAGCGTTTCGACGATCGCGAATAGGAGCGCCATAAGAAGGAGAGGCATCGAGAAGGGTGAGCCCCGTTCGCCCGATTCGAGTGCGCCTGCGGGCTCTGCGGGGTCGAGCCAGGTGACCGCCTCCGAAGCCCCCTCGGCGGGCCCGAAGACGCCGCCGATCCAGGCCAGCAGGGCCTCGGGGTCGTACACGCCCGTCCGAGCCCCGTTCGTATCGGCGTTCACAGCGATCACGCCCTCATCACGCCCCGCCCGATCGCGGGCGATCCAGACGCCCGCCTTGCGGATCGGGGAGCGCACGAGCCCCGAGCTATCCACATCGATCGTGCGTGCCTCAGAACCGCTCGATAACAGCGTGATGGACGTCGCGCCACCGGGCGCTGCGATGGGCGACCCCGCGATGGGTGCTTGCCCCGCTGAGGAGCTCCCAACCCCTTGTCTGACCAATTCTTGCGCGAGTGGGACCATCAGCGGACGCGCCGGGAGGTCGGTCCAGGTGAGCGTGGGAGCGCTGGCGAGGTAGAAGAGCACCCCTCGCCCCGAACCCTGGTTATCCACAGGTGTTCCAGAGGGGACGTTGGCCCCAGTTTCTCCACGGATGCCGCTCCCGGGACGCGTCGCGACGAGCCAGGGCTCCCCGTTGTCCAGCGAGAGCACCCGCGTCGTCCCCGTCGAGGCCCCGAGATCGGGGGCCAGCGTGCGGAAGACGCCAACCGGGCGGACCAGCGGCTCGAGTTCGTCCGCCAGCAGGGTGAGCACGCCCCCGGAGCCCGCGCCGTCGTTGGCGTCGGGCTGGATCGTGAAGACCGCGTCCGCCGGGGCGTCGATCGCCTCGCGCCCGAAGGTCCAGTCGAGGCCGAACGCGCGCAGGAAGGGGTCTGTCCACAGGTGGACCGTCGCCTCGCTGGGGGGCGTGACGACGACCATCCCGCCATCGTCCGCGAAGGTCCGGAGCGTCGCCCACGACTCTTCGGGCACCAGATCGGGCTGCGCCACGAAGAGCGCATCGAGCCCCGCGAGCGTCGGCGCGTCCAGCGCACCGGGCTCAAGGTCCGTGATGCGCACGGGCGTCGATTCGGTTGGTGCGAGCGCGGGGCGGAGCCAATCGGCCGCGGAGCGCTGCGCGACGGATGTGCCGCCCGAGAAGCGGCGCGTGCCGACGATGCCCACCTCGAGCGCATCGGTGATGCGCACCGGCGTCCGGAGCGAGTTGTCGGCTTCGAGCGCGTCGCGATCGATGCTGCCCACGAGCACGCTCGCGCCGACACCCGCTTCGCCCGCGCGGTCTAAGCGCACGCTCATGGTCACGCTCGCGTCGCTCTGCCCGGGCGTCCATCGCACGCTGGCGCGCGAGTCGTCGGCGCCCGGCGCGTCCAGTTCGTTCGGGTCGAGCGCCCGCAGGCGCACGCTGGTGACGCCCGCCTCCCCGACGGCGCTGCCGGTGCGCGCGAGGCGCACGCGGACGGAGACGTCCTCCGCCGCCCGCCCCGCGCCCGTCAGCACGACGGAGCGCAGCGGCTCGATGCCCACGATCTGCACGTTGCCAGCGCTAGTGGCATCGGGTTGCAGCGCGAGCAGGCGCACGCCCTCGAGCCCGCTGAGCGTGGAGATCAGCGGCTTGGTGATGTCCGCGCTGCCGGTGCGGAACTCGGAGAGGAGCAGCCCGACGGTGGGCCTCGGGTCCTCGTCGCCCTCGAGCGATTCGAGGTGGGCCGCCAGCGCGCCGAGCGCGCCTTGGAGGTCCGTCGCGCCGTCCGTCGCTTCGAGACCGTTGATGAGGCGGGTCACCGCGCCGATATCGCTCGAAGCGGGCAGCACGATCGGGTCGGCCGGCCCGCCCAGAGCGATCAGCCCCGCGCGATCTCCGGAGTTGAGCGCCTCTAGCATGTCCTTCGCGGTGCGCTTGTGCGCGTCCAGCGCGGTCTCGCCGTTCGTGGTCCGGAGCGAGGAGGCCACGCCGTTGTCGATCAGCACGTACACGTCACGACCCGACGATCCCAGCAGCCCCGCGGCGTCCAACAGCGGCCTGCCCAGCGCAAACGCGAGGCACGCGATCACCAGGCAGCGCACCGCCAGCAGGATGAGGTGCTCGATCTTCAGCCGCCTACGCCGCTTGCGGTACGCCTCGATCAGGAACCGCATCGCCGCCCAACGCACCGGCTTGCGCCGCTGGCGGAAGAGCAGGTGGATGATGATCGGGATGGAGACCGCGAGCACGCCCGCGAGCAGCAGGCCCGGGTGGAGGAAGTTCACGAGCGCTTCCTCCGCTTCACCAGCGCGTTGCGCTTCGCGATGAACGTCGCCAAGGGCGGACCCAGCCACGTGTGCGTGTCCACGAGTTGGTAATCAAACCCGAAGCGTTTGACCGTCTTCTCGACCGACTCGCGGTGCTCGTTGAAGGCCTTGAGGTAGTCCGCCTTGATCGCGCGTGGGTCGAGGCGAAGGCGTCCCTCTCCCTCGAGCCCGAGGAAGGGGGCCGTCTCGTCGAGGTCGAAGGTGACCTCCTTGCGGTCGAGCACCTGCAGGACGATCGCGTCGTGGCGCCGGTGCCGGATGCGCGCGAGCGCCGAACGCAGCACGTCCACGTCCTCGAAGCAGTCCGAGATCAGCGTGATCAGGCAGCGGTTGTTGAGCTTCGCGAGGGCCTGATCAATCGTGCGGCCCAGGTCCGTCGGGCGGTCCACGCTCTGCGTCGAGAGCGCACCCACGATCCGGCGCCACGCCGCCTGCGAGCCCGAGCGGGCGACGGAGTCGAGCAGCCCGTCCGCGTAGATCCCCATCCCCACCCGGTCGCCTTGCTTGAGCGACATGTAGGCGAGGGCGGCGGCGGTCGCGGTCGCGTGGTCGTACTTCGTCCACTCGCCCCGCCCGTCGTGCGAGGTCTTCTGGCCCGAGCCCGAGGCGGAGGAGAATGAGCGCGAGCCGTAGTTCATCGAGCCCGAGGCATCCACGAGCAGCACGAGATCGAGGTTCGTCTCCTGCTCGTACTGCTTGAGGTACAGCTTGTCGGACCGCCCGTACACCTTCCAGTCCAGGTGCCGGATGTCATCGCCCGCGACGTACGGGCGGTGTTGGGCGAACTCGACGGAGAAGCCTTGGTAAGGCGAGCGGTGCATGCCGCTGGTCACGCCCTCCACGATCATCTTCGCCCGCAGTTCCATCGTCCCGAGGCGGGAGAGGGTCTGCGGGTGCAGGTACAGACCGGCGTCCACGCCACTGATGGGCTTGGTCGGCGCCGAGGGCGCACTGGGTGTACCTGCTTGTGGGGGAGGAGGCGTCACGGGCTCCCGATCCTACCGCCCCGCCCCCCTGCGGGTGCCCCTGGCCCCCCGATCCGCACGAGAACTACGCCGCGGCGTCCGAAGGATCGATGTACATCGGCGGGACCATGCACACCGAGTCGTCGCCATCGACCGAGGCGGGCGTCGGCTCGTAGTACAAGGAGGAGACGTCCTGCCCCTCGTGCCGTGCGATGCGGCGCATCGAAGCGTCGTTCGAGAGGTTGATCACCTCGCCGGCGTGCTGATTGTCGAGGGGCTTGACGCTCGGGAGGCACGGGCACGCCGGGTTGGGCAACACCACGGCGCAGACCGTCCCGTCGGTGAGCACCACGCGCGAGCCGACCGCGTAGGGCTGCACCGCGCGCAGCAGCGCCGCACGCACCATCGGGTCGAACCAGCCGTCGAACTCCGTGGAGGCGAACCGGGCCAGGGCGCTCACCGGGAGCGACGGCGTCCCGTCGGCGCGGTGCAGCAGGTTGTCCAGCACGTTCGCGGCACCCACGATGCGGCTGTAAATATGGATATCGCTCCCTACGACCGCCTCGCGGTGGCGCAGGCCACACGCGTCCGCATCGGGCCAGCCGGCGCCGTCCCAACGCTGGTGGTGCATCCGCACCGCGACGCGCACAGAAGCGGGCGCGCCCGCGTACTCCAGCATCTCGTAGCCGATCTGCACGTGGTCGCGGTACGCCTCCTCGTCATCATCCTCGTGCAAGTGGACCTCGTGCTGCTGGCGGCTCTCGAAGTCGCAATTGGTCTTGCCGACGTCGTGCAGCAGCCCCGCGAGACCGAGTGACGCGTGGTCCAGCGCCTTGCCCGGCGTCAGGCGCGGGCGCTCGCGGACGATGTACGTCTCCAGCTGGAGCCCGCAGACCACGCAGAGGTACGCCACGTTCGCGGCGTGCGCAAACTGCCCGTCGCCACCCGTGCGCAACCGCGACGCCAGCGAGGCGTACTGGCGGCTCGAGATCGCGCTCATGATGAGCTGATTCACGCGCTGCTTGTACTTCTGTACGCTCGCGGTGCTGATCGTCGTCTTGGCGCGACCCGCGAAATCGTTGAGCAGCGCCTCCTGCAGGGCGTGCTGCTCGCGCGTGAGCAGACGGGTGGCGCCGCGGTCGTAGTCCTCGAGGTCGTCCCCGGTGATCCAGACGTGCTCGACGCCCAGCCGCTGGAGCGTCCTGATGTTCTCGCGCGTGAGCGCGGTGTTCGGGGCCAGGAGCTGGGTCGATGGGCGCTTGGGATGCAGCACTGCGCCGCCGACCGCCCACCCCGCCTCGAGTTCACCCACCGCGCACATCAGCACAGGACACAACCTCCTCGAATCCGATGATCGGTCTCCCGAGCGAAGCCGCTGATCCGCAGTGAAGGAAGCCGATCCACCCCTGCCCCTCTCACGCGGGCACGCCGGATTGTGACGCTGCAAAGCACCATTCCCGGACGCTCACACCGCTTCAGGCCCCCATCAGGACGACGAGGAAGCCGTCGAAGGTGAGGCACGCTTGGGCGTGCCGCACTCGGGGCAGGTGGCGAGGCGGGCGAGTTGGTACTTGCACTTGGTGCAGAGTCCGCGTCTGCGTCGGTTCCAGCGGATGGCTACGCCGGTGCCGAAGAGGCCTGCATAGAGCAATGCTGCGTAGGTCAGGGTGTTCGAAAGAGCACCGGTGATCCCGATCCACATCGGCGGGAAGCGTGGAGAAGCAGAGAGTGGCAAGCCCAAGGTTGGGGCAACCGTTTTGTATCCATTGACGCCCGGCAATTCAAACATGGTGAAGGCGCGGTCACGGTCGTACCAAATCCAAGCGGGCAATTGGATGCTCCTTTGGAATGCCGGGTCATGGAGGCGATACCCCATATACGCGATCGCGAGCGAGAGCGTGCCGCGACGCTCGTGCTCGATAAGTTCGTCCGGCTCGATCTCGTGTCGCATCAATGTCGGGAACGGGAAGCCGGCTTGAAGACGCATGAACTTCACGTTTGATGCGGGCGACGGGCAACTCCACTGGATCGTGATTATCTGGGTCTGCGTAAGGCTATCGAACATCTTTCCGAATTCCTCGGACTCAATTCGGCTCTGATCGACCTTGTCGGCGTTCTCATACGCAATACCGCCCGTCACACTCACGCCGAAGTGCGTGGGCCGGTCGAGTCGCCACACCTCGAACGCTCTGCGCTCCGAACCCTCCGGGCTAAGTGTGGTGAATTCGCGCTGCCCCCGTCTCTCGTTGGGGGCGGGTCCATCAAGAGGGTCTCCTGTCCAACGGGTTGGCGACCCCCGCTCGATATACCCAAACCACAGCCCGTACGCGACGCCGAACTGCAGCAGGCACCCAACGATCAGGCACAGCGCGATGTGTCGCGCCCGCCTCATGGTGACGGCGGCTCCTCATCCCCATCCGCCCTCGGAAACAGCGCCTCCCCCTTCTCGATCGGCGTCCCCGCCTTCATCGTGCCGCACTCGGGGCAGGTGGTGAGACCCGCGAGTTGGTACTTGCACGTGGTGCAGAGGCCGCGTCTGCGTCGGTTCCAGCGGCACCCAGTACCAATCACGAAGTGCATCCCAACCAGCGGTAGCATCCACACGATCGAGTTCGCGAGAACGCCACCCAATAGCACACGAGAAGGAGAGCCGTCGTCGCACAGTCGGTTCGGATCGGGGACATACGGCGTGTTTGTGCCGGGTAGATTTGAGCCCGCCTGCTGCTTCGCGAATTGCGTTTGCGGCTCGGGGATGTTCCACCATCGCGCCGGCAAGAGCAGGCCGCGCTCCTCAATCTCCGAGAGACGCACGACCGGAGTCCCTCCGGCTAGCGTTGACCAGTTTCGATCGGGCGGGTCCGCTCCACGAAACAGGCCGAGGTCGCTCCCGTATTTTCCGAACGAGCGGAAAGGGAAGCCTGTGAACGCACTGCCCATGACACTTTGAGGAACCTGAATCCAAGTGACGTGCATGGTCATGGACTGTTCAGAGGCGTAGAAACGGCTTTTGCTTTCCTGGACATCCAGATGCTGTTGATATCGCTCTGGCGTTGTGAACACGCTGGATCGTCGAATCTCGAACGAGATCGCATCTACTTTGGATTCAATCACCACACCGAATTCCCGAGTCTTCCAAGAGTTGCCGTCCCAGTACCGGAATTCCAACGGTCCATCTGGCGGAAGTTGACGCCAATCCATGTCGAGTGGCATTAACGCGATCCAGCCGTCAAAAATTGGCTTGGTGATGTGTTCGTTCCAGGTCCACAGGGCGAATGCAACCGATGTCATCGTGCTGATAGATGAATACGCCAATAGCCATATCAGCCAGCGAGTCATAGTTCGCAACCCCCACCCGGCGGCTCCTCATCCCCATCCGCACGCGGAAACAGTGCCTCACCCTTCTCGATCGGCGTCCCCGCCTGCACCGCGCCCCACGCGCTTAGCGCATCCGCGCCGCCCAGCGTGTCGGGCGACGGACGCCCGAAGCGGGAGAGCAGGTTGGTCATCGTCCCCGGCATCGCGGGGTGCAGGAGGTTCGCCGCGACGACGAGGGCCTCGGCGCAGTTGGTGAGGATCGCCGCGACCTGCGGCAGGTTGTCCGGGTCCTTCGCGAGGCGGAAGGGTTGGGTGTCGTGGACGTAGCGGTCCACCTCGTTGGAGAGCTCGAGGCCGCAGCGGAGGGCACCGCCGACATCGAAGGCCCCCATCTTCTCGACGGCGTCGGTGACCGCCTGGTTGGTGAGCGCGGGCCAGTCGCGACCGAACCCCTGCGCCGCCGCGTCTTGGGCGGTCACCTCGGGCATCGCGCCATCGAAGTACTTGGCGATCATGTTCGCGACGCGCGATGCGGCGTTACCGATGCCGTTGGCGAGGTCGGCGTTGTACACCTCGATGAACTTGGCGTGCACGAAGTCCGAATCGGTCGTGCCCATCGGCCCCTGCGTGAGCAGGTACCAGCGGAGGGCGTCGAGGCCGTAACGTTCGATGTAGGCGTTGATGGTCGCCAGATCGATGAAGTTGCCCAGGCTCTTGGACATCTTCCGCCCCTCGCGGATCCAGAAGGAGTGCGCGTAGACGCACCCGGGCAGCTCCTCGCCCAGGGCCATGAGCATGCAGGGCCAGATCACCGCGTGGAACCACAGGATGTCCTTGGCGATCGCGTGCGTCTGCGCGGGCCAGTACTTGATGCGATCGGGAGCCTGCACCGCGGACCAGTAGTTGATCAGCGCATCGATCCAGACGTACACGCGGTGGCTCTCGTCGCCCGGCATGAAGATGCCCCACTCGACGTCGCCCTCCTTGACGCCACGCGAGATCGGCACATCCACCAGTCCCTGCCCGAGCCGACCGAGCACCTCGTTCCGGCGTGCCTCGGGCTTGATGAAGCCGGGGTTGGCGTCGATGTGCGCTTTCAGACGGTCGGCGTACGCGCTCAGTTTGAAGAAGTAGTTCTGCTCCGTGCGCTTCTCGAGCTCGCGCCCGGTGACGGGGCTCTTGTACTCGTGCTCCTTGGCGACCGTCTCGGTGAGGTACTCCTCCTGGCTGGGGTCGTACCAGCCCACGTAGTCGCCCAGGTACACATCGCCAGACGCCTGCAGCTTCGCGATCAGGGCCTGCACCACCGTCGTGTGCCGCTCCTGCGTGGTGCGGATGAAGTCGTCGTGGCTGAAGTTCATCAGCGCGAAGGCCCGCTCAAACTCCGCCGCGTTGCGGTCGGCCCACTCGATGGGCGTCACGCCGTTCTTGGCGGCGCTCTCCACGACCTTCTCCGCGTGCTCGTCGGTGCCGGTCAGGAAGAAGACGTCCCGCCCGGCGCACCGCATCAACCGGGCCGCGGCGTCCGCGACGAGCGTCGTGTAGCAGTGCCCGACGTGGGGGCGGTCGTTGACGTAGTAGATGGGGGTCGTGATGTAGTACGGGGCGTTCTGGCTCATGCCCCGAGTGTATCGGGGCACCGCGCATGAAAGAGGCCCCGCGCGGTGCGGGGCCTCGGGGGATCACTGTGATTCTGATCGCTCAGGCGGAGCGACGGCGACGCAGCGTCGCGAGGCCACCCAGCCCGAGGAGGCACGCGGTACCCGGCGCGGGGACGGCCTCGCGGGTGATCGACGCGATCGTGAAGTCGGTGCCGATGATCGCCGACTCGAAGCGGACGCTCACACCATCGACATCGGAGAAGTCAACGCCCGCGAAGCCGGGATCGCTGAAAGCAAAGAAGTAGGTCCCGGGCTCTTCGATGCGACCCGGCGCGATGCCGGTGCCCATCGCGAAGGCGGTGCCGGTGCCCGTCGAGCTCTGGATCGTCACGGAGAGGTTGATCTCACCGTCGCCGGTGTTGTTGGAGAGCGTCGGGATGCTGACCGCGATGAAGTTCCAGTTCGTGTCGAAGTCGCTGTCGGAGATGCCCGGGTACGAGAGGTCCAGCGTGCCAGCGGCGACGTTGGTGTTCGTCGCGGTGATGACATCGTCGCCCGCGCTGCGTGCAACGCTGAACGTGCCGCCGAAGCCGCCGGTGTTGGTGATGGCGACGCCGCGGAACCCGCCCAGGACGTCGGCGGGCTCGCCCGCCTGCGTGTCCGTCACGAGCGGGCCGTTGGTGCTGAGCGAGAAGGTGGCGTTCGTCACCCCGTTGCCCGGGTTGGAGTCGTCTTGAATGAAATCGACGTGGTTGGCGAGGGCGGCGGGCGCAGCGATAGCGGAGCCCGCGATGAGCGCGGTGAGGCGGAGTGTCATGGTGTGTCCTTGTCCGACCGGCGTGCGCAGCGATAACGCATCGCGTAGGGGCCCACGCGGTCTATGCAGAAACTCTCGAATCAAGAGGGCGTGTGTGTGCAGACGCCCTCGGGGTTGTCTACGCCGACACCGGGGGGTTGGATGTCAGAACGTGCGAATTTGGCCTCAGGCCTCGCGGACGACGGGCCCGTCGGGCGTGCCGGGCTCGCCCAGCAGCAGCCACAGCCGGTCGTCGAGCATGCGTTGGTCGTGGGCGTGGCTGTCATCCACGTTCAGTGTCCAGCCCAGCCCGTACGCATCACTGATCGCGCGCACGATGTCGGTGAAGGGCCGATCGCGGTTGGTGCTCACGAGGTACGTGCCCGGCTCCGCGAGCGTGCCCGCGGCGTGCAGCGCCCGCGCGGTCTCCGCGACATGCGAGCAGGCGGGCAGCCACTTCGAGGAGGCGTCGATGCGCCCCTTCTCAGCGTGCTGGTCCGACAGGTGACGCAGCATGTTGTTGCTGGTCGGCTCGTCGGCGAGCTGCCAGCCCAGGCGACAGACGACGCTGTGCTCGGGGGCCGTGGCCCGGACGAGGCGCTCGACCTCCAGCTTGAGTGCGCCGTAGCCCGTCGTTTCCTCGGGCTTGGTCGCGGGCGTGAAGGGACCGGGCAGGCGGTCGGTGTAGACCATGACCGAGGAGGTGTAGACGAACCGAGCGCGGTGGTCGGCACACCAAGTCGCCAAGCGCTCGGGCCACGCCTTGTTGATGAGGTCGCGCTCGTCGTCCACACAACCCGTTGGTTGCGAGCACATCGCCAGGTGGTAGACCACGTCCGGCTCGTGGTCGGCGAGCGCGGACTCGATCGCCTTCGCGTCGGTGGGGGGATAGGCGGCGCGGTCCCAACCGATGGCGCGTTCGCCTTCCGATACGAGCCGCTCCAGCAGCGCACGCCCGACCCAGCCGGAGGAACCCGTGACGAGGCTCCGCCTCGGGTGCGTGCTCACGAGAGCACGCCCTGCGGTGCCTCCAGCGCCTGCTTGCCGACCGAGGCGACGGTCAGCGTCCCGAGCTTGCGCCGCTCCAGGTAGCCGTTGAGAGCGTCGAGCGTCACGCCGTCCAGCTTGCCAGCCTTCTGCTCGAGCGTCTGCGGCTCACCGAGCACGCGGATGTCGCTGACCAGCGAGCGTGCGCGCGCCCCGGAGCTCTCGCCCGAGAAGACGAGGCGTGATTTCAGACCGACCATCGCGCGGTCGAACTCTTCCTGCGTGACGCGCCCCTCGGGGGTGTTGATGCGTTCGAGCTCGTCGATGAGGACCGTGAGCGTCTCTTGTGCGCGTTCGGGCGTCGTGCCGGCGTAGGCGGTGGTCCTGCCGTACGCGCGGTCGGCGCCGAAGCGGGCCGAGACGCTGTAGACGAGCGAGCGCTTCTCGCGGACCTCGGTGAAGAGCCGGCTGGACATGCCTCCCGAGAGCACCGCGGTCGCGACGCGCTCCAGCCACACGTCGTCATCGTTCGCACTGGGCCCGTCGTAGCAGACGCCGATGTGTGTCTGGTCGGTGTCCTGTTCTTCGTGCGTGACGCCGCGCTCACCCGCGGTGATGGGGGGCGTCGCGATCGCGCCGCCGGTCCACACGCCGAGCAAGGGGGTGAGCGAAGCGAGCAGCGCGTCGTGATCGACATCGCCCGCGAGCGCGAGCACCGATCCGTCCGGCACGCAGGTGTTGGCGTGCGCCCACTGCACATCCGCGTGCGTGATCGCGCCCACCCCTGTTTCGGTGCCATAGGCGGAACGGTTGTGAGGCGGCGCGACGTGCGTGCGGCGCAGGTTCAGGATCACGCGTTCCTGCGGATCGTCGCGCAGGCTCGCGATGGACTGCAGCGCGAGGTCTCGCACCGGTTCCAGGTGCTCCTCTTCGAGGCGGGGGCGGAGCACGGTGTCGGTGATCAGCGGCAGCGCATCGTCGAGGCGAGCGCCGAGCAGTGTTGCGGAGAAGCTGAGCGTGTATGCCTGCGTCGAGGCGTGGCGCGTGACGCCCAGCGTGTCGAAGGCGTCGGCGAGTTCGCGGCTGCTGCGCGACCCCGCGCCACGCAGCAGCATGTCGCTGAGGATCGACGCGAGGCCCTCGCGTCCCTCGGGCTCGCGCACCGTGCCGCCCGGCACGGTCCACGCGAGGCCGGCGGATTTCACGCCCGTGAGCCGCTCTGTGACGAGCGTGAGGCCGTTATCGAGGGTGGTGGTTCGGATCGCGGGCATGGGGTTTTCCTCCGTGTGGACGCCCGAGTGTACCGGCACAGGCGTCACAAACCGTCCGCTCACCGTCCCCGAGTGAGGTGGTGCGCGGGTTCGGAGGGGACGGGGGCCGATCGAGCCGTTGTTACTCCATGGTTGCGCCCCGCGTCTGTGCGGTGAGCGTGCGCGGAGGTACCGCTCCTTGCGGATCGTGTGGACCATCATGGTGCTCGTCCTGCTCACCGGCTCAGGCTGGATCGTGATGCACGCGCACGGGCGCGAAGCGGACCAGAAGCAGGCCGAGCAGCGCACAAAGAGCGCGATCCAGGCTATCCACCGGCACATCAACGTGATCTCCGGCACCCAGGGCGCGGAGCTCAACGGACGCGGGTGGCCCGTGACGGTCGATCCAACGTGGTTCGGCAGCAGCGTGCCCGTCAACGCCCTTCTCAAGGGCTCCAGGCCCTGGTTGGAGGTCGCGGCACCCGATGAATCCGATCTGCAACACCCCCTGGTGCGTCAAGCGGTGGACAGAGACACCGCCGCCTTCTGGTACAACCCGGGCAACGGCGTGGTGCGTGCGCGCGTCAGCGTGATGGTCTCCGACAAGGCGGCGGTGGAGGCGTACAACCGCGTCAACGGCGCGCACATCGACACGCTCGTACGTGTCCCGGCGGACGCGACGAAGCAGTGATCTCGCGCGTCTCTTGAAGTCGATCAAGAACAATCTTTAAGATGTTGGCGTTATCGTCCCGATGACGGTACAGTTTTCCACGATGTACACACGGTGTCTGTACGTCCGGACTTTCCTCTCGCTCCGACTCTGATCGAGGAGGTCAATTCAATGGCCAAGCGAACCGCAAAGAAGCGCGTCACCAAAAAGCGCGCGACCAAGAAACGCACGACGAAGAAGCGTGCCACCAAGAAGGCTGCCACCAAGAAGAAGGCACGCAAGAAGACCGCCAAGAAGCGCGTGACCAAGAAGCGTGCCACGAAGAAGAAGGCCAAGAAGAAGGCCACCAAGAAGAAGGCCAAGCGCCGCACGAAGAAGAAGGCGACCAAGAAGGCCGCTACCAAGAAGAAGACGAAACGACGCGTCGCCAAGAAGCGCCGCTAACCGTCTCGACCACCTCCCCCGGTGCGATCGTGGCGGGGCGAGGAACTCATTCCGTCGGGGTGGTCGGACGATCCGGCCCTCCGACACAACCGGACATCGCCCGCTCGGCGCGGGCACAGGACAGACACCCTCACGCGGGACGGCACCAGCCGTCCCGCGTGTCGTTTTGGGCATCCGTCGCGATAGAACCCGCGATCCATTTCGGTCGAGGCTGACGTGTCCGGGGGCTCGGGATAGACTCTCGTCCCCCGCAGGGGCGTCAGGACGCGCCCCGACCGTCAACCCCGGGGGTGAACCAGACCCCGTTATCAGAGGCGATCCACAATGCCGCACATCATCGCTGAGCCCTGCAAGGGCACCAAGGACACCGCCTGCGTCGAGGTCTGCCCGGTGGACTGCATCCACCCGACCAAGGACTCCGAGAAGTACGACCCCGCCGACCAGCTCTACATCGATCCTGACACCTGCATCGATTGCGGCCTCTGCGTCGATGAGTGCCCCGTCCAGGCCATCTACCCCGAGGAAGACCTCCCCGAGGAGTGGTCGAAGTACATCCAGATCAACCTCGAGTACTTCGAGGACAACTGATCGGCTCATCCCCGACCGCCGCGCCGTGATCAGCGGTCGCGGTTCGGGTTGAAGATGTCATTGAGCAGATCGCCCACACCGCCCGGCACGTCTTCGAACAGCGTGCCCAAGAGTGCGTCGGGCAGTCCCTGAATCATCGCCTTGGAGTCCAATTCGACAGTGGGCTTGTCGATCGGGCCGCGCACGCGCAGCGGCACCATCGTCAGGCGGTTCACGCCGGGTACACGGGCGGCCGCGTGAGCGAGATCATCGTTCAGCGCGCTGAAAGGCACCCAAACAAGGGTGTTCACGCGCCTGTTTTTGAGGTTGACGCTCCCGCCCACCACCACGTTGAATTCGCCCAGCGGCAGCACCACCTCGTCGTAACGCAGCACGCCCGCTTCGATGGCGATGTGGAACGGATCGAGCTTCTGCCCGACCTGTCCCTGCACGCGGTTGTTCGTCAGTTTCAGCACCTGCCCGAGCACGCTGCGCGTCGCGAAGCGCATGGTGCCCAGGTCCACCGTGAGATCACCATCGAGCTTCGCGAGGTCGCCGTCGAGCGGCACGGCGAGGCCCGTGGTGGTGATGAGCGCGGGCTGGTCCTGCGCCGTCTTCTGGAACTCCGAGAACATCGGGAGCGCGGTGCCCAGCACGCGGCGCGACGCCTCGATGGAGATACGGCTGAGGCTGATCTCGGCGCCCGCGGGGATCCGGACCACCGACTCGTTCAGCGTGCCTGACATCGAGCCGCTGGCGTTGGCGCCGACGAAGCTCGCGTTGAGGTTCGAGCCTCCCTCGCCGTCGATCGTCGCGTTCACATTCGCGTCGGGGCCGACGAGTGCGGTGATGAGACCGTCGGTGCCGCCCAGCGCGTCGATGAGGCGTGTCGGGAGCGTGCCGTTGACGTCCAGCGCTGTCGGGCGCGTCGAGGCGAAGGTCGGTCGCCCGAGCGGATCGGCGAAGCCGTGCAGCAGCCCCGACACCCCGAGCGTCGGTTCGGTGATCGGCTGCCCGCCCGCTTGAGGCCCCATCGCCTCGCGTTCGCCCTGCACGCGGAACTCGATCGTGCCGTCGGGCAGCGCGGTGACGCTGCCCTCGAAGAACCCGAGGTCGTCGGTGTTGCCTTCAGCATCCTCGACGACGATGCGCGTCGTGGTGAACGCGCCCACCGCGCGGAAGAGATCGCGCGCAAAGAGTGTCTCCATCGGCCCCACCGCGAGGTCCTCGAAGACGATGTCAATCCGGACGGTCTGCGAAACCCGCAGCCCCGAGGCCCGCTGGAGATCGCCGAGGAGCATCTGCGTGGCGCTCTCCGGCGTGAGGAACCAGCCGAGGTACGCCGCCTTGCGCATCTCGAACCCGCCCTCGGCCGTCGGCCACAGCCCGACCTGTGCGCGCAGGCGCCGAGACTCGAACGTGAGCTCCGTCGGTGACTCCTCCGTGCGCTGATCGATGATCGCCCGCCCCTTGTAGACCAGCGAGTACGTCTCGCCCAAGAGCTGCTGGAAGTACGCATCCGAGGCGAGCAGTTCATCGAGGCGCTCGGTGTCGCCCGAGAGGTTCAACGCTCCCATTCGGCTCGTGAGAGGCAGATCAAACGCACCCGAGACCGAGACCGCCGCGGTGTCGTGGGCGGTGCCCGGCTTGAAGAGCAGCGCGTTGAGGAAGACACCCGGCGCACGGTTTCCGAACGAGGCTTCGTAGCGATACCCGAGGCTTACATCCCGAGCGCCGAGTTCGATCGGCAGGCCGTCGAGCGGGGAGGGCACGCCCGCGAGCACCACGTCCTCCTCGAAGTTCAAGCGGCCCGTGATACCCGGCATCATCGCGAAGTCGGGCACCATCCGGTTCTTCAGCGGAACCAGCACACTCGGCAGGAACGCGGTCCCTCGCGCGTTCGAGACCAGACGAACGCCCTCGTAGGCCCCGCCCTCGAGCAGGGGCGTGATGACCCGGCCGAACAATTCCGGCGTGAACGTCGCTCGGATCGTCGTGTCGCCGATGACCACGCCGCGCCGGTCCGGGCCGAACTGCGTGGTGAGCGTCGTGTCCTTCTCGCGAGAGGCGAGCGTGAGCGTCAGCCCGCCTTGTCCGCGCGCCGCCTGGCTGTCGGTGACGAGGCTGACGTCCGCCAGCCCGTCGCCCGCGAGCCCCTCGAGCACATCGCGCACGCGTTGGTCGCCCGCGAGTTTGGCGAGCGCCAGGGGCAGCGTGCCCGTGATGTCGGACGTGAGCACCGTGCCGGTGAAGTCGGGGAGGCCCGAACCGTCGTGGAGGTTCGCGATCGCCAAGGGGCCCAGGGCCTCGAACGCGAGGCCGTCGTGGGTGCCGCTGATGCCGATGCCGCCCACGAGATCGCCCGCTTCGGTGAGCACGAGGGCGCCGTCCAGGGCGTACGCCACGGGCGTGCCGTCGATCGTGCCGCGCACCCCCGAGAGGTTGAATTCCGCATCAGCACGCAGCCCCTTCAAGGGCGAGAGCGACCGATCGACGCCCAGCGCGATGCTCGCATCGCGCAGATCGATCGAGACCGTCGCGCCGTCATCGAGCGTGATGCGTCGCCCGCTCGCGTCGGCCAGCAGTCGGCGCAGCGTGGGTCCAGCGCGCTCCGTGCGGATGCTGAACCCGGCGCGACCGGCCCCGGAGAGCACGAGCGCGTTGTCCTCGAGACGGACGAGACCCTTGGCCCCGCCGAAAGCGCCGTTGAGGTCCACAGTGAAACCGCCCGACAAAGCATCCGTAGTCGCGATCGCTCCGGAGACGGTGTCGCCGACCGTCTCGACGAGCAGGTCGCCCAGCGCCGCGGAAACGATGGTCGCGAGCGACGTCGGCACGCCGTCGAATCCGAGCATGCCAGAGGGTTCGGGCGCGGCGCCGAAGAGGCCCGCGACGCCTCCGGAGCCGTTGGCGGTCGCGACGCGATCGCCCGTGCGGAGGGTCGAGTCCAAAGACCAGTCCAGCGTGCCGGCCCCGATGTTCGCGACCAGGCGCAGCGAGTCCACCTCCACCGGGGGCGCGTCCGTGGGGGTCACGTGCAACGCTTCGAGCGTGAAGACCGCGTCGCCGGTGAGGGCGTCGGTATCGAGCGCGCCGTCGCGATCCAGCATCACCGCGATGTCCTGCATCACGAGCTCCGCCGCGACGTCCGACCCGATCACCACAGGCGAACCGGTGCCCGCAAACCGCTGCGCCAGGAGCCCGGCGTTCTCGGTCTTGATGACCAGTGCCCGTTCACCGAGCGAGCGCACGCCTCGCGCGCCGTCGTAGACGAAGTAACCGGTCGCCGAACCGTGCTCGCCGCTGAGCGTCATCGCGAGGCTCGGATCGCCCACGCGGAGCGTCGCGCCGTTGAGCGAGCGCTGGGTCTCGGAGATCGACGCCTCGAGCACCACGTCCACACGCTCGCCGATCACGCCCTCGGCGTCCGCCAGACGCTCGTCCGCGCTGGCGATCAGCGCGCCGGGCACCTCGGTGAGTCGGAGCGAAGCGTTGAGCGTGCCGGGCCCGCTGCCACGGATCGCGCCCTCCGCGTCGAGCACGCCCAGCGCGAGCGCATCGATGGAGATCACCCCGCCCGTTTGTCCGTCCACGCTCGTGTTCGTGGTGCCCTCGACCACCACCGCGCCGAGCTCGGCATCGAACCGGGCGGTCGCGACGAGCCGCTCCGTGGAGAAGGGCACGCGCCGGCCCTCCGCGTTGAGCACGCTGCCGATGAGCGGGTCCGCGTCGAAGCGCCACGCGAGCTCGGCCTGTCGAAGATCCAGAACGCCCTTTGGCCCCGGCAGAGGCACACTGAACGCGGTGGGGCGCAGCGTGAAGCTCGGGCCCTCGTCAACCGCGACCGTGCCCGACGCGAGCAGCGCGACGATGGTCCGGTCGGTCACGCGCCCGCGCAGCGTCGGGCGGCTGCCCGCCTTGGGCACGAGCATCCAGTCTCGCTCGACGAAAGAAAAATCCTCGAGACGCAGCGTGTCCGCGTCGTCCGCTGTGACGCCCAGCATCGCGGTGAGAAGCCCCGTCGGCGCCTCACCCGAGGCTTCGATGGTCAGCCCATTGCCGCTGAGGGAGATCACGCCATCGGCACCGATCAACGTCGGCGCCTCGATATCCACCTTCAGCGCGTCCTGCCCCTTGTCGCCCTTGGCTCGCAGGGCGACGGTGGTGGTCTGCCCGGTCTCGATGCTGGCGGTCATGCCGACATCCGACAGCGTCGCTCCGCCGATCTCGGCGCTGCCGAGACTGACGGTGATCTCCGCCTTGAGTCCCTCGGGGACCGAGGCGGGTTCGCCCGTGGGCGGCACGGTGGAGGCGAAGGCCGCCGAGAGACGTCTGGCGGTGTTCGCATCGAACGGGGTGCCATCCGTGCGCACCACGGAGACCTCGCCCAGGTCCAGATTCCCCGTCGCCAAAGCGAACAGACCCGCGTCCGCGCTGCCCTCGAAGGTCGCGACCGCGGCGCCGGAGTCGTCCAGTACCTCCACGCGCCCGATCTTCTGAGGCCCCTTCCACGACAAGGAGACGCCCGACACGCGCACGTCGCCCGCGATCGTCGGGTTCACGGCACCCTCGATCAGCCCGCGTGCGAAGACGCTGGCGATCGCGGGTCCGAAGAAGGCGATGATCACGCCGGTCGTCAGGACGAGCAGCACGGCGCCGATGGCCATCGCCTTGAGCAGCGGGCGGCCTTTACGAGCCTCGGAAGGGGTAGTCATGCGTGGTTCGCTCTGCGTCTGGGCCCTGTCGAGACCGTGCGCACGCCGCCGGTCCCCGGGCGCGTTGGGCGGGGGAGTGAGGATAGACCGACAGCGCTACCGGGAGCCCCGCGGTGCGTGTCAAGGGCGTGCGAACGGGCTCAGACGCCCGATGGGGCGGGTGAAGAGAGCTCCAGCATGCGGTCGAGCGACGCGATCGCCGGCTCACGCGCCTCGGGGTGCACGCTGATGCGGTTCACGACCGTGCCCTGGGCGAGGTTGTCGAGCACCCAGAGCAGGTGCGGCTCGTCGATGCGGTACATCGTTGTACACATGCACTGGCAGTCCGAGAGGATGCGGACGTCCACGCCGCGCTCCTCCGCCTGCTTTGCGAGGCGGGCGACGAGGTTGTGCTCGGTGCCGACGGCCCACTTCGACCCGGGCTCCGCGGCCTCGATCGTGCGGAGAATCTTCTCGGTGGAGCCCCACAGATCGGCCCTGTCCACGACCTCCTTCGCGCACTCGGGGTGCACGATGACGGTGGTCTCAGGCGAAGTGGCGCGGATCTCGTCGATGTGCTCGGGGCGGAAGAGCTTGTGGACCGAGCAGTGCCCCGCCCACAGCACGACCTGGGCTTGTGCGAGCTGCTTCTTCGTCATCCCCCCCAAGGGGTCGCCCTGGCGCGCGAGCTTCGGATCGAACAGGGCGGTGTGGCGCTCCACGTCGATGCCCTGCGCGTGAGCCGTGTTGCGGCCCAGGTGCTGGTCCGGCAGGAAGAGCAGCTTGATCTTCTCGCCCGCCTTCGCGGGGATGGTGCCGCCACCGAGCGCCCACTCGAAGACGCGCATCGCGTTGGAAGAAGTGCAGCACGCCCCGCCGTTGGCACCGACAAACGCCTTGATGGCGGCGGTCGAGTTGACGTACGTGATCGGGATCACGCGCGTGTTCTTGGGCAGCGCCGCGTGGATCGCTTCCCACGCGTCAACCGCGTCGTCGTAGTCCGCCATGTCCGCCATGGAGCAGCCCGCCGAGAGGTCGGGGAGGATCACGCTGGTGCCCTCGGGGGCGAGGAGGTCCGCGGATTCGGCCATGAAGTGGACGCCGCAGAACACGACGTATTCGGCGCCCTGCGCACCGACACGCTCGGAGGCCATCTGCGAGAGCTTCAGCGAATCGCCCGTGAGGTCGGCGTGCCGGATGACGTCATCGACCTGGTAGTGGTGCCCGAGGATGAGCAGCCGGTCGCCGAGTTCCTCTCGGCGCGCGGTGATCGCGCCGGTGAGTTCGTCGGGGGGCATGCTGAGGTAGCGGTCGGCGAGCGCCGGTTGCCAGAGCTGCATCGGGGCCTCCTGGGGTCCGTGTGCGGGGCGCTGAGTCTAGCGCATCCGCGACGGTCACCGGGCCTGGCTGATTGTTGGTAGGGATCGGGGCCGGTTAGGCCGCCGCGATCTCTTCAAGAGCCATCTCTTCGCGGATGAGTTGGAGGGCGAGGCGCTGCCCGTCGGCACCAAGGCTGTCCACGCGCCGGACGCTCGCCCTGCTCGCAGGCGCCTGCGCCACCGCTTCTTCGTCCCAGGCGATCACCAGTTCGACGGTGTCGCCCTGAACGAAGCGCCTGGCGGTGCGGACGTGAACGCACACCCCGCCCCACGAGGCGTCCTCGGTCGTCCCGCCATCGAACCGCAACGCGCCCGAGGGTCGGACCTTGCAGGTGCGCACGATCGGGGCTCTGGTGTGCTGGCGACGTTCGAAGGGCACGCTGTCGGGCATCGGGAGTGTCCGTCTGTGGGGGGCTCGGGAGCGGGTTCTGACCCGAAAAAAACAGGGTCCGAAGGCTCTACATCGGCTGGTCCGAGCGTGGGCATGAACCGGTGCTCGGGCGCTCGTCCGAGCGCCAAACCGGGCCCCGGGGACGCTTCGCCCTGCAAAAACAGTGTTTTTTGCTCGAATGGTGGTGCCCGGAGGCTTGTGCGTCCGAGAAAAACGCTCTACAACCAATGCAAACGGGTCCGGCACGGAGGCCGGTAACGCCCGAATGGTGCCACGAAGACCCCGAAAACCTCGGAGAAAAGACCAATGGCGAAGCGTACAACCAAGAAGCGTGTGACGAAGAAGCGCACCGCGAAGAAGGCGGCCAAGCGGACACCCGCACGCCGCAAGACCACCGCCCGCAAGACCAGCACGCGGAAGACCACCGCCCGCAAGGCCCCGGCCCGCAAGGCCGCGACCGCGGCCCCCGCCCACAAGCCCGCCAAGATCGTCGCGGCGAAGGCCAAGCCCCGCACGAAGAGCGAGGTCATGACCGTCCTCGCCGATCAGGCCGGCATCTCCAAGAAGGAAGTCGCGGCTGTCTTCGAGGCGATGGGCACGATGATCGCGATGGACCTCAAGAAGGGCAACGCCGGCACGTTCAACGTCCCGGGCATGATGAAGGTGACCGTCCAGCGCAAGCCCGCAACCAAGGCGCGCAAGGGCATCAACCCCTTCACCAAGGAACCCACCGTCTTCAAGGCCAAGCCGGCGCGCAACGTCGTCAAGGTCCGCCCCCTCAAGGCCCTCAAGGAAATGGTCTGAACGGGAACAGTCTGATCGACCACGTCCCCGATCGATGAATCATCTCGCGAGCGGCCTCTTGCACGAGGCCGCTCGTTTTCTATCGAAGATTCCAGCGTCAGACCCCCGAGGAGAGCCTCGCCTTGAACGACATCGGAACCCCCGACAACGCGCTGGTCGAGATGCTCAGGGGCGTCGGCGTGCACGCGATCATCAGCGACGTGGACGGCACCCTCACCGACGGCTCGCTCTACACCACCTCCGACGGGCAGGTGATGCGACGATTCACCACCATCGACGGCATGGGGCACAACATCCTCCACAACGCGGGCGTGAAGATCGCCTGGCTCAGCGCCACGAGCGAGGGCGGCTCCGTCGCGAGGCGGGCCGAGATGCTCCGCGTGCAGCACGTGGACACCGGCTCGGGCGACAAGGGTCCACGCTTCGAGAAGCTCTGCGCCGACATGGGCGTCGAGGCGGTCCACACCCTGTACATCGGCGACGACATCAACGATCTCGTCGCGATGGAACTCGCGGCCCGCTGCTTCTGCCCCTCCGACGCCCACCCGACGGTGCGGGCCCGGGCCGACGTCGTCCTCGATGCCCCGGGCGGGCACGGGGCCTTCCGCCAACTCGCCGACGCCGTGATGATGGCGCTGGGCGCGGACCCCGTCTCGAACGTCTGAGCGGCACCCGGAGCCGTGGTTATCGGGCCATCGAACGCGATTTCGTAGCCGCCAGCCCCGCACAGGGCCGATACACCCCGTTGCGATGAGCCCCCTCCCGCCCACCACGAAGATCCTCACCCGCGAGCGCCTCGGTGACCTCCGCCGGCGTGCGCGCGCCGAAGGCCGCTGCGTCGTGCAGTGTCACGGCTGCTTCGACATAGTCCACCCCGGACACATCCGGCACCTGCGCCACGCCGCCCAGCAGGGGGACGTGCTGCTGGTCTCGATTACCGCCGACAGCGTGATGAACAAAGGTGACGGGCGCCCGCTCTTCCCTCAGGACCTCCGCGCCGAAAACCTCGCGGCCCTCGACTTCGTCGATTGGGTCTTCGTGAACCCGGACGCGACGGCGGTCCGCCTCCTCGAAGAGACCCAGCCGGACGTCTACATCAAGGGACGCGAGTACGAGCACAACAACGACCCGCGCTTCGGCGCCGAACGCCAGGCCGTCGAGCGGCACGGCGGGGCGGTGGTCTTCAGCTCGGGCGACATCGTCTTCAGCAGCACCGCCCTCGTGCGCGCTATGGAGTCCGAGCAGGACCCCTTCCACGCCCGCCTGCACCGGCTCCGCTCCAGCGGTGCGCTGGACGAGGCGGCACTGGACGGCGTGATCGATGCCTTCGCTGGGCTCAAGACCGTCGTCGTCGGCGAGGTGATCGTCGATACCTACGTGCACTGCGACCAGCCTGTGATCGCCAGCGAGTCGCCCGTGCTCTCGCTCCGCCCGCTGGACCGGGTGAGCGCCGATGGCGGGGCCGCGATCATCGCGCGGCACATGGCGGCGATGGGCGCCAGGCCCACGCTCGTGACCGCGCTGCCCCGTTCGACCGAGGCGCAGGCGATCCGCAGCCGCCTCGAGGCCGAGGGCGTAACGGTGCGCGACGTCGCGTGCGAGGGGGCGGTCCTCGAGAAGCAGCGTTTCCTCGTGGGCACGCAGAAGGTCATGAAGCTGGACATCGTGCAGCCGATCGCGCTGGACGCTGGCGCCCGCGAGGAGCTGCTCGCGATCGTCAGTGAGAGCGCACAGGGCGCCGACGGCGCGGTGGTCGCGGACTTCGGTAACGGGCTGGTCTCGGGAGCGCTGCTGGAGCGACTGATCAAGGCGCTGCGCCCGAGCGTGCGCACGCTCACGGGCGATGTCTCGGGTCGGCGCGCCGCCCTCACGCGCATGCTGGAGATGGACCTGCTCTGCCCGACGGAGCAGGAGCTCCGGACCGCGATGGGGGACTTCGAGAGCTCGCTGAACGCGGTCGTCGCGTCCTTCGCGGAGCGGACAGGGGTCCGCGCCGTGAGCGTGACGCTCGGCGCAGAGGGGCTCATCGCCTTCGAACGCCTCGCCGAGCCTGGCATGAACGCCGACGGCTCGCGCACCAGCGTCACGGGCGAACAC
>JAJDDE010000063.1 GCA_029260475.1 Phycisphaerales bacterium | reverse complement strand
GTGAGGTCCATGACGCCGAGCTTCTGGTCCACCGCTTCTTTGAAGGTCAGGAGGTCGTAGCGGGTGGCGGTGGGGTCTTTTTTGGGGTCGGCGGTGTAGACGCCGTCCACCTTGGTGGCTTTGAGGATGGCGTCGCACTCGAGCTCGGTGGCGCGGAGGGCGGCGGTGGTGTCGGTGGTGAAGAAGGGGTTGCCGATGCCGCCGGCGAGGACGACGACCTCGCCCTTCTCCAGGTGGTGGATGGCGCGGAGGCGGATGAAGGGCTCGGCGACGCCCGGGATGTCCAGGGCGGTCATGCAGCGGGCGGGGTGGCCCATGTCCGCGAGGACCTCGCGGAGGGCGATGCCGTTCATCACGGTGCCGAGCATGCCCATGTAGTCGGCGGTGGCGCGGTGGATGACGCCCTCTTTGGCGAGCTGCGAGCCGCGGATGATGTTGCCGCCCCCGACGACGACGCCGATCTGGACGCCGGCTTTCCGTGCGTCCGCGATCTCGTTGGCGATGTGCCTGATGTGCTTGGAGACGACGCCGAAGCCGCCCTCGCCGCTGAAGGCCTCGCCCGAGAGCTTGAGGAGGACGCGCTGGTAGGTGGGCGTGGTGGTCATCGGTTTGGGTGTTCCGTGAGGGTGCGATCTGGGTGCGAGAAGGCCGCTCGTGACCCAAACGCGGGAACCAAGGGGCGTTAGGATCGTTTATACCCGAGGAGGGGCGCGTCGTCCCGGGGGCGCCACGCCTCCGGCCCGGCGACGAGACCGCAGGAGGCGGACCCTGGTGATGATGGATCGGACAGCCCAGCCCGAAGACGACCGGCGCGCGGTCTCCGCCGGGTTCCCGGCGCGGGAGCTGCGCCTGTTCGCGATCAGCGCCTCGCTGCTGGCCCACCTCGCGGTCGCCCTCGTGCTCGCGCTGCTCATCCTCGACCCGCCGGCGGCCTCCATCGGCGGGGCGGGGCAGGACGTGGCCCTCGCGACCGTCGCGGATGTGGACCTGCAAGCTTCCTTCCAAGAGGTCGAGCTGGCGACGGACGTGCCCGATGCCTTGAAGGATGCGGACGACGACCTGCCGCAGTTCGATGACCTCTTGGCGGTGGACGATGCGGACCTGAGCGCGCTGCGTTCGGGCGAGGTGGCGTCTCTGGGCGGCGCGGGGGACTCGATCGGCGAGGGGGTGACGGGCTCTGGCGCGGGGGGCGTCGCGAGCTTCTTCGGCGTGGAGGCCCGCGGCAACCGGTTCGCGTTCGTGGTGGATATCTCTGGGTCGATGCAGTTCAACGACCGCATCGCGTTCCTGAAGGCGGAGCTGAGCGAGGCGGTGGGGGCGCTGCTGGAGCACACGCACTTCTCGATCTGGAGCTTCAACTCGCAGGCGTACCCGATCACGGGCGTGCGCTGGTTGGACGCGAAGGAGAGCGCCAAGGAGCGCGCCCTGCGCTCGATCCGGGCGATCCAGGCGAGCGGGACCACCGCCCCGGAGCAGGCGCTGCAGAACGTCTTCGCGATGCGCCCGCGCCCCGACGCGATCTACTGCATGACCGACGGCGACTTCGAGGGGCGTGGCCCGGGCATCGCGAAGCTCATACGCGACCTGAACGACAAGGGCTTCCGGCGGGTGCCGATCTACTGCATCACGCTGGTGGACCAATCGGGCGAGGACATCATGCGCCGGATCGCCGACGAGTCGGGCGGCAGCTACCGGCACGTCTCGGGGCGTCAGCCGTGAACGTGATTGTGATCGCGATGTGCGCCGCGGTGCTGTCGCCCGTCGAGCTGCGCTCGGGCGACGTGATCGACGCGCCGATCGACGCGATGGGCCCGGGCGGTGTGACGCTGGGGGGCATCCAGACGCGTGTGCTGGCGTGGGACCGCATCGCGCGCGTGACGGGTACGGACGAGGCGGAGGCTCGGGCGTATCAGGGCCTCGCGGTGGACGCGTGGCGTGCGCGCTCGCGACTGGCGCGGGGGGACGTGCGCCTGGCGACGCCGCTCTTCGAGCGCCTGTACGCGGAGAGCGGAGCACTGGAAGGGCCCACGGGCCTGCTGATCGCGGAGGGCGCGATGCGCTGCCGCCTGGACACCGACCCGCGCGGTTCGGCGGAGGCGTGGCTCGAAGCGCTGGCGCTGCGCGCTCGAGGCGTGAAGATCGACGGCGAGCCGGTCGCGGCGGGGTTCACGGACCAGGTGACCGGGCTCGTGCCGACGCTGCCGCCGATGTTCCTCGAGGGCTCGGCACGCGATGCGCCGGCGATCGGGACGGGCGATGTGCGTGTGGATGCGTACGGGGCGCTCTATGCGTTTGCGATGGGCGCGCCGATGACCGGTCTTGTGCGCGCGAGCAGCGCGGACCCCGCGGTGGAGTTCGTGCGCCTGCTCGTGCTCGCCCAGCGCGGGGAAGGCCCCGAGCGCGATGCGGCGAGGCAGGTGCTCGAGGGGCAGCGGTCATCGGGCACGGGCGACTGGCGCGACGCCTGGCGTCTCGGCGCGATCGGGCGCTCGCTGGCGCTCTCGGAGAACCAAGAGGAGCGCGTGCGCGCCGTCTTCACGCTGCTCGAGATCCCGGCGCGATGGGGGGCCTCGCAGCCTCACCTGAGCGCGGTGGCGCTGCATGACGCGGCGGTTACCCTGCGGGGCCTGGGTCGCGACGACGAAGCCGCCCTGGTGCATGACGAACTCGTGCGCATGTTCCCGAACCACCCCGCGTCGAGGCCCGGCGCCGAGACGTCACGACCAAGACCCGACACCACTCCAGAGACGAATCAGGAGCCTTCATGACCCTCGACGCGATCCGAGCGACGCTGCTCATCGCCCAGGACACCGCGCCGTCGCCGGCGTCCGGGGGCGGTATGTCCGCGCTCGAATTCCTCGGCGCGGGCGGCCTGATCGGCTACATCATCATGGCGCTCTCCTTCGTCGCGGTGGCGCTCATCATCGTGCACTTCGCGCAGATCAGGCGGAACGCGTTGGCGCCTCCCGAACTCGTGCAGGAACTCGACGAACTGCTGAGCAAGGGACGCGTGGACGACGCGATGCGGGCGTGCGCCGAGTCGCAGGACCGCTCGTTCCTCGCGAGCGTCGTCGGGGCGGGGCTGAGCCGGTACCGGCGGAGCCCCTTCGGCGCGCTCGAGCTCAAGCAGGCGCTGGAAGAGGCGGGGCAGGACCGCGTCGCTCGGCTCTACCGCTCGACCGATGCGCTCGCGCTCGTCGCGAACATAGCGCCGATGCTCGGGCTCCTCGGCACGGTGGTTGGCATCAACGGCGCGTTCGCGTCGATGAACACCGCCGAGGGCTTCGCGCGTCCGGACCAGCTCGCGGGCGATATCTCGCTCGCGCTGGTGACAACGATCATGGGCCTCTCGCTTGCGATCCCGACGCAGGCGGTGGTGACGTTCTTCCGCAACCGTATCGACGGTCTTGCGAGCGATATCGGCGTGGTGATCGACGCGCTCGCGTCGCACCTGGAACGCCCGGCGGGTTCACCCGCTCCGCCCCCGGCGCCCGCCAGGCAGGCTCCCCAGCAGCGTCCCGCGGCCCCCGGAACCCCGGGCGGCGGCGCGTAAACCGTTATGCGTCTACTCCCCCAGCACGACGGTCGCCCGCGCGTGATGCCGATGGACATCACGTCGCTTGTGGACGTGGTCTTCCTGCTGATCGTCTTCTTCCTGACGACGTCATCGCTGGTGGAGATGTCCCGCGCACGCCTCGATCTCCCGATCGAGGAGGGCGAGGAGATCGTTGGCTCCGAGACACCGGGGCTGGTCGTGAACATCAGCGCTAGCGGGGCCTATATCGTCGAGAACGAAGAGGTCACGCTGGCGCGCGTGATCGGGATGGTGCGCGCTGAGATCGAGAAGGAGGGCGGGCCCGAGGCGGTGGACCTGCTGCTCCGCGCCGACAAGGCTGCGCCGCTGATCCACCTCAACGCGCTCGCGCGCGAGCTCGTGGACCTCGGGCTCGCGTCGTGGCGTCTGGGCACGCAGCTGCCGGCACACGCGCAGGAGGGCGGGTCATGAATCTCCGCCCCAGCCAGCTCCAGCGGAAACGGCGCACGCTGCTCCGCGCCGAGCTCACGCCGATGATCGACGTGATCTTCCTGCTGCTTATCTACTTCTTCGTCACGACAACGCAGACCCCGCCCGAGTCCGAGCTGGTGCCCGCGTTGCAGGCGCAGCGTGTGGAGGGCGGTGGCGCTGCCGATTTCCAGCCGCAGGTGATCGACGTGGTGATGGGGGGTGGCCAGCCGGAGTACCGCATCGGCGGTCGCGTCGCGGGCACGCGGGGTGAATTGGATGCGATCCTGAGGAACCTGCCGCAAGAGGGCGGCCTGTTCGTGCGCGGCGCCGGCGATGCGCCGACAGGTTGGGCGGTCGGCGCGATCCAGTCCGGGCGCGACGCGGGGTTCCTCGCGGTGACGTACGTGCCAGGCGATAACGTCGGGGGTGCGCGTTGATCCGCGGGGCGTGTATCGCGGCGTGCGTGCTGTTCGCCCCGGCGCTAGCGCAGGACGAGGGGGACGACCCCTTCGTCGTCGTCGAGCAGTACCTCGCCGATCTGGGGCTGGACGAACTGCGAGCGGAATACCTCGAGGATCAGCTGGACGCGATGGGCGGTGCGGACCGCGTGTCCGTGGCGCGCCGGCTCGCGGAGCTGTACGCACGCATGCTGCGCGATGCGCCCGACGACGCCGCTCGTTCACGCCTGGAATCCAAGGCGGAGGCGCTGCTGGAGGCGATCCCGCAAGTGGAGTCCGACGAGCTGCGGTTGTCGCTGGCGCGGGCG
>JAJDDE010000062.1 GCA_029260475.1 Phycisphaerales bacterium | reverse complement strand
GGGCTTCCGCACCATCGACGATTCGACCTGCGAAGCGGCGGTCCACGGCACGCTCTACGACCGCGTCATGACCATCTCCCTCGCCCCCGAGGGCACCGGCTCGCTCCTCACGATGACCACGCGCCTCAAGCGCACGCTCCCCACCGTCGTGGTGATCGTGCTGGTCCTCTCCATCTTCCCGGGCGTGTGGCTCACGCACTCGATGCTCGAGACCTACTTCGGCTGGTACCCCCGAGCGTTCTGGATCACCTGCGCCTGGTACCTGCCGCTGACGCTGCTGGCGATCCCCGCGCTGCGCGCGCAGTTCCTCGCCTCGGAGCGCGCCGCCGAAGAGCACCGCAAGGAAGTTGCGCAGCAGATCGCCGCCGCGGTGGACGGTGAACTCGTCAGCAACGGGTGATCGAATCGATCAGCTGATATCGACCGAGCCGCCGCCGATGGCGTCGAGGGGGACGACGGTCTCGTCCTTCACGGGGCTCAGGATGAAGCTGGTGCGGACGCGCCCGATGTTCGGGATCGCGCTCAGGCGATGGACCACGAAGCGCTCGTACTGGTCCATGTCCGTCACGAGCACGCGGAGGATGAAGTCCTCCTCGCCGGTGGTGTGCCACGCGCCCTGGATCTCGTCGAAGGACGCGACCGCGTCATCGAACGCGCGGATGTGCTCGGCGCCGTGGACGCGGAGCGTGACGTGGACGAAGGCCTGGATCGTCTTGTTGACCGCCTTGTGATCGAGCAGGGCGCGGTAGCCCTTGATGACGCCGCCCGCCTCGAGCTTCTTCACGCGCTCCAGCGTCGAGGGCGGAGAGATGCCCACGCGCTGCGCCAGCGTCGCGTTGGTGATCTTCGAATCCTTCTGCAGCTGCTCAAGAATCGCGAGATCGATCCCGTCGAACTTGATGCGGGCCCGAGCGGCGACGGCGCGGGCGGTGCCGGCTTTGCCGTTCGAGGATGCGTCGGTCTCATTGGCCATGGGGCGGGGTCTCTAGGGGGGGGTATCACGTCCCCACACGCGGGCGTTGTGCACCGATGACGGGGACAAGCGGGCTGGTTTGAGTGTCGCAGGCTGCGGGCCGCGGTCAAGAAGAATATTCGCCCGAACCCTATCTTTGCGTAAGAACATGTTGCCGAATCCGCTCAGGACGCGATAATCCAAGGCCGGTCGCCTTCGCCTGTTTGGCGGGCGCTGCCGCCACGCACCCGTATGACCCGATCCCCCCGCCCGTGAGGAGGCCCACGATGACGACCGCCACCACCAGCAAGACCACGACCGCCGCCGATCCGCTCGCCCTGATCGACGTCGATCACGTCCGCTTCTACGTCGGCAACGCCAAGCAGGCCGCCTACTTCTACGCCAACACCTTCGGCTTCGACATCACCGCCTTCCAGGACCTCACCACCAGCACCATGCCCGGCGGCAAGCGCGACGAGGCCGCGTATCTGCTCACGCAGGGCAACATCCGCCTCGTCGTCACCAGCGGCCTCACGCCCACCCACGAGATCAACAAGGAAGTCACCCGCTTCGGCGACGGCGTGAAGGACGTCTCCCTCACCGTCCACGACGCCGAGGCCGCCTACCAGCGCGCCATCGCCAACGGTGGCGAGTCCGCCTACGAGCCCTACACCGTCGAGGACGAGCACGGCTCCGTCACCCGCGCCGGCATCAAGACCTACGGACGCGTCGTCCACACCTTCACCTCGCGCGCCGGCGGCTATTCGCTCGAGCACATGAAGAACAACGACGCCTTCCTCCCCGGCTTCATCAAGATGCCCGACATCGCCCTCAACCGCTTCAACAAGGCCAACCCCTGCGGCCTCAAGTACGTCGATCACCTCGTCGGCAACGTCGAAGAGGGCCAGATGAACGTCTGGGTCGATTGGTACGAGAAGGTCCTCGAGTTCAAGATGTTCAAGCACTTCGACGATGCCGACATCTCCACCGAGTACTCCGCGCTCATGTCCAAGGTCATGGCCAGCGGCAACAACCTCATCAAGATGCCCATCAACGAGCCCGCCGACGGCAAGAAGAAGTCCCAGATCCTCGAGTACCTCGAGTGGCACGAC
This sequence comes from Phycisphaerales bacterium, assembly GCA_029260475.1. Lineage (GTDB taxonomy): Bacteria > Planctomycetota > Phycisphaerae > Phycisphaerales > UBA1924 > OFTM391. Next base: position 29,820 of record JAJDDE010000062.1, on the reverse strand, counting down.
ATGACCGCCGGCGTCCAGCACCTCGCGCTGCGCACCGACGACGAGCTCCACTCGGTCGCCGCCCTCCGCAACCGCGGCGTGGACTTCCTCAACATCCCCGACAGCTACTACGAGACCGTCTGGAAGCGCGTCGAGAGCCTCGGCTGGGAAGTGAAGGAAGACCACCAGAAGGTGAAGGACCTGGGCATCCTGATCGACGCCGACGACGAGGGCTACCTCCTCCAGCTCTTCACCAAGCCCCTCCAGGACCGCCCGACCCTCTTCTTCGAGATCATCACCCGCCGCGGCTCGCAGAGCTTCGGCAAGGGGAACTTCAAGGCGCTGTTTGAGGCGCTTGAGTTGGAGCAGGAGAAGCGGGGGAATCTTTAAACCTAATTGCCTTGGCCCTGCTAAATTAGGGTATATTCTCTACACAAGGAGGGCCGCATGCAGAGCCTAAGGGACACCGCAAAAAGTAAACCCATTGAGTTTCTGGCTTCGATCACCATGATACTCTGCGGCGTCGCTTTGCCATTGCTCGCCGCAGACAGCGGACTCATTGTTGGGATTGGAACCTCTCTCGCAGCACTCGGCGGGGCCTTGCTTTCTTGGAGCAACGCAAATGCAAATTCCGTAGAAACAGCCGCAGAAATACTTCGCCCACAACTCGAGATGACAACCGACCATCTTGCCGCATTGTCTGGACAGATTCAACGCAACACAGACGATGCCCTTCATGGCACGAAGGATCCTGATACCGCGATCGACCTGATCAGGGAGAACAACTACAGCCTACTTTCGTTGGTTTCAAATTTACAGCGGATCTCGGGAAGCGTGTACAGTGGTGATCATATCGTTGAGACCGCGAAGAGAATGAGCGACGTAACAGCCCAGATATTGCATATCTATTCCGCACCGAGCATCGAAGATCCCAGCCACGAACTACAATCACGCCTTTCGACCCTGCGCGAACTCAAGAGAGAACTCGATTCGTCCGTCGTCGAGTTTAAGTCGCCCAAGGGATTGCCACCAATCACAGTAAAGTGTGACGAGTGTGACGAATCCGTTACATGGCCGCTTGGAGAAGAAGGCGGATCATCCGCAAAGCCGCAATGCAAGCACTGTGGAAATCGATTCAACCTCCACAGACGCGAAGACAAGTCATTCTTTACCGTCCCAGAACCGGAGACAAGCGGCCTGCAAGGTGACAGATCATCTTACGAAAGAATACTTAGGGACCAAGGACTTCGCCTCGTACCCGCCAGATGGAGGCGTACCGCGATGCACGCTCTCTGCAACGTGTTTGATTCCGCCGATGGCGAACTGGCCGGTGGCTGGGAAGATCTCGACCGCCTCATCAGTAATGATCTCAAAGCCGCCGGCGAAATTGCTGATCTCTATCTTACAAAACACGCCAGACAACTTGGATACCGATGCAAGATTTACTCTCTTCAAGGCGACAATCGGCTGCGATTAGCAGATGACATTAATTCAAGTACGATTAATTTCCACATTGACGTTAACCTGTGCCAGCGAATACTGTCAACTGTTGGTGACCAACAAGAAATAGACCGCAAAAAATTACGAGACATAATTGACCCTGACCTAAATCCAGATGACGAGTATCTGACGAAGGTAATCGAGGGTGCATCAATTCAATCACCACACACTCAGCCGGAACCGACAAGGAGCGGCGGGTGACATGCTCAAGCCCCTTGAGCATGGTGTGCCGTCCGCACCCTCAAGTCATGCTCACACGAGTGTGAGCACGCCACACCGCCGCCCCGCGCCGTGACACCCCCCTCTTGAGGTGGAACGCCCGCGCAGCACGCCCGCACCCCCTGCATCGCTCCCAAACGCCCGCGCACGGCGGGTGGCATGCTCAAGCTTCTTGAGCATGGTGCGCCGTCCACCCTTCCAAGACATGCTCAAGGGGCTTGAGCATGCCACACTTTACACTCTGGGCGCCGCGCTTTTTATCTCGTTGCTACAAGTTGGCCGGGCGTGGAGGGAGGCCCGTGGTGTCGATGGGGATGGGGCCTTCGTCGCCTCCCGCGTAGCGTGACGCACTGGACCAATGCCAGTCGCGCGGGCGCGTGCAGAGGCCCGCTTTGACGGGGTTCATGTGGATGTAGTCGATCGCGTGCCAGATCGGGTCCGGCTCCCAGAGGTTGCGATCGAAACCGCCGCCGCGTTGCCAGAATCTGTGGGCCCGTTTCCCGTTGGGTTGTTCGTCGAGCATCCGTGCGAGCGTCGCGTGGCGTTCGGACTTCGCCCACGCGACGGCACACTTCGCGACGGATTGCTTGATCGAACGCAAGATGTCGAAGACCGGTGCCTTGGGCCAGAGCAGCAGGTGGACGTGGTCGGGCATGATCGCGTACGCCCAGAGGTGGAACTCATGAAGCTCAGACGCTCGGATGACCGCGTTGCAGAACCAAGCTCTTGAGCGGTCGGTGGTGAGGAAGGGCTGATTCTTGAAGCACGAGAAATTCAGGAGCCGTGCGTGGTGAGGATCTTCATGGCGTCGGAGCTCTTTGTACTTCTTGCTCGACATACATCAAACGGTACCAGTGAATTCGGGTGGCATGCTCAAGCTTCTTGAGCATGCTGCGCCGTCCACCCTTCCAAGACATGCTCAAGGGGCTTGGGCATGCCACCCGCAGACGCCGTCAATCCGCCGCGATGATCGCTCGGACCTCGTAGCGGAACTCATCGAGAGAAGATTGGAGCGCCTCGTGCTGCTCGGTAAGCGATTCGACCTGATCGCTGAGCGCTTCCAGATCGTCGCGGACGGGCTCGTTGGACCAACGCCCGATGTAGAAGATCATCAGGCCGATGATGATCACGCCGAAGCACCCGATGCCCGCGTTCTGCTGGTTGTTCTGTTTGCACTGGCTCACTGGTGGACCTCCTCATCGTTGTTGGGATCGGCGAGCGCCGGGTTTCAGCCGCACAACGGGCGAGATGCTGCGGCGTCACCCCCCGCGCATCACCCCGAAGCACACGAGAGACGCCGCGACCGCCGCGTTCAGGCTCTCGACGCCGTTGGCCATCGGGATGCTCACGCGCTCGTCGAGCTCGACGAGCACCTCGGGGGAGAGGCCCGTGGCTTCGGCGCCGACCAGGTACACCGATCGGTGCGCGGGCGTGTGCTCGTAGAGCGAAACCGAGCCCTCCATCGCGAGTCCGTTGATCGCGTACCCCGCCGACCGGAGGTCCCACAGCCCCTCCACGATCGTGTGACACCGGATGATCGGGCAGCGGTAAATCGTCCCGGCGCTCGCCTTGATGATCAGGCCGTTCACCCAGGGCGAGCCGGCGCTGGGCCACAGGACGCCCGACATGCCCGACGCCAGCGCGCTGCGCGCGATCATGCCCACGTTCTGCGGGTTGGTCACGCCGTCGAGCCCGATCAGTCGGACCGGATTGCGCGAGCGCTGGCCCTGGTGCTCCTCGATGAACCGCTCCACATCGATCACCAGCGTCAGGCGCACGCGGGCGCACACGCCCTGGTCATTGCGCGGGTCGCCCGACAGGCGGGCGACCTCGTGCTCGGGCATCTCCTCGGGCATCGGCATGCCGCGCTCGTGGCACATCGCGCGGAGCGTCTTACGGAACTCCTTGGACGTGCGCGCGGAAACGGCGATCGACTCGACCTCGACCTCGGGCGTCGCGATGGCCTCTTCGACGGCACGCCTGCCGTAGACGGTGACGCTCGGGTTGCCGCGTTCGCGTTGGTTGGCGTTGGAGGACACCGCTACATCGCCTCCCGTTTGTACGCGCGACCGCCCCACTGCGTGGGCGTGCCCTCGCGGAGGTCCTTGGCGGCTTCGAGCATGATCGAGCCGATGCGCCACGCGCCCATCGGGTACCAGCGCACCGCGCCGCGCGGCGCGTGCTGCATCGCGTACACCAGCCCCATCGCCGAGAGGAACATCACGCGACCGAAGAGGCCCGTGAGCACCAACGCGGCGCCCAGCGGCACGTCTTTCGCCACCAGGAGCACGCCCAGCCCCCAGCCGCCGACCGGGAGCGGGATCAGCGGCAGCACCGTCCCGGTGAACCGCAGCCGCCACGCGTGGCGCCGCAGGTCGCGGACCTTGCGGTGGGCCGCCTCGGTGTAGATCCGCTTCCAGCCCCTGCGGAACTCGTCCCACGTCTCGTACATGCGGCAGCGCACCACCAGGTCCGCCATCAGCACACCGAGTGTCATGTCGTTCGATTGGTGGCGCAGCAGGCGCGCGAACTGGAGGTCCTCGAGCAGCGCGTCCTTCACCGCCTCGTGCCCGCCGACGCGGTCGTACGCCTCGCGTGTGAAGAGCATGAACTGCCCGTTGGCGAAGCGCAATCCCTTCGATGGGTCGTTCACACGGTCGAGCGGGAACTGGCGCACGAGCTCGAGGCCCGCGGCCGGCTGCGCCCGCAGCTCGAAGCCGCGGCTGTGCGTGAGCGTGCAGAGCAGCGAGAGCATGTCGAGGTCCCGGTGGTCCTGCAGCGCGACCCCCGCCCGCACCGCGCCGGACTCGAACCAGGTGTCGGCGTCCGCGAAGAGCAATCGTTCGGCGCCCTGGGCACCCTCGCTGCGGGTGACGCCGCTGTGGACCGCGTGGACCTTCCCCGCCCAGTCATCCGGGCAGTCGGTGATCTCCACGATCTCGCTCTGTGGCGCCTCGGGCGGGGCCGCTGCGATGACCGCCTCCAGCTTGGCCCTCGTCTGGTCCGTACACCGGTCGAGCGCCCAGACCAGGCGCAGGTCCCCCGGGTACGACTGGAGCAGCAGCGACTCGGCGTGCCCCTCGATGTGCAGTTCCTCGTTGTGCGCGGGCACCACGATGCAGACGCTGGGCCAGCCGCCCTCTGGTTCGGGGAGCTCCAGGCCGTCGCGCAGCGTGGGCAGCGTGCGCATCGTGCGCGTCACGCGCGCCCGCACCACGCTGTAGTAGACGCAGGTCATAGCGCCCAGAGCGAGCAGCACGAAGGACGGGATGAGCAGGAACCACGGCATCGGGAGATCCCCACGGTAGACCGATTCGCCCATGCGGGTGCGCCGCCCGGTTACCCTCCGCCCATGCGCGTGCTCCTCACCAACGACGACGGCATCCGTGCCCCCGGCATCGTGGCCCTCCACAAGGCCTTGGCCGACCCCGACCGGCCCCTCGCGGAGACGGTCTGGCCCGTTGCGCCCCTCACCGTCCAGTCCGCGACGGGGCACGGCGTCACCTTCTCCGAGCCACTCATGATCAGCGACGTCACCGTGAACGAACGGATGACGGGCGTCGCGGTAGACGGGCGCCCCGCCGACTGCGTGAAACTCGCGCTCTCCACGCTCTGGCCCCAGCGATTCGGCGAGGACGACCTGCCAGCCCTCTGCATCTCGGGCATGAACGCCGGCGCGAACTGCGGCGTCAACGTCATCTACTCCGGCACCGTCGCCGCCGCCATCGAATCCGCGTTCCTCGGTGTCCCCTCGATCGCGGTCAGCCTTCATCTCGGACGCGGTCGCGTGCTGTGGGATCGCGCCGCGTTGCACGCTCGACGGGCGATCGACCTCGTGCTGGCCTCGGGCCTGCTCACGCCGCACTCGTGCATCAATATCAACGTGCCGCGCTGCGAGGAACCGATCGGCAGCGATGAGGAGTCACGCAGGGCCATGCTCAAGGAGCGGCGCGAGGCTGGGCTGCCCACGCTCGACAGCGCCGGGATGCCCGAGGATGGCGGCGATACGGATGAGCCACCCATCGTCGTCTGCCCGATGAACACCCACGGCATCGTGGACCGGTTCGAGCCGCGCGAGAGCCCGATGGGCGCGCCGTACTACTGGTCGGCCTCGAGCGGCCTCGATTTTCACGCGACGGACAAGGGCACGGATGTGGAACGGCTCTTTGCGCGCTGCATCACCGTGACGCCCCTGACGTACGACCTGACGGACCGGTCTCAGATGGAGGCGTGGCGCGGGGCGCTCAGCCCAGCATCGCCTTGACGTTCTCGACCTCTTCGATGATCCGCTCCTTGAGCCCGTCGAGCTGCTGGGCGGTCACGCCGAGCGTCTCGAGGACCGCGGGGTCGTGATCGAGCGTGGGCAGGTCGAGGCGGAAGACGCCCTCGAGCGAGCCCGCGATGCGGTCGGCGGCGTGGATCAGGCAGGGGAGTTTGCGCGATTGTTCACTCACCGCCATCGGTTCATGGTGTGCGCTGACCACGTCCACGAGCGTCTGCGGGAACTTCCACTTCACCGCGAGGCCCTTGCCGAAATCCTGGTGGTTGGCGCCGAAGATCTCGTCTTCGATCTTGAGCATGTCGCCTGTGGGGACACCCTCGCCGTCGGGAGCGACCTTCTCGATCGTCTCGATGAGCTTCTGACGGTCGTACTGCATCTCGACCATGATGCCCAGGTCGTGGACGAGGCCCGCGAGGAAGGCCTCGTCGCTGGAGGCGACCTTCATGGAGTCGGCGATCACCTTCGCGGAGGTCGCGGTCGCGACCGAGTGCGTCCAGAGATCGCGCGCCGAGAAGTGGCTGGAGAGCTGGCCGCCCCGGAAGAGCTTCGCGAGGCTCGCGGAGATCGCGATGTTCTTCACCGCGTTCAGGCCCAGCAGCACGATGGCGCGGTTGATGCTGCCGATCTGCCCGGGGAGCCCGTAGAAGGACGAGTTGACCACCTTGAGAATCCGCGCGCACAGCGCCGGGTCGTTCGAGATGATCTGATGGAGGTCGTTCGCGGTGGAGTTCGGGTCCTCCACGAGCTCGATGATCCGGATGGTGATCTCCGGCAGCATCGCGATCTGGGAGATCTCCCGCACGGCGCTGTCGATGATGGTGTTCTTTTCCGCGGTCTCGGTGCTCATCACGATCCTCCGGCGCCGGGTATAGAGGGCGCGCCGCTGGGAGCATCGGTCGGTTGAGCGGATGACTTTCGGACGATGATCGCGTTGGGGTGATGTCAATACGCGGTGCGTTTCCGGAGCCATTTCGGGTCCGAGAACTCGATCCGTGCCAGCGCCTCGGCGATGCGCTGGCCCGTGTGCCCGTCCCCGTACGGGTGAACGATCGCGCCGAGCGAGCGAGATCGCAGACGCTCGATCGCCGATCTGATGCCGGACACCGCAGGGGCTTCGACCTCCAGCACGTTCCCGCACCGCTCGCGCCCGCCCTGCCTGGGCCCGATATCGACCGCCCCCAGCCCGATGATCGCGCCCTCGATCAGCGCGCACGAACTGTTGCCGATCAGGACGCCCCCCTCTCGCGCGAGCCGTTTGAGCAGGCCCGTGAACACGCTCGAGGGGAGATGATCGATCAACCGGGCCCCCGAGGCCTGCCGTACACCCATCACGCACTCGTGCCCGGGGTCATGATTTGGCGCCAGCCAGAGCGTGCGCCCGGGCTCGATCGAATCCGCGATCGCCTTCGCGAAGGCTTGTTCCCGATCCGCGTCGAGCCCCGTTGGATGATGCAGCACGACCGCCTCGGGCGCGCCCAACTCGGCCCACCGCCGCTCATCGAGCTCCGGGGTGGTGCGCACGACATCGGCCGCGGGCGAGCCCACGCACTCGACGCGCCACGACGCCTCACCCATCCGCTCGATCCGCTGGGCACTTGTCGGGGTCGCGGGCAGGTGCAGGTGCGCGAGCTTCGTGATCGCGTGGCGCATCGCCTCGTCCGCGACGCCCTCGGCGACATCCCCACCGTGCAGATGCACAACCGGCACGCCGATCACGCTGGCGGCGCTCGCAGCCGCGAACGCCTCGATGCGGTCGCCAAGCACCAGCACGCAGTCCGCGTCGCCCAGCACATCCGCGAAGACGTCGATACCGCGCGCCAGAGCGTGCCCATCAGCCACGCGCCCCGTCTCACCGGACCGCTGCATCGGCACGGTGGTGTGGACATCGAACCGTTCCTGCACCTCGCGGACTGTCGGCTGCTCCCCCACCAGGTGCATGCCCGCCGCGATCACGCGGAGCTCCAGCGCCCCATGGCCCTCGATCGCGCGCATCACCGGCGTCAGCAGCCCGAACTCGGCACGGGTGCCCGTCACCACCGCTACGCGTTGCGCGCTCATGCGAAATCTTCCCACTTGAGCACGCTGTCGGTGCCGACATCGCGCGCGAGCGTCTTCCCGACCACGCTCCGGGTTTCCCAGGGCTCGATGCCCGTGCCGGGCCGCTTGCAGGTGAGGTCGTGCACGGTGACCGTCTCACCCCTTCGTAGCGCCCGGAGCGAGACCACCGACTGGCGGCTCACGCTCCGCACATCGCGCTCGCAGTCGTGTACGCGCTTCTCGCTCGCGCCGACGAGCCGCTCGTCGTAGTAGGCGTCGTGCGCCTCGCGCCCCGAGAGGCGGGACCACCAGACGTAGCGTTCGAGCTCTTCGGGCTCGAGGGAGGCCGCGTGGTCCGGGCCCGATGCCGTCTTGTCGTCGGTGAAGTGTTTCTCCAAGATCACCGCCCCGTGCCGGGCGGCGACGAACCCGGTCTCTACGAAGGGCGTGTGATCCGAGTACCCCACCGGGCAAGGCTCAACGATCGCTGCCAGCGTCGGGATCGCGCCCACGTGTGCGTCCGTCGCGGGGGCCGGGTAGCTGCTCACGCACTGTAAAAACGCGACGCTCTCCCGCCATTCTTTGAGCCACCCGTGGGCCCGGGCCACCTCATCAGCGTCGCTTGCGCCGGTGCTCACGATCAGCGGCCGCCCTGTCTGGGCCATCCGCTCGAGCAGCGGTCTATGGATCAGATCCGGGCTCGCGCTTTTGAAGGCGTCCCACCCGAGCGTGTCCGCCGCCTCGACGAGCTCGGTCGAGAAGACACTCGCGATCGCGTGGACGCCGCACTCGTGCGCACAGGCCACGCACTGCGCCAACTCGTCCAGCGTGAGGGCCAGGCGGTCGAGCATCTTGACGGGGTCCGTCTCGCCGCTCGATCGCTGGTAGACCGCGAGGCGGGCATCCGCGCTCATCAATCGCTCGGCCTCGAAGTGCTGGAACTTGACGGCGTCCGCCCCGCTCTTCGCCGCGAGTTCGATCAGCGCGAGCGCCTTGGCGACCGAGCCGTCGTGGTTGACGCCGATCTCCGCGATCACGTAGGGCCGCTGCCCGTGCTCGATGTTGCGGTCGCCGATCTTCACGCGGCGCTCTCACGCTCCGCGCGCGCACAGAGCATCGCCTGGGCGACCACCGCGTCGATCTCCGTATCGATGTCGATCACGTCGCCCTCGTTCGTGAGCACGCCTCGGCGGTCGCGCCCGAAGAAGGCGTGTGCCCCATCCGCGACGCCCGCGATCTCCAGCAGCAGCGCCTCGCGCGTGCAGACGATCACGCCCCCATCGGGGATGTGCGCCGGGGGCAGGTCCTGACGCCTGTGGATGCCGTGGTTCAGCACGTCCCCCTGCCACGGCGCAACGTCGCCGCCCTCACCCACGACCGTGGTCCAGTAGGGGTGGTGCTTGCCGACGGGCGCGTAGCTCTGCACCGAGTCGCAGCCTGTGCGCGCGAGCGTGTCGATCGCCTCGTCCAGCAGGCCCTCGGGGCGCAGCGGCACGTTCGCATACAGCAACGCCACCGCATCGAAGCGGGCGTGCTCGCGTTCGATCTCGCACAGCGCGTGCCGGGCGGCGGCGTCCACCGTCGCAGAATCGTCCGCGAGTTCATCGCTCCGCCTGACGACGCCCACGCCGCAACGCTCGCCGATCGCCGCGAGGGTGTCGCCGTCGGTGGAGAGCACCACGCGGTCTGTGCGGCGGGAGCGCATCGCGTACTCGAGCGTCCACTGCACGCAGGGTTTGCCCGCGAGCGGGCGCTCGTTCTTGCCGGGCAACCCTTTCGAACCGGCCCGCGCGAGCACGACCGCGAGTGTGCGCACGCTCACGCCATACCTCTCTGACCAATGACCATTCGCCTGCCCTCGAGGCGTTGCCGGGCCACGCCGGGCACGGGCAGCGGCGCGATGCGTTCACCAGAGATCGGAGCGGGCAGCGGATCGATGACCGCGGCACCGGCGCGCGTGAGCCAGAGGTCGTAGAACGCCTCCAGCTCCTCGTACACGTCGTCACGCTTGGCGATGCGCGGCACGACCCACGTCGTCGGGAAGCCCCCCGCGAGCGAGCGATGCTCGAGCATGTGCTCGATGCCCTCCTGCACGCGCATGAAGGCGTCGGTTCCCGTGAGCTTCGCGTAGGTCTCTTCCTGTGCGCTTATGCAGTCGATGCTCACGATATCCGCGGTCAGCAACCCCTCGGTGCCGTCGCGCAGGTGCGTGCGGACGTGGGTAAGCAGCCCCGCACGCTTGGCGTATTCGATGAGCGGCGCCACGCGATCGAGCGGTGCGTCGATGAGCGACAGCAGCGTGCCGCCTTGGATCTCCGCGAACGCGTCGATGTGGGCCTTGGCTTCGTCTATCCCCATCGCGTGGGCGTGCAGCACCAGCTCCGTGTGCGCTCCACCGATGTCCGCGATCGTGCGCACGGCGCGATCACGCAGGCGTTCGTCGATCTGCAGACACATCGCGCCCGCGATCGGATCGGAGCGTGGCGCGAGCGGGATGTAGCCGAGCACGCCCCCGAGCGTCGCGAACATGGAGCCGCGGGCCTTGGTGCGCCCGTCTGCGATCTCGCGGAGCGCCTCCGCGCTGACAACGGCACCGCAGACGCCGGGCGGGGCCTGCGTGAAGACGATGGGCTGGGCCTCGGGCGCTTCCAGGTGCCGCCCGATCACCTCGTCCGTGAGACCCGGGTCGATCGCGATCCAGTCGGGCCCCGCGCAGTAGAGCGACCGCACGTTGTGTCGAACGCATGCGTCGGCCATCGCGCCGGGCGCGATGACCTCGTCGAAGACCGAGAGCCCCGCGAGCCCGCCCCGCCAGTTGTCGAGCGCGAAAGCACGCCCGGCGCGGAGAGCTCTGCGCGCTACCGTATCGATCGGCTCGCTGCGTTCAACCACGATCCCCTCGGGCAGGCCCGCCCAGCGGGCCGGCTCGGGCGTGAGCACGATGATTTTGTCGATGTTCTTGGCGCGGAGCAGCTGCTCGCAGGTCTTGCGGAGGTGATCGGCGTTCCCCGAGCCGAGATCGGTGTGCAGGATCGCGCCGACGCGCGTCTTCGTGCGCACGGCAATGTCCCCCCCCTCCTCGTCACGGGGGGTGATGTCGCGTGTGCGCTTTGCGCCACCCTGCAAGGCCCGCTCGCTGACGCTCAGCAGCTCCTCGAAGACGCCCGCGTACTCTTCGATCCACTTGAGGTTCACTTTGTCCCGCTCGATGCGGGCTCGCTGCTCGGCGAGCGGGTCCTCGTGCTTCGCGAGCGCGATGGCCCGGTCGGCCTTGAAGCGCTTGAAGCCGCCCAGCTGGTTCATCTTCATGATGAGGTGAAACGCCGGCTGCTGGGCCTGGGCGTCCTCTCGCAGCGCATGCGTTCTGCGCACGAGTTCGCCGTTCTTCTGCGTGTTCTGCTGAACCGATTGCAGCTCCCCGAGGATGCGCACGCACTCGCTCGCCTTGCGCGCGATGGTCTTGGTCTGGGACCGCACGCGGCGGAGCAGGTCGGCGGTGTCGCGCCGGGCCTTGGGCGTGTCTTGCGTCTGGGCCTTGGGGATGTCTGGCAGCGGTGCCGAGTGGCCCTCGTCGATCGCCCTGAGCGCCGCCTCGAGCGTCATCGGCGCGGTGTGGTGCTTCTTCACGCCCTCGGAGGCATCGATGATGCGCAGACCCCTGGCCTCATCTGGCGCGAAGTCGCGCTCGAACTGGGCGAGGTAGGCCGCCATCTGGTCGTCGGTGAAGACGGGGCGCCCCAGCACGTCCTGGACGCGGTGGAGGTGCCCTTTGTTGCGCACGATGCGTTGCCACTCGAGCGTTTCGAGCGTGTTGAACTCGTTGAGCTCGCAGGCCCAGACGTTGTGTATGGCGGCGTTGGGGCCATAATACTGGCCGTCGGTGAAGGCGAGGTCCTGACCGACGAGCACCACCGGATCGGCACCCATGTAGCGCGCGAGGTAGTAGCTGAGGTGCGCGACGGTGGCGGCGGCGGTGAGCTTGCCGCGATCGGGGCCGCCGTGCTCGGGGCCGGTCTGGAGGAGCGCATCGAGGAAATCGTCGCGCGGGAGGCGGATGTCGCCCGGGAAGGCGTCGAGGATCGCGGCGTTCGCCCGCGCCTCGGCGATGAGCGTCACGCCCCGTACGTCCTGTTCGGTCAGCCCCTCGTAGAAACGCTTCGAGATCTCGTGGTAGTCGATCGCGGTCACGAAGTGCGGCGTGATGCCCGCTTCGAGCAGCGGCTTGAGCACCGTCTGCACGCAGATGATCACGCAGCGCTCGCGCACACGCGGGTCTTTGAGGAGATCGATGGACTTCTTCAGGCTCGGGCCCGCGGCGACGAGGATCGCCGGTCGCCCGGCACACAGGCCCTCGAGTTCGCTGATGCCCGGGCGGGCGACGTAGTGCCCGAGGTTCATCAGCTCGTTCCGCGCCGTCACATCGGCCTGCACCATCGCGGTGATGACGTGCATGCGCATCGCGCCGACGGTGCCCTTGAGCGTCGTGATGATCCGCTGGGCGCCGTCGCCGATGCGGGCGGCGTTCGGCGCGTGCTCCACGAGTTCGATGCCGACCGACAGGAGCGCTTCCAGACCCTGCAGGTCCGACGACATCGCGCCGACGTTGTCCGGGTCCGTCACGATGGCGCTCTGGCGCATCGCGAGCCACGCGGAGTGGTCCACACGCTCGAACACGGCGCGAAGCAACGCGAGATCGGGCTCGAAGACGACCAAGGCGCACGCTTCGCCGGCGCGTTGGGCGAGGGCGCTGACGTGGTGCCCCAGGCCCATACCCAGGATCAGGAGCGCGCCGTGGGTTTCGATATCCACCTTCGACGCGAGCCGGGAGGCCTCAGTGAGCGGACGCCGGCGCGAGGCGAGGGCGCGTCCGTCGAGGTCGGCGGTGAGGGCGCCCTCCTCCTCGGTGCGCTCGAAGCGGAGGGGGCTGGGGGCGTCGAGGGCCGCGAGAGCCCGGGCCAGAGCGGGCTGGCGCTGCCCGAGGGCGTTGAGGTTCCGGGCGAGAAGGGCGGGGTCGGAGGCCACGCCCGGGTCGGCGACCGCCGAGACACCTTGTGAGCCCGTTGGGCCGATTTCGAACGTCAGTGGCAGCTCGCTGGGCGACATCGGCGCGCGGATCCTCCGTGAGAGTGGTCGGTACCTACCGTGTTATCGGAGTGAATGGGCGGCCCCCTGAAGGGAACCCGCCCCCTCGTTGCCGCGCAGCGTTGTTGTCCTCTCGTCCGCGCTCGTTCGACACACCCCCTAGACAGGGCCCCTTGTGATCCCGATCATCGCTCAACTCGTGAACATGCCGCACCTGGATGGCGGACCCGCGTGGGAGCGATGGCTGTATGAGCAGCCGATCCCGACGATGATCGCGATCATCGCGATGGGGGTGCTGAGCGCCTACATGCTCCGCCAAAAGGGGCTTGTGAAGTGGACACCGGCCCCGATGCTCGCGGCCCTCGTGCTCGCGACGGGCGTCTGGAGCCTCGCGAGCGTGGTGGAGACGGGGCGCGAGTCGATGGCCAACGGCACGCGCGCCTTCATCACCGCGATGCTCACGGGCGACCGTTTCGAGGCCCGCTCCCAGCTCGACCGGGACGTGCTCCTGGCGGCGGCGGGCACCGAGTTCTCCATCGATGTCGATGCCCTGGCGGCCATCTCGCTGGAGGCGTCGAAGCGGGTAAATTCCTTCAACCTCCGCAAGGTGTCGAGCACGCAGGACGGCCCGAACGTGGGGCGCACGCGCTTCGACGTGACACTCGGGGTGGACGGCGCGCCGATGCCGATGGGCTGGGAGCTCGGCTGGCAGCGGCGCGGCGGTTCGTGGGCGATCGTGCGCGCCGAGTGCCTGCACATCTACAACAAGCCACCTCAGAACATGTTCCGGAACTGGCTGCCGCGATTACGCCGGTGAATCGGCCCGTTGACGAGGCCGAGCGTGCGGCGCTCAGACGCGGGCGAGGGCGCCGGTGTTCTCGCGCATCGCGACGAGTCGGGGCTGCAGGTACTGCCCGGGGCACGCGGTCGGTGCGAGCTCGCGGTGCGTGTAGATGTTGCCCAAGGGGATCGCGTGCCGGCGCATGGAGTCTGCGACGAAGTGCTCCAGGGTGTGGAGCTGCTGGTTGGTGGGACGCTGGCGCTCGTAGTTGCCGAGCATGCAGATGCCCAGGTTGCCCGGGTTCTGGTCCTTGACGTGGGCGCCCTGCCAGCCGAGCGGGCGGCCCTCCCAGATGCGACCGGCGGGGTCGATGACGTAGTGGTAGCCGATGTCGCCCCAGCCGCGCCCGCGATGGGCGGAGCGGATTGCCTCGATGCGGGTCTGGGCCGCCGCGACGTTGGTGGAGGTGAAGGCGGTCATGCCGTCGTGATGGATGGTGAGCCGGTCGATGGGCGTCATCCGGTCCATGAGCGTGGGGACGGGGTCGCCGCCGGCCCAGGAGGCGCGGGTGCGGACGCCCGCGGGCAGGGCGGTCTGGACGCCGCCTGATGTGGGGCTGGGGAGTGGCTTGGTGGAGTAGGGCGTGATCGAGCGCTCGGGCTCGAGCGTGAACCGACGCGGTGTGGGCCAGGAGGGGTCCGGGACGTCGGCGAAGTCGTGCTGACGGGCTCGGCTGGAGCGTCCGCCGCCGGTCGAGCAGGCGACGAGGGTCGGGACGAGGGCGAAGGAGAGGCCCGCGGTCATCAGACGACGCACCGCGTCGCGGCGTGAGAGGTCCTGGGGGTGTGTCGGATCTGGCTCTGGCATCGCTTCTGGTCTCCCGCCTCGATTGTGCGTCACGCGTAACCGATGTTGGATCGGCGTTCTCTCCGCGTGGGCTTGAAGAGCGGGCGGGTGTCCTCCGGAGAGGGGGATCGTACCACGCTCATCACCCGTATCATCGCTCCAATTCCCGAACCTGAGCCCTCATTTCAGCAGCGATCGGATTCCCGGACGATGAGCAGCACGACGACGCACGCCAACCCCCAACAGCACCCGTGGCGCACCGCCGAGGAGGTGCCGCTGGGGGTGACGTACACCAGCGCGGGCTCCGCGTTCGCGGTGGTCGCCGAGGCGACCAGCGTCCGTTTGCGTCTTGTTCACGCCTATTCGCGCGAGCTGAAGAGCGTGGAAATGCTGCCGGTGGAGGGCGAGCACCTGGTCTGGCGGACCTACCTCGAGGGCGACTGGCACGCCTGGAGCTACAGCTACGAGATCGAGCGCGACGGCGTGCTGATATCGGACCTTGTGGACCCGCGAGCCACGCTCATCAGGCACGGCAAGGCCTACGTCTTCCACGACCAGACGCCCGTGACGAAGCGGCCCCCGTTGCAGCCGCGGGACGCGATCATCTACGAGCTGCACGTCCGTGACTTCACGCGCGACCCCGCCTGCGGCGTCCGCCCCGACTGGCTCGGCACCTACCTCGGGCTCACGCAGCGCGGCACGCGACTGGCGGGCACAACGGTCACCACCTGCCTCGACCACATGCTCGAGCTCGGGATCAACACCGTGCAGCTCATGCCTGTCCACGCCTTCAGCATGCCCTACGACCCCCGCTACGAGTGGGGCTACATGCCCAACGACTTCAACGCACCCGAGGAGACGTACTGCGAAGGCACGGACCTGGGTGCGCCGGTCAACGAGATGAAGAGGCTCGTCAGCGGGCTGCACGACGCGAGGCTCCGCGTGACGCTCGACGTGGTCTACAACCACAACGCCGAGGGCTGGCCCGGGATGCTCCGCTCCATGATGGGCCTCGCGCCTGGCGTCTACTTCCGCTGGCGCGACGACGGCACCGGCTGGAACGGCAGCGCTTGCGGCAACGAGTTCAACAGCAACTCGCACCACGGCAGACGCTTCCTTATCGAGAGCGTGCTCCACTGGGTCAACACCTACCAGGTGGACGGATTCCGCTTCGACCTCATGGGCCTGATCGACGACGAGTCCATGGCGATGCTCTCGGCGGCGGTCCACGAGATCGACCCGACGATCATGGTGTACGGCGAGCCCTGGACGGGCGGCGACGCGGGCATCGAGGTCAACAGCAAGGGCAAGCAGAAGGGGCGCGGCTGGGGCGTCTTCAACGACGACATGCGCGACGGGCTGCGCGGGCACGTCTTCGAGCTCGACGAGCCCGCCTTCATCAACGCCGGCGCACAGACGACGAAGGTGAAAGAGGGCATCCGCGGCGGCATCGACACCTTCGCGCAGGAACCCATCGAGACCATCAACTACGTGGAGTGCCACGACAACCACACGCTCGAGGACCGGCTGGCGATCACGCACGAGATGCTGCCGCGCAAGGAGCGCGCGAAGAAGCCGGTGACCTCGCGCGTCGAGATGTCCAAGCTGGCGGCCCTCACGCTGATGACGAGCCAGGGCATCCCCTTCCTGCACTCGGGCCAGGAGTTCGGGCGCACCAAGGCGGGCGAGGACAACACCTACAACCTGGGCGACGCGGTGAACAACGTGAAGTGGCGCGAGAAGGCCAAGAACGCCGAGCGGTGCGACTACTACCGCCAGGTGATCCACCTGCGTCACCAGCACCCGATGTTCCGCCTGGGCGAGCGCCTGCACGTGGAACAGGGGGTCCACTTCTTCGAGCACATGGAGCACGGCATCGGCGTGCCGGAAGGCTGCATCGCCTTCCGCGTGGAGGACGTGACGGGCCTAGACAGTTGGTCGTCGGCGCTCGTGCTGCTCAACGGCAGCACGGTGGAGCGCACGCTCTCACTGCCCGCGGGGCGTTTCGGCGTCGCGACGACGGGCGGTCGCTTCGATCTCTCGGTGACCGAGCTCAGCGCAACGGGCACGCACACCCTGCCCCCCCACTCGGGCGCGGTGCTGTTCACGCCCCGGGCGTGATCGAGGCTTCGAGCAGAGCCGAATAAGAAGTATCGATCGGCTCGCCCAGCACCGGCGCGAATCGCTGCAGCACCGCGTCGAGCGTCGCCTGCGCCTGTGCGTGGCCCTGCTTCTCGTTCACCAGCGACTCGAACTCGATGAAGTCACCCAGTGTGTACACCGCGTCGATGTGGATGCGCACCTCGCCGATCATCGAGAAGCGGCGGGTTTTCTCCACGACAAGCCACACCGGCTCCTCGGGCTCGCGCTCGACCGGCTCGAGTGTGTATTGGCTGTCGCGCGTGCCCGCGTTGTCTGCCCGGTGGTACCGGATGAGCACAGGCGCCTGCACCGCGCCGTCCTGTGTCTCTTCGCGCTTCTTGAGGCGTCCGTCGGTGACCTCGTAGTACGTGTCACGCTGCACGAGGATCGTCGGTGGCCCGCCCGAGCCCTCCATCGCGAGGCGGTCGGCCTCGGGGCGGTCGGTCAGGTGCGCTTTGTACTCGACGTTGGTGGGCATGACGTCGTTGTACTCGAACCTGACTACGTTGAGGAACTCCTCGGGCACGAGATCGTGGATGAGACGGATGGGAATGTGGATATGCAAGCGGTCGCGAAGCGGCTTAGCGGAAAAATCGAATCTGGGTCCAATCGATAGCATCACCACTAGAAAGTGATTTCGACGCGCGCAGCGAATCTCGGGGAGCTAGCCCCATTTCCACTAAAACTTGCACAACCTCTGGTCGGCTAATCCAAGAAGATCCCCAGACAGGCCAAGCTCGGTCTGTCCACATCGGTGCCGGCCCTCCACTACGACGGCTGTAGAAGAACCAACGATTCCACCGGATCAACGACCTCCGAGCCTCCTGGTCTGTCTTTGGCGCGTTTGGAGCCATGATTGCTTCAAGAAGACCGTATTCATGCTGCACCCGGCCAGGTTTTTGCCCAGACACCTTCTCACTTCGCAATTCATTCCATCGATGGGCATCCACGCCATGTTCAGAGTCTCCTCGAGGTGGATCGAACTGCCACCAGAAACACTGTCCGCGCACCTTCCAGACATGCTCGTCCAGAAGCTTGAGTTCGTTTCCGAAGCGGTTGACAAATAACTGACTGTATCTATTCATCCCATGGTGCGTAACGTGTTTAAGAAAATTCTTTGTTTCTTCTGAGTAGCTAATGTCAAATCGCGAGGCATCGCACAAAGTATTAACGATTACAACAAGATCATGGCCCATGCCGCCTTTACCAAACTTGATTTTCGGCGAGTTAGTATCTTCGGAGGAGAGAGGGATCAAGAAAATGGCCGTAGCTTTGAGGTACTTCTCCAATGCCTGCTGCGCCGACCACATGAACTGATCCGCGAAGCCGAGTGCGTAAGTATGACGAGCGGTAATGTAGTCGCGATCAGCTTGATCTCGAAACTGCGTCGCAACACTGAGCAGTGCCAACCGTGGACCCATTTTGCATATTGCGGTGTCGATATCAGACATCCAAACGACTACTCCCAATTGACAGCACTTCCCCCTCGCGCAGCACCGGGATATCACTGCTCGCCGGATCGAATTCGTCGGCGATGTGCGTGAGGCGCATCTTTTTGCGGAGTTCGTCGGGCAGGGCGTTCAAGAGGTTCACGTTGGTGTGCGCCGGGCCCAGGTTGGTTTCGTGGACGATGAGGTCGCAGCCGCTGAGCCACTCGATGTGCTCGGGGTCGTAGGCGGTGTCGCCCGACCAGCCGAGGGTGCTCGTGCCGTCGGAGATCTTGAGGCCGATGGTGGGGATGGGGTGGATGGTTTGGCGCGACTCGATGGTGAGGCCGCAGGTCTGGATCGTGGCACCGATCTGGAAGGGGCGGACGTCGAAGTAGTCATCGAGGGTGGAAGGGACGCCCGGCTTCTCGAAGGGCGCGTCCATCGCGGGGGCGAGGCGCTCCCAGATGCGTCCTGCGGCCTCCAGGTGGGTGTGCAGGCGGGGCGTGACGGTGTGCTCCTTGCGGAGGCGGTAGACGAGGCGTTTGAACCCCAGCGACTCGAGGCCGTTGCAGTGATCGCCGTGCAGGTGGGTGATGAGGATGTCGTCGAAGCTGCGGCTGTCGTTCTCCCAGCCGCTGATCTCGCTGGCCTCTTTGAGGGCGCGGTGGATGAGGTCGGGGCAATCGAGCAGCAGGCGCCCCTCGGGGCCCTGGATGACGGCGGACGTGCCGTAACTCTTCGCGGTGAACGCGTCGCCGATGCCGAGGATGAGTGCACGCAAGGGTTGTGGATTCCTCCTATGCCGAGCGGGGCATGGTACAGGAACTCCTCGTCGCCAACCGGACCTGCGGGGGCCTACTCCTCCAGGAATCGCTCGAGGAGCGGGGCTGCGACGCTCATGATGTCGTGCTCGGAGATGAGGCCGACGAGGCGCTTGCCCTCGACGACGGGAAGGCAGCTCACCTGGTGCTCACGCATGAGGCGGATGGCGTCGAGCGTGGTGGTGTCGGGGGACGCGGTGACGGGGTCCTTGTCCATGATCTCGGAGACGGGTACGGCCCGCCCGTCGCCGTTGGAGCGTGTGCGTCCCAAGTGGCGGAGCAGCGCCCGGGCGCTGACGATGCCGACGAGGTGGTGGTCGTCGTCCTCGACGGGCACATGGCGCACGTGCTTCCAGTCCATGAGGTTGGTCACGAGGTCCACGATGTCCGAGTCGTGGACGGTGAAGAGGTCCGTCGCCATGTACTGACCGACGGTGAGGATGTGGCGCCGGTCGCCGGCGAACTCGCTATCGGCGACGGGCTCCCACTCGTGGACCGGGGCGCCGTGCATCTGGCGTTCGATCATTGCGCAGGTGAGGCGTGAGAGGCGACCGGAGCGGGCACCGGAGCGCCCCATCGCGTTGAGCGAGCCGAGCATCCACGCAGAGCCGGTCTGCCCCGTCGCGACGCGCCGTTCGAGGATGTCGAGGTACTTGCCCCCGTCCACGCCCGCCCTCTTGAGGCCCCGCTCTGCGAGGGGGATGAGGTGGAGGGCGATGAGTTCGCGCGCGGGCATCCTCGCGCCGCCGAACCAGACGAGGTTGGCGTCGATGCCGTGCCGGGCGGCGGCGTTGAAGTTCTGGGCGGCGTCCTCGAAGGTCATGCGCGTGCGCACGTCGTCGCACTCGTCGGAGAGCCCGTGCATGAGCCCGAACCAGAAGGCGGAGTTGGCGACCTCATCGACCGGCGTCGGCCCGGAGGGGAGCACGCGGTTCTCGATGCGGAGGTGGGGCTTGCCGTTGGGCGAGACGCCATAACAGGCGCGGTTCCAGCGGTAGACGGTGCCGTTGTGCAGGCAGAGGCAGCGGAGCTTGGGCGTGACGCCCTGGTCGAGGAGCTCGAGCGGGTTCTCATCGCCGATGTCGTGGAAGAGCGGCTTGAAGCGGGCGATGTCCTCGCGGTAGATCTCGAGGACGCCGTCGTTGATCCAGTGGGAACCGAAGCTCACGCGCGGCTGAAACTCGCGGAGGTCCTCCCGCTCCGTCCGCGTGTCCACGGACTGCTGGAAGAGCGCGATGCGCGTCTCGTGCCACAGGCGCCGACCGAAGAGCAGGGGCGAGTTGCAGGCGGCGGCGAGGCAGGGGCCGGTGATCGCCTGCGCGAAGTTGTAGTACCGCGTGAAGCTCTCGGGGCTCACCTGGAAGTGGATCTGGAAGCTGGTGTTGCAGGCCTCGAGCATCACGGACTGGTGCTTGATGGAGAGCTCGTCGGCGCCCTCGATGGAGAGGCGGCTCGGGGCGCCGCGCATGCGCATCAGCACCTCGTTGAGCGCGTGGTAGCGCGGGCGGTCGGTGAGGTTCTCCATGCCCAGGTCGGACTTCTCGAGCGAGGGGAGGATGCCGCAGAGCGCGATCTGGGCGTCGTTCGCGTACGCCGCGGCCCGTGTTTTGGCGAGCAGGGCGTTGATCTGGTCCTCGAGCGTAGAGAGGCAGTCGCCCCCGAAGGGGAGCGGGTCGAGGTTGAACTCGAGGTTGAACTGGCCCAGCTCGTTGGTGACGTGGTCGTCGTCGATCTCCGCGATGAGCTCGTCGGCGATGCACATCGGTCGCCCCGCCTGATCGACGATCACGAGTTCCTGTTCCGCGCCGATCATGGAGACGCCGGTCTCGATGCGCCCCTCTTCGAGCATGCGCTCGAGGGCTTCGACGTCGCGGAGGAGATCGCGCATGAACGCCCGTCTGCGTTCGGCGTTTGCTCCGGATGTCACGTCCTGTGCGCCCATATCGGACCTCGTTGGCGGGGTTTCGTCTCTTGAGTGGTACCCCGGACCGGGACCGAACGCAACCGAATTACAGGGCTCTGGCTGTGTTCCCGAGGGTTCTCAGCGCTCCAGGTCCACGCAGGCGTCGAGGAATCGCCCGAGCAGCGAGGCCGCCTCGTCTACCGGGCGGAGCATCCCGCGGATCTTGGTGATGGTGTCGTCGCCCGGCGCGTAGATATCGGCGTAGCGCTCCAAACGCTCGAGCAGCCGTGCCGGCGTGAGCTCGGCATGGAACTGCGTCGCCCACATGGGCAGGTCTCCGACGCGGAAGGCCTGGTTCGGGCACACCTCGGAGCGTGCGAGTTCGATGCCCCCTTCGGGGAGCGTGCTCACGCGATCGTGGTGGCCCATGAGCGCCGGGAACGTGCGCGTGCCCGCGGCCCACAGGTGCCCGAAGACGCGATCACCCGCCGCCGCTTCGAGGAGCTCGATGTCGTGGCACCCGACCTCGCTGTGCTCCTCGTCGGTGATCACTTCGCCGTTGAGCGCGCGGGCGATCATCTGGTGACCGAAGCAGCTGCCGAAGGTGGGTTTCTGTTCGTCGGCGAGGCGGCGGATGCTGTCGATGAGGTTGGGCGTGAAGGGGTCGTCGTGGGTCGCGGAGTGGACGCCCGCGCCGCCGATGATGACGCCGTCGGCCGCAGCGACGCGTTCCCATTTCAGGTCACCCTCGCTGACGACGTTCCACGTCCATACCGCGTTCTCGGGGAGGCCCGTGACGTCGAGGAGTGAGTCGAGCTCGTGACGCGCGACCTCCTCGGACTCGCGTACTTGGATCAGGAGGAGGCGGAGCTCTGCGTGTTTCGGATTCGGCTCGGGCACGGGCGGTGCTCCATCACGCGGGCGGACGATGCTCGCGCGTCGTTGGCGGGCCCCGCAGTGTACCGGTGATCCCGAGGGCTCAGTTTCCGGCGGTCGGTCGGGATCGCTGGCGGGGCGGCTCGTCGAGATCGACTTCGACCGAGACGCGTT
The DNA here is from genome assembly GCA_029260475.1 of Phycisphaerales bacterium. Classification (GTDB taxonomy): domain Bacteria; phylum Planctomycetota; class Phycisphaerae; order Phycisphaerales; family UBA1924; genus OFTM391. Next base: position 7,748 of record JAJDDE010000062.1, on the reverse strand, counting down.
TCCCGTCCCTCAGGAACCCGAGCGACACGCGATCGCCCGGGGCGTAGCGCCCGAGCACACGGACGAAATCCGCGGTGTCATCGATGCGCTCGGAGCCGATGGCGACGAGGACGTCGCCCATCGAGACCTCGCGCATCCGCGAGACGCTCGTGGGCCGGACGCCCGCCTTGTCGGCGCCCGAGCCCGGGGCGATGTCTCCGACGAGCACCCCGCGCGAGACCCCCCACCGCTGGGCATAACTCGGCGCGATGACGCTGAAGCCGATGGAGGGCAGCGGGCCCATCCGCCCCTCGATGAGTTGCGGCACGATGGTGTTCACGCGGTCCACGGGCACCGCAAAGCCGATGCCGGCGCTCGAGCGCGAGGCGCTGCGGATCGCGGTGTTCACGCCGATGAGACGCCCCGCCGAATCGAGGAGCGGCCCGCCCGAGTTGCCCGGGTTGATCGCGGCGTCGGTCTGGAGCACGTCGTAGATGGCTTCGCCGCTGTGGCTCTCTATGGTGCGACCGAGGGCCGAGAGGGTGCCGACGGTGAGCGTCTGGTCGAGGCCGAAGGGGTTGCCGATCGCCAGGACACGCTGGCCGACGCGCAGGTCGTGCGATGTGCCGATGGGGATGGGCGAGAGCGCGCTGATCGGCGCGTCGATGTGCAGCACCGCCAGGTCCTCGTCCTCCGCCTGCCCGACGAGCGTCGCCTCGTAGGTGGAGCCGTCGGCGAGCGTGACGGTGATGAAGGTCGCGCCGTCGATGACGTGGTGGTTGGTGACGACGTGCCCGTCGGTGTCCCACACGAAGCCGCTGCCCGATCCCGCGTACCGCTGCGTGAAGCGCCTGTTGAAGAAGTCGCGGCGCATGACCTCGCTGACGGTGTCGATGAAGACCACGCTCGGGCTCGACGCCTCGAAGGTCTCGATGACTGAGAGCTCATCCCTGGCGAGCGGCCCGCGTGGCGTGACGGCACGGGCACCCGAGTCGCCCGCCGGTTTGGCGCTGGCGGGGCTGCTCGTCGCCCGCCCGAGAGCGAAGAAAGAAGCGATGAGGAGCGCGGTGACTGTGACGGCGTAGAGGCCTCGCATTGCTGGATCCTTCCGGGAGAATCGGCCCTTTCGAGTACGTTGTCGTGCCTTGTGCGCACGGTGCGCCAACGATCTGTTCTACCGGCGTTGTTCGCGTCGGTGCCCCTCCCCGCGCGTGCGGAAAGGCCCGGCGGATGACGCCACACCAGCCAACCAAGACCCGTCAGCGATTGTTCAGGCGTCTGCGCTCCGGGGGCGATCCATCCATCGTTGAGACGCTGGATCGACTGGGCTGGTGGCCCACATTCTCTGTCCTGGCGGGCCCCGTCTGCGCCCTGGTCGCCTACGCGCTCGCGGACGGCGTCGAGGAGCCGGCCCGGGTGATGCTCGGGATCTTCACGCTCACCGCGGTCTACTGGACGCTCGGCTCCATCCCGCCCTTCGCGACCGCGATCCTCAGCATGGCGCTGATGATCTTCCTGCTCGGCATCCCCGCCGAATCGGGGGTGCCCTCGGGCTCGGTCGAGACGTGGCAGCAGTTCATCGCGCCGGCGGCGGCACCGGTCATCGTGCTCATGCTGGGCGGCTTCGTGATGGGGCGCACGGCCCACCTGCTGCGCGTGGACGCCGTCCTCGCGCGCGCATTCATCCGACCCTTCGCGAAGACGCCCGCGCGCACGGTGCTGGGCGTGATGGGCGTGACCGCGCTCTTTTCCATGTGGATGAGCAACACCGCGACCGCCGCGATGATGCTGGCGATCGTCGCGCCGATCGCGGGGCAGTTCCCGTCGGGCGCCAAGGCGCGCCGGTCGCTGCTGCTGGCGATCGCTGTCGGTGCGAACGTGGGCGGCATGGGCACGCCCATCGGCACGCCGCCCAACGCCATCGCCTTCGCGGCGCTGCAGGCGGCGGGGGTGGACATCACCTTCCTCGACTGGCTGCTCATCGGCGTCCCGGGGGTGGTCATCACCTTGCTGCTCGCGTGGGGGGCGATCTGCTGGCTCTACCGCTGGGAGACCAAGGACGTGGAGATCGTCTGGCCCAGCATCCCCGAGCACGCGGGGTGGAAGCAGTGGGTCGTGGTCGGCACCTTCACCGTCACGGTCGGTCTCTGGATGTCCAGCGCCTGGACGGACCTCCCGATCGCGGCGGTCGCTCTCATCCCGCTGATCGTCTTCACCGCGACGGGCCTGCTCACGCGCAAGGAGTTCAACAGCCTGGAGTGGGACATCCTGCTCCTGATCGCCGGCGGCCTTGCGCTCGGGCAGGGGATGACGCTCACCGGGCTGGCGGACTGGATGGTCGAGCAGCTCCCGCTCGCGGGACTCGGCGCGATGACGACGGTCTTCGTGCTCGGCGCGAGCACGCTCTTGCTCTCCACTTTTATGAGCAACACCGCGGTCGCGAACATGCTCATCGCGATCGGTATCGGCCTGGCGAGCACGGGGGAGTCGGGGGCCTCGACGTCGCAGATCGGCGTGGTCATCGCGCTCGCCGCGAGCCTCGCGATGGGCCTGCCCGTCTCGACGCCCCCCAACGCGATCGTCTTCGCGGGTGGCTCTGAGCCCGACGCCGAGGGGAAACAGAGCGCGGGCGTGGGCACGAGCGACTTCCTGCGCGTCGGCGGGATCGTGGGGCTGATCGGCCTCGTGTACGCGCTCGCGGTGTGCGTATGGGTGGTGCCCAGGGTGCTTGCATAGCGCGCTGCGACCCGGTCGGGGGAACTGGGCCTGCTGCCGGAGGTCCGTGCTCTGGTTACTTCTTGCCCTTGCCCTTCTGGCGATCCGGGCGGTGCTCGGTCTTGTTGCGGTCACGGCTCTTGCTGCGCTGGTCGCGTTTCTGCGCGCCGGTCCTGCGGGGCTTGTCCTCCTCGACGACGTCGCCGAAGGTGAGGCCCGCGACGGTGCCGCCGCTGCCGACGCCGCCGCCCTCGGTGACCTTCTTGGCCTTGCCCTGTGCGCGCGCGTTGGGGTTGGTGACGCCCAGGTCCATCGTGCGCTTCAGGAGGTCCACGTTCAGGATCGTGACGTCCAGGCGGTCGCCCAGGTTGAAGCTGCGCCCTGAATTTTGCTCGACCATCGCTCCGGACTTCTTGTCCACGAGCCAGAGCACGCGGTGGTGGACGCCCGGCTTGCCCTTCACCTCGGGCGTGGGCAGGTCGGTGGTTTTGATCATGCCCTCGGCGAGGTATTTCTCCAGACGCACGAAGACGCCCGCGCCGGTGACGCCCGTGACCACCGCCTGGTAGCTCTCGCCGATGTGCTCGGAGAGGAGTTGGAGCACGAGGAAGTGGCGCAGCTCGCGCTCGGCCTCTGTGGAGCGTTCCTCGGAGCTGTTGATGCCGCCCGCGATGGCGCGCAGGTCCTCGATCGTGGGGACCGACGGGTCGTTCTTGATGCTGAGGCCCAGCTTCTTGCGCTCCTTGTCGTCGGCGGGTCGCTGGGTACCGTTCTTCGTGAGCTCGAGGTACTTGGTGAGCGCGCGGTGGACGGTGAGGTCGGCGTAGCGCCGGATGGGGCTCGTGAAGTGGGCGTAGCCCTCGGAGGCGAGTGCGAAGTGGCCGATGAGCGCGGGGGAGTACTCGGCGCGGGTGAGTGTTCTGAGCACCGCGAAGTGGACGGCCGCCGCCGCGGGCGTGCCGGCGGTGGCGTCGAGCAGCGACTGGAGCTCCTCGCGCGTCGGGTTCTTGGGGATGCGGAAGCCCGCGACCTTCACGAACTCGCGTAGCTGATCGGTGTTCCCGGGCACGGGCGCAGGGTGGACGCGCCGGATGATCGGCACCTCGAGGTCCTCGAACAGCCGCGCCACGGCCTCGTTGGCCTCCACCATGCACATCTCGATGAGCGTGTGCGTGTAGGAGTCGTCCTCGGGCTGCGCATCAACGACGTGCCCCTCCTCGTTGAAGATCAGCTCCACGTCCGGCAGGTCCAGGTGGATCATGCCCTGCTTGCGCCGTCGCTGGCGGATGACCAGCGAGAGCGCGTTGATCTCATTGAGGGCGCTCTTGAGCTCGTCGGTGTACTCCGGCTCCGTCTTCGCCTGGCGCGCGGCGCCCTCCTCGTTGCCGTCGATCAGGCACTGCGCCTCGATGTAGGTGAGGCGCTTGGCGGAGGAGATGACGGTCGCCGCGAAGCCCTGCCCGACGACGTTACCGCTCTCGTCGTAGTCGATAAACGCGCTCTTGCAGAAGCGCGGCACGCCCTCCTGCAGCGAGCAGATGCCGTTGGAGAGCACCTCGGGGAGCATGGGGATCACGTGCCGCGGCAGGTAGGTGGAGTTGCCGCGATCGATGGCCTCGACGTCGAGGGCGCTGCCGCTCATCACCCACTGGCTCACGTCGGCGATGTGGATGCCCAGGCGCCACTTGGCCTTGGCCCCCCGCCCGTCCCCGCCCCGGAGGCGCTCGATGGAGAGCGCATCGTCGTAGTCCTTCGCGTCGGGCGGGTCGATCGTGAAGACGAACTGGTTGCGGATGTCGAGGCGCTCTTCTTCGGGGAAGGGCTCGCCTGTGTCTGGGTCGTGCTCGTCGATGAGGCGGTCGTACTCCGCGCTGATGTCGCGCGCCTCCTGGTTGCACTTCTCGGGGAAATCGCCCGGCAGGTTGTACGCGTCGATGACCGCCTGCGTCTCCACGTCGGGCCGCCCCGCCTCGCCGAGCACCTTGGTGATGACGCCCTCGGCGAGGTAGTCGCCCTCGGGGAAATCGGTGACATCGACGACGACCTTGATCCCCTCGCGCGCGTTCTTGGACTCCGCATCGCGCACGACGATGGGCTCGCGCATCGCCTTGCCGTCCGGGTCCACGAGCCAGAGGGGCCCCTGCTTGCGGAGCGTGCCGGCGAAGGTGGTGCGCTTGCGTTCGAGCACCTCGACGATGTCGCCGATGTAGGGCGACTTGCCCTTGGGCGCCGAGCGCTGCTTGATGACCTTCGCGCGCACGCGGTCGCCCGTCACCGCGTTGCCGGCGTGCTGGGCGGGCACGAAGAGGTCCCCCTCCGAGTTCGCGCTCTCGGGGATGATGAAGCCGAAGCCCTTCTGGTTCTTGCGGAACGAGCCGATCAGCTCGTCGCCCAGGGGCGGGAGCGTGACGAGGTCGTTGTCGCCCCAGATGACCTCGCCATCGGCTGCGAGTTCCTTGACGGCTTCGGTGAAATCCTTGAGCTCATCGGCGGGGATCTGGAGGTCCGCCGCGAGGCGCGCCACGTCCGAGGGCTCGTAGGAGCGGTGGGAGAGGTGCATGGAGAGGCGTTTGGCGTAGCGTGTAGACATGGCCCAGAGTGTAGACGCAACCGCGCCGGGCACTGTGAATAGACACGACAGACACAGTGCTTCTACGCCACAACGCCGGAGACTTATCGATGCTGATCACGTCCGCGATACTGATCACCACACTGTGTGCCGGGGGCCTCTCGGCGGCAGGCATGGCCCCTCTAGACCCGACGAAGCACCCCCCGTATCCACCGAGAGGTGGGATCTATCGATTCGAGCTCGAGACCCCGGGCGGGCCGCTCCCGTTCATTTTCGAGGACATCGCATCACGCGGGCTCCCCTATGTCAGCAAAGGGCCCAACCTGTTTGGGCTGACTGGCTACATCGTGAACGGACCAGAAGACATCATCACCGGTTGGGGCCCAGTGCAGAATGAGTCCGGCATGGGCTATCCGTCACTGATGAGGTTCCCCGACTACGACGCACACATCACCACCGACGTGACCTTTGAAGGGACCGTCAGCGGCACGTATTTCAAGGTGCGCGGTGACGCTGTTGCGAGCGTGCCCGTTCTCGTCACTCAGGTTGATTCGCGTCAGGACCGCTTCGATCGCGAACACCCCGCCGACCCCGACGCCATCACCACCATCAACGGGCGCTGGAAAGTGAAATTCGATTCCTCCAACGACCCCGCCCTCGGCGTCTTCGAGGTCACCGAGGAGGGCATCGCGACCGGTACATTCCTCACGAACACGGGCGACTACCGCTACCTCGAAGGCCTCGTGGACGGGCGCACGCTCAAGCTCTCCTGCTTCGACGGCGGACACGCCTTCCTCTTCCACGCGACGCTGCAAGACGACGGCGGCCTGAAGGGCGACTTCTGGTCGGGCGATTGGTGGCACGAGGCGTGGACGGCGACACCTGCGCCCGAGGGCTTCACGCTCTCGGACGGCTTCGACCTGACCCGGTGGACGGGCGACGCGGGGCTCAAGGACCTTGTGTTCATGGGCCTTGACGGCACGGAGACGTCCGTCGCGGACGTGATCGAGGCGCGCGGCGGAGGGCCCGCGATCATCGAGGTCTTCGGCTCCTGGTGCCCGAACTGCCACGACGCCGCCAGCGCGGTGAAACGCCTCAAGGAGACCCACGGCATCACCGTCGTCGGCCTCGCCTTCGAACTCACCGAGGACTTCGACCGCTCCAAGCGTCAGATCCAGACGTTCATGCGCTGGCACGGCGCCGACTGGCCGGTGCTTATCGCGGGGACCGCGGGCAAGGAGGGCGCTTCGGAGAAGCTGCCCGTCTTCGACAAGCTCCGCGCCTACCCGACGACGGTCTTCGTGAACGCCGATGGCTCGATCGCCGCGGTCCACACCGGCTTCACCGGCCCCGCCGCCCCGGAGGAGCACGAAGCGCTCATGAAAGAGTGGGACGCGATCGTGCGCGGCATGCTCGCGGGCGAGTGAGCCCGTGCGGTCTTCTCGGGGGGATCAGCAGTCGTCGTCGATCTTCGCGTCCGGGGCGTTGGTCTTGACGGACTCGATGCCGTTGTCTCTCGCATCGGCGGAAGAGTACATCTGGCTCGTGCCGATGACCTGGTGGTTGGCTGCCTTGAGGTTGAAGTAGGGCTTGCCGTTGGAGGACTCGAGCTTTTCGTAGCGCTCGTCCGACGGCGCGTTGGTCTTGACGGAGGCGATGCCGTTCTCGGCGGCGTCCTTGGTGGTGTAGCGCTCGCTCGTCAGGATGATCTCGCCGTTGCCCGCCTTGAGATTGAACATGAACTGATCGCCCGAGGGCTTGAGGTTGAACGTGCCGGCCATGATGTGTCTCCTGGACAGAAATTTGGCATGAAAAAGGGCGATCGCGATGATCGCCCTCTGGAGGATACCGATTGACGCGGTGGATCAGGCCATCGCGTCCTTTTTGGCCTCGGCCTCCTGCACCTCAAGCTCGTTGTCGAGGAAGCACGACAGCTTGCGGCTTCGGGTCGGGTGCTGGAGCTTGCGGATGGCCTTGGCCTCCACCTGGCGGACACGCTCGCGAGTGACCTTGAAGATGCGCCCGACCTCCTCGAGGGTGTAGGTGTGCCCGTCGCCGATGCCGTAGCGGAGCTTGATGATCTCACGCTCGCGGTAGCTGAGGCCCTTAAGGACGCCCTCGATGCGCCCGCGCAGCATCTCGCTGGCGGCGACCTGGCTCGGGGCCTCCTGGGATTCGTCCTCGATGAAGTCGCCGAAGTAGGAGTCCTCGGACTCGCCCACCGGGCGGTCGAGGGAGATCGGGTGACGCGAGATCTTCATCACGCGGCGCGTCTCATCGACGGACATGCCCGCGGCCTCGGCGAGCTCTTCGATCGTGGGCTCGTGCCCCATAAGCTGGAGCAGGTGCTTCTGGTGGTTGCGCAGCTTGCTCATCGTCTCGATCATGTGGACCGGGACGCGAATGGTGCGGGCGTGGTCCGCGATGGCGCGGGTGATGGCCTGGCGGATCCACCACGTCGCGTAGGTGCTGAACTTGTACCCGC